>JBARWR010000057.1:0-10461 GCA_049646915.1 Microbacterium sp.
GTCGCCGAGCTGCTCCTGTGCGTCGTCGGCGAGCGGACCGACCACGGCGACCCGACGCGTGCGGGCGGGCGACAGGGGGCCACCGGGCGCAGCAGGCAGAAGAGGAAGCGTCCCGTCGTTCTCCAGCAGCACCAGCGAGCGCCGCGCGATCTCGAGGTTCAGATCGGCGTGCGCGGCCTGGCCCACGACATCCGACAGACCCGGCTCCGGCATCCGCGGATCCTCGAAGAGCCCGAGCTCGAACTTCAGGGTCAGGATGCGGCCGACGGCCGCGTCGAAGTCGCCGGATGCCAGCATCCCGCGCTCCACGGCTTCCAGCGCACCCTCGAAGAACCGCGGCGTGGTCATGACCATGTCGTTGCCGGCCTTGACCGCGGCGGCGGCGGCATGCGCGTAGTCGGGCTGCACGTGCTGTTCCCACACCATGCGGCCCACGTTGTCCCAGTCGGTGATCAGGGTGCCGGTGTAGCCCCACTCGCCGCGCAGCACATCGCTGAGCAGCCAGTCGTTCACCGTGATCGGCACACCGTCCGTGCTCTGGTAGCCGAGCATGAAGGTGCGGCAGCCCTCGCGGGCGACCCGCTCGAACGGCGGAAGGAACCACGAGCGCAGTTTGCGGGGCGAGATGTCGGCCTCGCTGGCATCCCGGCCGCCCTGCGTCTCGGAGTATCCGGCGAAGTGCTTCGCCGTCGCGAGGATCGCGGTGGGGTCTGCGAGGCCGGAGCCCTGGTAGCCGCGCACCATCGCCGAGGCGAGCTCGCCGATCAGGTGCGGGTCCTCGCCGAACGTCTCGTTCACCCGGCCCCAGCGCAGGTCGCGGGCGATGCACAGCACCGGCGAGAACGTCCAGTGGATGCCGGTGGCGGCCACCTCGACAGCGGTGGCGCGGGCCACCTTCTCGACCAGTCCCGCGTCCCACGATGCGGCCATGCCGAGCTGGGTCGGGTAGATGGTCGCGCCTGGCCAGAATGAGTGACCGTGGATGCAGTCCTCGCCCACCAGGAGGGGGATCCGCAGGCGGGTCCGCGCCGTGAGCTCGTTGGCCTGCACGATGCGCTCCGGCGAGGTGTGCAGGATCGAGCCGACATGGCGTCGCAGTACATGATCGACGAGGTCGTCACGGGCGTCGAGCTGCAGCATCTGCCCGACCTTCTCCGCCACGCTCATGCGCGCGAGCAGGTCGGCGACGCGATCGGCGATCGGGAGGGCGGCGTCCTGGTACGGGACGGTGGTCGCTGCGGTGGTGGTGCTCAATGCGCTGGTTCCTTCAGGTCGCTGTCGTAGGGCTGTGGTGCGCTCGCGTCGCGCACGACGGATGCCAGGTCGGGCCGCACGACGGTCACAGCATCGTTCACGTCGAGACCCTTCTTCTTCATCGCGCGCGCCCGCTCCCCTGCGGACCGCAGGCGCGGGTTCACATACTCGTCGATGCCGAAGTTGATCAGCGCGAGCGCGACGCCGATGAAGGCGATGCACAGCCCAGGAGGCAGATACCACCACCACTGGTTCTGCCGGAACGCGCCCTGCGCCGAGGCCCAGTTCAGGATCGTTCCCCAGTTGTAGGTGTTCACCGGGATCACACCGATGTACGACAGCGTCGTGAGCGTCAGGATGGCCGCGGTCACGGTCCCGACGAAGCTCGCCGCGATCAGTGCCATCAGGTTGGGCAGCATCTCGACCGTGATGATCCGTCGCAGCGGTTCGCCGTTGGCCCGAGCGGCCTGGATGAAGTCGCGGTTGCGCAGCGACATCGTCTGCGCGCGCAGCACCCGCCCTCCCCAGGCCCAGCCGGTGATGCCCAGCACGGCGGCCACCAGCCACAGCGGCGGGTCCTCGAACATCGAGGCGACGATGATGATCAGCGGCAGACCCGGGATGACCAGGAACACGTTCGTCAGCGCCGACAGCGACTCGCTGCGCCAGCCCGTCACGTAGCCGGCGATCACGCCGACGGTGATGGCGATGACGGTCGCCATGATCGCCGCGAGGAAGCCGACGATGATGATCCCGCGGGTGCCGTGGATCACCTGGCTCAGCACGTCCTCGCCGATGTGCGTGGTGCCCAGCCAGTGCGCGACCGACGGCGGCTGGAAGCGCGCGGTGTTGTCGACCTTCGTGGGCGGATACGGCGCGATCACATCCGCGAAGATCGCGACGAGCATGAAGAAGCCGAGGATCGAGAGTCCCGTGATCGACTTGCCGTTGCGGAACATCGCGAAGGCCGAGACGACCCTGGTCCAGAACGACGCCTGACGCGGCTCGTCGAGCGGGCGGGCGGTGCGCACGGCGAGCGTGGTGTTCTCTGCGGGAGCGGTCATGTCTCAGGCCTCCGTCTGACGGGTACGCGGGTCGAGGAACGCGTACGCGAGGTCGGCGAGCAGGTTCGCGACCAGCACTGACAGCGTGATCACGAGGAACACGCCCTGCATGAGCGCGTAGTCCTTGGCGTTCGTGGCATCCAGCAGCAGCTTTCCGACGCCGGGGTAGCTGAACACCATCTCCATCACGATCGTGCCGCCCACGATGAATCCGATCGACAGCGCGAAACTCTGGATCTGCGGCAGCACCGCGTTGCGGGCGGCGTAGCCCCACAGCACGCGCCGGTTCGGCATCCCCTTGGCCTGCGCGACCATGATGTAGTCCTCGTCGAGCACGGTGAGCATCATGTTGCGCATGCCCAGCATCCAGCCGCCGAGCGAGGCGATCACGATGGTGATCGCCGGCAGCGCGCCGTGATGGATGACCTGGCCGACGAACTCGAGGCTCCATTCCGGCCGAACCCCCACCCCGTACGCCTTGCCGATCGGGAACCACTTCAGGTTCACCGAGAACGCGGCGATGGCCAGCAGGCCCAGCCAGAAGTACGGGATGGTGCTCAGGAACGTGGTGATGGGCACGAGCGCATCCAGGCGACTGCCGCGGCGCCAGCCCACGAACGCGCCGCCGATCGTCCCGATCGCGAACGAGACGATCGTCGCGAAGCCGACCAGGCCGATCGTCCACGGCAGGGCCTGGCTGATCACCTCGGTGACGGGGCGCATGCCGTGCAGCAGAGAGATGCCGAGATCTCCGCGCAGCATCAGACCCCAGTAGTCGAAGTACTGCTGGAGCAGGGTCTTGTCGGTGTCCAGGCTCAGCAGCGCGCGCAGCGCCTCGGCCGCCTCCGGGGAGACGTTGCGATTGCGGGCCAGGTACTGGTCGACCGCATCGCCCTTCATCATCCGGGGCAGGAAGAAGTTGATCGTGATCGCCGCCCACAGGGTGAACAGGTAGAACAGCGCGCGGTTGGCGAGGAGGCGCCACGGCACGCGCGAGCGGCCCTGCGCGGTGGTCGCGGTGGTGCCGACCTCGAGCGCGTCGGTGCGCACGGCGTCGGTGTCGGCGAGCTGTGGTTCGACGGCGGTCATCGGATGCCTCCGGCGGTGGCTGCGAAGAAATGCTCCGGGTCGGGGGATGCCGCCCTGAGTTCGCGCGTGTACGGGTTCTGCGGGTTCAGGATGACGTCGTCGGCCGGTCCCTGCTCGACGATGCGGCCCTGGTTGAGCACGATGATCTCGTCGCTGAAGTGCCGCGCCGTGGCCAGGTCGTGGGTGATGTACAGCACGCCCAGTCCCTCCTCGCGCTGCAGGTCGGCGAGCAGGTTCAGCACGCCGAGGCGGATCGAGACGTCGAGCATCGAGACCGGCTCGTCGGCGACCAGCAGGCGCGGGCGGGATGCCAGTGCGCGGGCGATCGCGACGCGCTGGCGCTGCCCGCCGGAGAGTTCGTGCGGGCGGCGATCGATGACGGCATCCGGGATCAGCTGCACCCGCTCCAGCAGCCGGCGCACCTCGCGTTCGGTCGCCTTCTTCGGCACGACGTCGTCCAGCCGCAGCGGGCGCTCGATGTGGTAGCGGATCGAGTGGTACGGGTTCAGCGAGGCGAACGGATCCTGGAACACCATCCGCAGCTGCTGGCGGTAGCTGCGGAGTCCGCGGCCTCGGCGCGGGATCGGGGCGCCGTCGAGGCGGATCTCGCCGCTGGTGGGCGTCTCCAGCTGGGTGAGGATCTTCGCGATGGTCGACTTGCCGCTGCCGGACTGGCCGACCAGGCCGATGGTGCGCCCGGACTCGAGGGTGAACGAGACGTCGTCGAGGGCCTTCATGCGGCCGGCGCCGCGGACGTTGTAGATCTTGCTGACGTGGTCGAACTCGAGGATGCTCATCGGGCCACCACTCCTCTCTCGCCGGTCAGACGGGGGAAGGACTCCAGGAGTCTGCGGGTGTACTCGTGCTGCGGCCTGTTCCAGATGCCCTCGGCGCTCTGCAGCTCGACGATCTCGCCCTCGCGCATGATGGCGATGCGGTCGCTGATCTCCAGCAGCAGCGGCAGATCGTGAGTGATGAAGATCACCGAGAAGCCGAATTCGTGACGCAGCTGCGAGATCTGACGCAGGATCTCGCGCTGGACGAGAACGTCCAGCGCGGTGGTCGGCTCGTCCATGACCATCAGCTGGGGGCGCAGGGCCAGCGCCATCGCGATCATCACGCGCTGGCGCATGCCCCCGGAGAGCTCGTGCGGGAAAGAACGGATGCGGTCGCGCCCGACCTTCACGATCTCGAGCAGCTCCTCGACCTCGGCCCGCCGCTGTCGGCGGGTCATGTCTGGACGGTGCACCTCGAAGACGTCGGAGAGCTGCGAGCCGATCGTCGCCACCGGGTTGAGGGCGTTCATCGCGCCCTGGAACACCATCGAGATCTTGTCCCACCGGAAGCGGCGCATGCGCTCGGCATCCAGGCCGTTGACGTCGATCGTCTCGCCGGACGCGTCGTGGAACACGACGCTGCCGCCGGTGATGACTGCGGGCGCCTTGAGCAGGCGCTGCACGCCGTACGCGAGCGTCGTCTTGCCGCATCCGCTCTCGCCGGCGAGACCGAGGATCTCGCCGCGCTGCAGTTCGAGGGTGACGTCCTTGACGGCCGCCACCGGCGGATCGACGTCGTACACGACCGAGAAGTCGCGCACGGAGAGCAGGGGTTCTGACATGGTGACGGTCGCTTTCAGGCCGGGACGGATGCCGAGGGCAGGGGTCGGTGGTGCCCTGCGCGCGGGGGTCGCGCAGAGCACCACCCTGTCATCAGTTCGCCGGCTTCAGCTTCGCGAGGATCTGCACGATCCCGGGCTGCGTCGGGTCACCCGAGGCGTACTGGTCGTCCTCCGACGGCCAGCCCACGTAGTTGCGGGTGTTGAACTCGCCCAGCAGCGGGTGCGCGCCCAGCGGGATGGCGGGCACGTTCTCGGCGAACGCCTTCTGCATCACGGCGACCGCGGCCTGGCGGTCCTCATCCGAGGATGCGTTCGCGTAGGTGTTCAGCGCCTCGGTGACGGCCGGGTCGTCGAAGCGGCCGAAGTTGTACTGCGCCTTGTCGTCGACGATCCACTTCGGGTCCATCGTCGACGTGTACAGACCGTACGCGTTGCCGGTGTCCTCGAGCCAGTGGATGATCGCCTGGAAGGTGCCCTCCTGGCGCGCGGCATCCCAGCCGCCCCAGTCTGGCTGGTCGACCTTGACCTCGATGCCGAGCTGCTCGTTCAGCTCCTCGGCGATCAGCGCCTGCTCGGTGTTCCAGTCGCTCCAGCCGGCGGGAACCGAGATCGAGAACGAGACGGCCTCGCCGTCGGGGTCGACGAGCTTCTTGTCCTTCCAGGTGTAGCCGGCGTCGGTGAGGACCTGCTTGGCCTTGTCGACATCGACCTTGTAGTTCTCGTCCTTGTACTCGGGGATGATCTCGTCCGAGAGCAGGTCGCCGAGGCCGGTCACGTTCCACACCTCGTCGCTCGCGCCCTCGCGGGCGATATCGACGTACGCGCTGCGATCGATGGTCCAGGCCAGGGCCTGGCGCAGTGCCAGGTTGTTGAACGGCTTGGTCTGCAGGTTCATGAACAGCGTGCCCGCGCCGGCGGTCGGCGACACGAGGAACTGATTGTCCTCATCCGCGGCCAGGTAGCTGTCCTGGATCTGCGGGATGAACGCCTGCGCCCAATCCGCCTCGCCCGAGACGAGGGCGGTGGTGAGGGCCGCGTTGTCGCCGTATGAGACGTAGTGCAGCTCGGGCACGGCCGGCTCACCGCCCCAGTAGTCCTTGTTGGCCGTCAGCGTGACGGACTCGGTGGACCAGTTGTCGAGCACGTAGGGTCCTGTGCCGACGGCGAGGCCCTCGCCGGTGAGCGGGTCGGTGTTCGGGTCGGCGATGTTCTCCCAGATGTGCTTCGGGACGATCGGGGTGTGCAGCACGCGCGACTGCGCGGTGTACTTCGAGTCGGCGAACTTGAGGGTGATCTTGTCGCCGTCGACCGTCGCGCCCTCGTACCTCAGGCCGGAGGTGTCGCTCAGCTTGCCGCTCTTGAACTGGTCGAAGGTGAAGACGATGTCATCCGCGGTGAAGTCCTCGCCGTCGCTCCACTTCACGCCGCTGCGCGGCACCACCGTGAGCTCGGTGTAGTCGTCGTTCCACTCCACGGACTCGGCCAGCCACGGGGTGGTGCCGAGGTCGCCGGTGGGATTGACCAGCGCGAGGGGTTCGAAGATGACCTTCGCGTAGCCGTACTTCGAGGCCGACGAGTCGCCCAGATACGGGTTGTGCGACTCGGTCGTGATGGCGCCGTCGGGCTTGGCGATCGTGAGCGCGGCGCCGGGCGTGCTGGTGTCGCCCTTGTCGCTGGACGCCGGGGCGCATCCGGCGAGGGCACCGACACCGAGGGCGGCGATCGCGGTGAACGCGAGAACTGATCTGCTGAGCTTCATTGCTTCTCCTTGGGCACTGGTCTTCGTGTCGGGGCTGAGCGGCTTCGCTCGGGTGCGGCATTCACTTACTCACCGGAAAGTGAACTGCCTGAAGATTACCTACTGGTGAGTAAGCTTGCAAGCGACCCTTACCAGACCGTTACAATCGCCCGAGGAGGAACCGTGATCAAGGACACGCCCCGAACCCGCGCGACCCAGCACAAGCGCATCGAGATCCTGAAGGCCGCGGTCGAGATCTTCGGCAGCAAGGGATCCACCAACGGCACCCTCGCCGACGTCGCCGAGCAGGTGGGGCTCACCCACGCCGGTGTCCTGCATCACTTCGGCTCCAAGCAGAAGCTGCTGCTCGAAGTGCTCGCCTACCGCGACCAGGCCGATGTCGCCGAACTCGCCGAGCAGCACATCCCCGGCGGCCTCGAGCTGTTCCTGCACCTCGTCCGAACCGCGCACGCCAACGCCCGCCGCCCCGGCATCGTGCAGGCGTACACCGTGCTGTCCTCGGAGTCGGTCACGGACGGGCATCCGGGACGGGAGTACTTCGAGGAGCGCTACACGACTCTGCGCCGAGAGATCACCGAGGCGTTCCACGCGCTGTGCGAGGCGGAGGGCGTCGAGGACGAGGATGCCGTCGCCGGAGCCTCCGCCGGCATCCTCGCCGTCATGGACGGGCTGCAGCTGCAGTGGCTGCTGCATCCGGAGATCATCGACCTCGGCGAGGCCAGCGAGTTCGCCATCCGGGCGATCGTGAACGGCGTGCTGCATCCGGGTCCGTCGCTGGAGTCGTACCGGCACTGATCACGACGCCGAAGTCGCCCGCAGACGCAGAACCGGCCCGGACTGTGCAGTCCGGGCCGGTTCGATTCGCTTGTGTCAGAGCGGGCGGATGTTCATCGCCTGCATGCCCTTGGGGCCACGCTCAGCTTCGAACTCCACCTTCTGGTTCTCGGTGAGCTCCTTAAATCCGGACGATGCGATCGCCGAGAAGTGAGCGAAGAGATCGGCAGAGCCGTCATCGGGAGCGATGAAGCCGAAGCCCTTCTCCGAGTTGAACCATTTCACAGTGCCAGTGGCCATGTGTTTTCTTCTTCCTGTTGTTATGGCCGTCGAGACGGCCGGGTGCGCCGCGCCGGAACGTCCGACGGGCACGATTCCCGTGAGACGGGTACGTGGGGGGCGATCGCGTGCGCCGGATCCGGCGCGCGAGACGCGTGGGGCGATGGTGACTGTCGCCCGGGGTGAGAGAGATTCACCGGGCCTCCGGAGTGGAGGACATGCCACCGTATCACGCCCACCTGCGAAAACCTCTTTCGCCCGGACTAGGCTCACGTCATGAGCATCGATCTCGAAGCGCTGTACATCGACCTGCACAGCAATCCGGAGCTGTCCTTCCAGGAGACCCGCACCGCCGGCATCGCCGCCGCGCACCTGCGGGAGCTGGGACTCGACGTGCACGAGGGCATCGGCAGGACAGGAGTGGTCGGCGTGCTCGCCAACGGAGACGGCCCGGTCGTCTGGGTGCGCGCCGACATGGACGCGCTGCCGGTGGCCGAGGAGACCGGTCTCCCCTATGCATCCACGGCCGTCGGCGTGGACCCGGACGGTGAGACCGTGGGCATCATGCACGCCTGCGGGCACGACATGCATGTGACCGCGATGATCGGCGCAGTCGAGCGGCTGGTCGCCGAGCGGGATCAGTGGTCGGGCACGCTCGTGGTGATCATCCAGCCCGCAGAGGAGTACGGCGAGGGGGCGCGCGCCATGTTGGACGACGGTGCGCTGGAGCGCTTCCCGCGGCCCGACGTCGTGCTCGGTCAGCACGTCGGCCCACTGCCGGCCGGACTGGTGGGTCTGCGTCCAGGACCCCAGATGTCGGCATCCGACGGGCTGAAGGTGGTGCTGCACGGCCGCGGCGGCCACGGTTCGCGCCCGGAGTCCACGGTGGACCCGATCGTGATGGCCGCGTCGACGATCATGCGCCTGCAGACCGTCGTCTCCCGCGAGGTCGCAGCCGGCGACCCCGTCGTCGTGACGGTCGGGTCGGTCCACTCGGGCACGAAGAACAACATCATCCCGGCGGATGCCACACTGCAGCTCAGCATGCGCTATCCGGACGACCAGATGCGGGTGAAGGTGCTCGAGAAGGTGGAGCGGGTGATCCGCGCCGAGTCCGCGGCATCCGGAGCCGAGCGCGAGCCCGACATCACTTCCCTGCACACCCTGCCTGCCACGATCAACGACGCGGATGCCACTGCCCGCGCGGCGGCGGCGTTCCGCTCGGCCTTCGGCGAGCAGGCGGTCATCGACCCAGGCCTGATCACCGGCAGCGAGGACGTCTCGTGGTTCGCGCGGGATGCCGGCGTGCCGCTGGTGTTCTGGTTCTGGGGTGGCGTCGATCCGCAGCAGTTCGCCGCAGCGGCCGCGAAGGGCACGCTCGACAGCGACATCCCGACCAATCACTCGCCGTTCTTCGCGCCCGTCATCCACCCGACGATCGAGGTCGGGGTGAGCGCGATGGTGACCGCTGCGCGGGAGTTCCTCGGCTGAGCGCCCCGCTTCTGAAGGATGTTCGCGCTTCTGAAGGACGCCTCAGTGTGCAGCATCCTTCAGAACTGCATCCGTCCTGAATCCGCCGTACGGTTCAGGCCTCGAGGGTGCGGTGGTTGATCTCGAGGGCCTCGCGGTGCAGGCGCTCCATGCGCCGGTCGAGCTCCTCCGCTGCATCCGCCGCATCCGTCAGGCTCTGCACGAGGTGAGCGGGGACGCGTCCGTCGAACTTGTAGTGGATCTTGTGCTCGAGGCTGGCCCAGAAATCCATCGCGATCGTGCGGAACTGCACCTCGACCGGGACCGCGACCGGTCCGGTGGACAGGAACACGGGCACCTCGACGATGGCGTGCAGGCTGCGGTAGCCGTTCGGCTTGGGGTTGGCGATATAGTCCTTCACGATGCGGACGGTCACATCGTCCTGCGTCGTGAACAGGTTGAAAAGCCGGTAGACGTCGCTCTCGAAGCTGCAGGTGATCCGCACACCGGCGATGTCTGTGATCTCGGCGCGGATGCTGTCGAAGTCGGCGTCGACGCCGCGGCGGGCCACCTTCTCGACGATGCTGTCCGGCGTCTTCAGCCGGCTCTTCACGTGCTCGATGGGGTTGTACGCGTGCATGTGCGTGAACTCGTCGCGCAGGATCGAGATCTTCGTCTCGACCTCCCGCATCCCGAACTCGTACTCGCGCAGGAAACGCTGGAATGCGTCTCGCAGCTGCCTCGCCTCGGCGATCGCGGCATCATCGACGGGGACCGTTGTCATGTCCTCGACGTTACGCTCGCGGGTTCGGAATCGGCTGGGCATTCGGGTGATTCATCGTGCGCGCGTGGTGCTGGTCTCCGGCAGCTGCTGTGCGAGCGTCCCCGCCCCTGCCCAGCTACGCCGCCCCTGCCGGTTTACGTGAATCAGCAGGGGCGACGTAGACCGGCAGGGGCGGGGACGGATGATATCGGGGGGCGAGGGCAGAGACGTGAGAGGACGGATGCTACGCGTCGCGCGAGCGCCAGAGCAGCCAGACGAAGTACGGGGCGCCGATCAGCGCGACCACCAGGCCCGCGGGCAGCTGGGCGGGGGCGAGCACGGTGCGGCCGATGGCATCCGCCACCCCGACCAGCACCGCACCGAGCAGCAC
>JBARWR010000058.1:0-3431 GCA_049646915.1 Microbacterium sp.
TCGTCGTGCTGACCGCGCAGGATGCTGCAGAGTCCGCCCGCGGCTTTCTGGGCGCCTTCCCGGACGCCTCCCGCGCGACCACACTGCTGGTGGGGTCCGCCACGGACGACTCGATCGTGCAGCTCGCGCGTCGACGCGACTCCCGCATCGATGTCTACCTGGCAGCGGCGGCCGAGCAGACCATCCGCGATGCGCAGGTCGTGGCGGATGCTGTCCGCCGCGCCGGTGGCGAGGCGATCGCGACGGATCCCGACTCGCTGCCTCCGCGCATCGCCGATCGTTATCTCGAACTCAAGGCCGCCGGCAGACTGTGAGGTTCCTCCGCTCCTGAATCCCGCCTTATTATGAATCATTCAGGATAAGGGCTAAGCTGGTGAGCATGGGAACCACTGCACTGTCTGAGCGCCTCCGCGCCGCAGGACTGCGCGTGACCCTGCAGCGGGTCGCCGTGCTCGAGGCCCTGCAGACGCGCCCGCACGCATCCGCGGATACGGTCTTCTCCGTGCTGCGCGAGCATCACAGCAGCGTCGCGCTGCCTACGGTGCACGGCATCCTGGGCGACCTGACCACGGCGGGCATCGTCCGCCGTGTGAGTCTGCCGGATGCCGGCAGCGCCCTCTACGAGGTGCAGCACGAGTTCGACAATCATCATCATCTGCAGTGCGTGCAGTGCGGTCGGGTCGAAGACATCGCCTGCGCCGTTGGTGAAGCGCCCTGCCTGCATCCGTCTCACGACCACGGGATGCGCATCCTCGAAGCCTCTGTGACCTACCGAGCCATCTGCTCCGATTGTGAAAGGAAGAAGTGAATGACTGACAAGAACTTCACGACCACCCAGACCGGCACGCCTGTCGCCAGCGACGCCCACTCGCTGACCGGCGGCCCTGACGGCACCACCGCTCTGCACGACCGCTACCTGGTCGAGAAGCTCGCCTCGTTCAACCGCGAGCGCGTGCCGGAGCGCAACCCGCACGCCAAGGGCGGCGGCGCGTTCGGCGAGTTCGTCGTCACCGAGGACGTCTCGCAGTACACGCGTGCGGCCGCATTCCAGCCGGGCGCGAAGAGCGAGACGCTGATCCGCTTCTCGTCCGTCGCCGGCGAGCAGGGCTCCCCCGACACCTGGCGTGACGTGCGCGGCTTCTCGCTGCGCTTCTACACCACCGAGGGCAACCTCGACATCGTCGGCAACAACACCCCGACGTTCTTCCTGCGCGACGGCATCAAGTTCCCGGACTTCATCCACTCGCAGAAGCGTCTGACCGGCTCCGCGCTGCGCGACGCCGACATGCAGTGGGACTTCTGGACGCTCTCGCCCGAGTCCGCCCACCAGGTCACCTATGTCATGGGAGACCGTGGCCTGCCGCGCTCGTGGCGCCACATGAACGGCTACGGCTCGCACACCTACCAGTGGATCAACGCCGACGGCGAGCGCTTCTGGGTGCAGTACCACTTCCTCACGCAGCAGGGCGTCGAGCCGATGTTCGCCGACGAGGCCGAGCGCCTGGCCGGTCAGGACTCCGACTACTACCGTCGCGACCTGTACGAGTCGATCGAGAGGGGTGAGTTCCCGGCCTGGGACGTCTACGTGCAGGTGATGCCGTATGACGAGGCGAAGGACTACCGCTTCAACCCGTTCGATCTGACCAAGACCTGGTCGAAGAAGGACTACCCGCGCATCAAGGTCGGCACGTTCACGCTGAACCGCAACCCGCAGAACTTCTTCGCCGAGATCGAGCAGGCCGCCTTCTCGCCGGGCAACCAGGTTCCCGGCACGGGCATCTCGCCGGACAAGATGCTCATGGCTCGCGTGTTCTCCTACCCGGACGCACAGCGCTACCGGATCGGCACGAACTACAACCAGCTGCCGGTCAACCAGCCGCACGCCGCCCACACGAGCAACTACATGCACGAGGGCAACATGCAGTACCACTACAACACCGCCGAGCACCGTGTGTACACGCCGAACTCGTATGGTGACGCCGGTGGTCCCGAGGCCGACCCGCAGCGCGGCATCGAGGCGAGCTGGGAGTCGGACGGCGCTCTCATCCGCAGTGCGGCCACCCTGCACTCCGAGGACGACGACTTCGGTCAGGCGCGCACGCTCATCAACGACGTGTTCACCGCCGAGGAGCGCCAGCGCTTCATCGAGACCCTCGCCGGTCAGTATGACGCGCTGACCGTGCCCGCCATCCAGGAGCGCTTCTTCTGGTACTGGGGCCAGGTCGACCAGAAGGTGGCCGACGACGTCCGCGCCGCGGTCGCCACGGGTGCCGCGAACGACGAGGAGCCGGTGGGCGTCGGCGAATGACCAGGTGATTCACAGATTCCTGCGCGGGGTCGGATGCTTCGGCATCCGGCCCCGCTATCATTTGCCGAGAATTCGATCGCCACGATCGAACCGACGAGAGGGAATCTCATGAGCGAATCCTCCATCACGCCTGCGCCGGAACCCGGCGCACCGCTGACAGCATCCCTCGGCGCGAAACTCGCCGCAGAGGGCTTCGGGACGTTCCTGCTGGTCTTCGGCGGTGTCGGCACCGCCGTGTTCGCCTCGAACCACTTCACCGACCCCGGTGCGAACTCGGCGGTCTACGTCGCGGTCGCCCTCGCGTTCGGCCTGACCGTGCTGGTGGGCGTGTATGCGTTCGGCCCGCTCTCCGGCGGTCACTTCAACCCCGCGGTCACGCTCGGTGCCGCAGCCGCAGGGCGCGTGCCCTGGCGCGACGTCGTGCCCTACATCATCGCGCAGGTCGTCGGCGGAATCGTCGCATCCACGGCTCTGACCCTCATCGGGCTGTTCGGCCCGGACGGATGGCTGACCACGGCACAGGACGCCGGCTTCGCCTCGAACGGCTGGGGCTCGCACTCCCCCGGCGGGTTCGGGATGATGTCCGCGATCATCATCGAGGTCATCCTGACCGGTTTCTTCCTGCTGGTCATCCTCGGTTCGACCCACCCGACGCGCGGCACGGCGCACGCCGGCATCGCCATCGGACTGTCGCTCACACTGATCCACCTGATCGCCATCCCGGTCGACAACACCTCAGTGAACCCCGCACGCTCGCTCGCCGCAGCGATCTACGGCGGATCCGAGGCGCTCGGGCAGCTCTGGGTGTTCATCGTCTTCCCCGCCGTCGGCGCGCTGCTGGCCGGCTACGCCTACCGGGCGCTCTTCGACGGCACAGCGCGTTCCTGACCCCCGCCGGGCACGCCCACGTGCACCCCGCGGTGAACGTCAACCGGCGGTGAGCGTGGGCGTGCCCGCCTCGTACTCCAGCAGGTCTCCGGTCTCTCCGCGGCGTGCCGCGCTGCGGCCTGTCACGAGCATGTAGAACAGGAACACGCCCAGAGCGAGGGCGCCGATGCCGATCTTGACGGCCCACGGCAGGGCGGAGCCGGTGACGAACCCCTCCACCAGGCCCGAGAGCAGC
>JBARWR010000059.1:0-1848 GCA_049646915.1 Microbacterium sp.
GCGTGCTTGTGCCGGCGATCGGACTCGTCACGCGTCTCGTGGAGGCCGAGACGGTGCGCGCGCTCGATCTGGGACGTCTTGCGGGCGCGGTCGGCTCGACCCTCGCCCTCGCGCTCGTCGCGGCAACCGTCACAGTGGCGATCGCTCTACCCATCGCCGCGCTCGCGGCCCGCTACCGCGGTCGCCTGGTGAGCGTGATCGAATCCGTCGGCTACCTGGGCCACGCGCTGCCCGGTATCGTCGTCGGCCTGGCACTGGTGTTCTTCTCGCTCGCGGTGTTGCCCGCGTTCTATCAGACCGCCGTGGTGCTCGTCTTCGCCTATGCGGTGCTGTTCCTGCCCAAGGCGATCGGTTCGGCGCGCAGTGGCATCGAGGCGGTGCCCGATGGCCTCGGCGCGGTCGCACGAACCCTCGGGCTCACACCCGCGCAGACCTGGTGGCGGGTCACCGCGCGCATGGCGGCGCCATCGATCGGGGTGGGCGCATTGCTCGTGGCGATCGCCGTGATGAAAGAATTGCCCGCGACGCTGTTGTTGCGCCCGACCGGCACCACGACGCTCGCGGTCGAGCTGTGGACCCGCACCGAGGTGTCCGAGTTCAGTGCCGCGGCACCCTATGCGGCGGCACTGGTGCTCGTCGCCGCAGTGCCGGCCTTCGTGCTGTCGGGCGTGCGCGGCGTCGCGAGGGAGGACGCATGAGCTGGCTCACGATCCAGGAGCTGCAGGTGGGCTACGGCTCCCGTGAGGTGCTCGACGGCGTCACCCTCGAGGTTCCCAAGGGCAGCATCGTCGCGGTGCTCGGCCCCAGCGGTTGCGGCAAGACCACGCTGCTGCGCTCGATCGCCGGGCTCCTGCCGATCAATGCAGGAAGCATCCGGATCGGACAGCGTGAACTCTCCAAGGCCGGTGCGACTGTGCCGCCCGAGCGGCGCGGCATCGGCTGGGTTCCGCAGGATGCCGCCCTGTTTCCGCATCTGAGCGTGCGCGACAACATCGGGTTCGGGCTGCATCGGGGGGCACGGCGCGCAGCACGCATCGCCGAACTCGCGAGCCTGGTCGGCCTGACGGAGTACCTTGATCGCTCGCCGATGCAGCTGTCGGGAGGACAGGCGCAGCGCGTCTCGCTCGCGAGGGCGCTCGCGCCGAGACCCGATGTGGTGCTGCTCGACGAGCCGTTCGCGGCGCTCGACCCCATGCTTCGCACCGCCCTCCGCGCCGAGGTTGTCGAGTTGCTGCGCGGGCAGGGATCGACCGCGGTGCTCGTGACGCACGATCAAGAAGAGGCGCTCTCGCTCGCCGACACCGTCGCGGTGATGATGGGCGGGCGGATCGTGCAGGTCGGCACCCCGCTCGAGGTGTACGAGCAGCCGACCACGTCGTGGGTCGCCAGGTTCGTCGGAGACACCGTGGAGTTTCCCGGAGTGTGGCACGACGGAACCGTGGACTGCGAGCTCGGCACGATCGAGGCGCACGCCATGGATGACGTGGTGCCCGGAGGTCACGTTCGCGTGGTGCTGCGCCCCGAATGGGTGCGTCTTCATGTGGATGGCGCGAGCGCCCAGGTGGTCGCGGTCGCCTATGCCGGCCACGATGCACTCGTGACGGCCGCACTCGATTCCGGCGAACGGGCGCGCTCCCGGGTCCCCGCACACGAGCTGCCCGCGCTCGGCGACCGTGTCGGGGTCACCGTCCGGCGCCGCGCCCTGGTCTATCGCTGATCGGCGTCCCGCTGTGCTCAAGCCGTGACCCGCAACCTCGGACTGGACGAGGCCTTCGCGCTGCTGCTCGCGCGCGGATCAGCGCAACGCCATGAACTTGCCGATGCCGTGGTGGGCGAGCCCGCTCGCGT
>JBARWR010000060.1:0-3535 GCA_049646915.1 Microbacterium sp.
GCCCGCACGCGGGCGGCGTGGGTCGGCGCGTCGGGGGCCTCGGGTGCGCGGTTCTGCGCGAGCTCCTTGCGCAGCACCGGCACGACCTCGCTGCCGAGCAGATCGATCTGCTCGAGCACCGTCTTCAGCGGCAGTCCGGCGTGATCCATGAGGAACAGCTGGCGCTGGTAGTCCCCGAAGGTGTCGCGCATGGCCGCGTAGCGGTCGATGACCTGCTGCGGGGAGCCCACCGTCAGCGGCGTCATCTCGGTGAAGTCCTCCATCGACGGACCGTGACCGTAGACCGGCGCATTGTCGAAGTACGGCCGGAACTCGTTCACGGCGTCCTGCGACTTCGGTCGAATGAACGCCTGTCCGCCCAGACCCACGATGGCCGTCTCCGGTGCACCGTGTCCGTAGTGCGACCAGCGCTGGCGGTACAACTCGATGAGCCGCTGGTAATGCTCCTTGGGCCAGAAGATGTTGTTGGCGAAGAAGCCGTCGCCGTAGTACGCGGCCTGCTCGGCGATCTCGGGGGTGCGGATGGAGCCGTGCCAGACGAACGGCGCGACGCCGTCGAGCGGACGCGGTGTGGCCGTGAAGCCCTGCAGCGGGGTGCGGAACTTGCCATCCCAGTCCACGACGTCCTTCGTCCACAGCTCGTGCAGCAGCGCGTAGCTCTCGATGGCCAGGGGAAGGCCCTGTCGGATGTCCTTGCCGAACCACGGGTACACCGGACCGGTGTTGCCGCGCCCCATCATCAGGTCCATCCGTCCGCCGGACAGGTGCTGCAGCATCGCGTACTCCTCGGCGATGCGCACCGGGTCGTTGGTGGTGATCAGCGTCGTGGAGGTCGAGACGATCAGCCGCTCGGTCTGCGCGGCGACGTAGGCCAGCAGAGTCGTGGGGCTCGACGAGAAGAACGGCGGGTTGTGATGCTCGCCGATGGCGAAGACGTCCAGTCCTGCATCCTCGGCGTGCTCGGCCATCGTGACGACGGCCTGGATGCGCTCCCGCTCGCTGGGGGTGACACCGGTGGTCGGGTCCTGCGTGATGTCACTGACCGACATGAGGCCGAACTGCATGCCGGACTGCGGGTCGCTGCTCTGTGCGTCCATGTTCTTCTCCGCTCGGGATGCTGCGGCATCCTGTTCTATTCATTTGAATGTAGTTGTTGCAACGCCTCCGTCGCAAACTTATTCCCGGCCGGTAGCCTCGGGTGATGAGCAGTGCAGTCCAGCATCCGCCCACCGGTTCCACGGGCGCGATCCCTCGCCCGCGTCGACGGGTCCCGTTCTGGGACAACGCCCGCTTCGCCTGCATCGTGCTGGTGGTGCTCGGGCACGGCATCCAGCGTCTGATCTACGACTCCGACGTCTCCTACGCGTTCTACCTCTGGGTCTACGCGTTCCACATGCCCGCCTTCGCGCTGATCTCCGGGTACTTCTCCAAGGCCGCCAGCCCCACCAGGAAGCAGATGGCGAGGGTCATCACCGACATCCTCGTGCCCTACGTGATCTTCGAAGGACTCTGGACTCTGACCAAGTGGCTCGTCGAGGGTCGCGCAGATCCGAACCTCACGCAGCCGTCGTGGACGCTCTGGTTCCTCCTGGCGCTCGGCATCTTCCGGCTGGTGCTGCCCTATCTCGCCCTGCTGCGCTGGCCGCTCGTGTGGGCTCTCGCCATCTCCATCGGTGTCGGGTATCTCGGCAACGTCAACAGCACCTTCTCGCTGTCGCGCACCCTCGGCCTGCTCTTCTTCTTCACCCTGGGCTGGTGGCTGCGCGAGCGCGACGTGGTCCGCCGCTTCCACCTCATCGACTTCCGACCATGGTGGCTGCGCGCTTGCGCCGTCGTCGTGCTCGGCGCCTGGGCCTTCGTGTGCTGGCGCTGGCTGCCGACCTGGGATGCCATGGACCTGCGGTACTGGTTCTTCTACGACGATTCCTATGCTGGTCTCGCGGCGGACGAATGGTGGGCGGGCGGGATCCGCCTGGGCCTGATCGCTCTCGCGCTGCTGCTGAGCGCCTCGTTCCTCGCACTCATGCCACGGCGCACGCAGCGCTGGACGACGCTCGGGCAGTACACGATGTATGTGTACCTGCTGCACTCGTTCGTGCTCTACCCGTTCCGCGAATCCGGTGTGCTGCGCGGTCTCGACCCGACGTGGATCTGGCTGCCGCTGATCACCGTCCTCGCGGTGGTCATCGCCTTCGTGCTCGCCTCCAAGCCGGTGCGACGTGTGTTCCGCCCGCTCATCGAACCGCGGCCGCGCTGGATGTTCGACGACGCGGCCCTCGTGTCCGGCGCAGATCATCGCAACGACCCGACCGGGTCCCGACGCAGCTGAGCCGGCTCGGGCCAGCCGCGCTCAGGCGAACAGTGCGGCTCCCACGTACGATCCCTCGGTGGCGCCGGCGGGAATCGCCCAGATCCCCGAGCCGACGTGGCGGATGTATTCGTTGAGCAGATCACTGGAGAGCTTGCGCTGCAGCGAGATGAACTGCTCGGGGTCGCGCTGGTACGAGAGGAAGAAGAGCCCGGCGTCCAACCGTCCCAGATTGTTGTTCCCGCCCACGTAGTTGAATCCGCGACGCAGGATGCGGATGCCGTCGTTGGCGTCGGGATGGGCGAGGCGCACATGACTGTGCTCGTCGAGCCCGGCGAGCTTCGGCTTGGTCATCTCGGTGCCGCCGGACAGGGGTGCCCCCTCACCCTTGTCACGCCCGAAGATCTGCTCCTGTTCGCCCAGGCGCACGCGGTCCCACGTCTCGATCAGCATCGCGATCTTGCGGGCGACGAGATAGGAGCCACCCGCGAGCCAGCCCGGCTCGTCGTCCGCCGCGACCCACACGTCGGCGGCCAGGGCCTTCGCGTCATCGGCCAGGATGTTCGCGGTGCCGTCCTTGAAGCCGAACAGGTTCCGCGGTGTCTGCTGCTCGGACGTGGTGCGGGACGTCTTGCCGAAGCCGAGCTGCGACCAGCGCAGCTTCGCCCGTCCGAAGGCGATTCGACTGAGGTTGCGGATGGCATGCACGGCCACCTGCGGATCATCCGCGCACACCTGGATGCACAGGTCTCCGTCGGACTGCGCCGGATCGAGATCGTCGCCGAGGAAGGCCGGCAGGCGCTCCAGTCCGACGGGACGGTGCTGACGGATGCCGTAGCGATCGCCATCCTCGTTCTCGAACAGGGTCGGTCCGAAGCCGAAGGTGACGGTCAGCGCGCTGGCGGACAGCCCGAGTGCCTCACCGGTGTCATCAGGCGGCGTCTCCGGCGAGCCGCCGACGGCTCCGGTCGCACTGACCTCGAGTCCTTGAGTCATGCGGGCTGCGGCATAGCTCCAGTCCTGCAGCAGTTCGACGAGCTCGCTCCGGCCGCTGCGCGGCATCATGTCGAACACGGCGAAGTGCAGATGCTCCTGCACCGGCGTGACGATACCGGCCTGGTGCGGCCCGAAGAACGCGTGGGTGGCGGATGCCGATGGCTCCGGCCCTCGCATCGTCCCCATGGCGAAGCCGCCGCCCGCCGCGGCGAGGGCCGCTGCTCCCCCACC
>JBARWR010000061.1:0-1519 GCA_049646915.1 Microbacterium sp.
CAGAGCAGCGCGAGGAAGGCGGCAGCGGCCGCGGCATCCAGGCCCCAGGATTTCGGGTCGCCCAGGACGTCGCCGAGCAGAGCGCCCGCGAGGGTGGTGAGGTTCCAGCCGACGAAGACGCCCAGCCCCGTGATCCAGAACCCGAGACGACTCAGTGAGGGCGTCGGCTGCGAGATCGCGACGGCGGTGGACTCGTCGATGGTGACCTGCGCGGCGCCCGCCCGCCGCCAGAAGCCGTCTCCGATGATCGGCGACATCCGCATGCCGTAGGCGACGTTGCGCACGCCCAGCAGCACCGCGGATGCGATCGCGGACGGAAGGGCGGCGATGCCGCCCGCTCCGAGCACGCCGATGAACGCGAACTGCGATCCGCCGGTGAACATGAGCAGGCTCAGCACGCAGGTCTGCCAGACGTCGAGACCGGATGCCACGGCGAGCGCGCCGAACGAGATGCCGTACGCACTGGTGGCGATCGCGACGCCGAGGCCCTCACGCCAGACTTCGCGCGCGGGCGAGTGGGCCACCGCCGCACCTGTTCGATCCACTGAACGCATGACCAACATTCTGAACGCATCGCCCGTTCACGTCAAACCGAACGATCGTTTGCGATACTGAACGACATGGATCTGCGCGAACGCATCGCCCATTCGCTCCGCCGCGAGCGGGAGGCGGCCGGAATCTCCGTGTCCGAACTCGCCCGCCGGTCGGGGGTGTCCAAGGCTACGGTGTCGCAGCTGGAGAGCGGCGCCGGAAATCCGAGCGTGGAGACGCTGTGGGCGATCGGCGATGCTCTGGGGGTGCCGTTCTCCACCCTGGTGGACGAGCGCACCACGGCACCGCGCCTGATCCGGCTGGGCGACCACGCCGGTGTGCCCTCTTCCGCTTCCCCGTACCTCGCGACGCTGCTCTCAGCAGCAGCGCCGGGCACCCGGCGGGACATCTACCTGATCCAGGCCGAGCCGGGTGAGCCGCGCCGTTCGCTCCCCCACCGCGCCGGGACCACCGAGCACGTCGTGCTGGTCTCCGGCGAGGCGCTGATCGGTCCGGCCGAGAGCCCGGAGCTGCTGCTGCCGGGCGACTACCTCTCGTATCCGGGCGATGCTCCGCACGTCTTCGAGTCGCGTGCCGATGGCACGAGCGCGGTGCTGATCAGCGAGCTGCGCTGATCAGAACCGGCCATGCTCAGTACCAGTTGACCGCCTGCGAGTGCGACCACGCCGAGCACGGCGAGCCGTACGCGCGCTTGATGTAGTCCAGACCCCAGGAGATCTGCGTGGCCGCGCTGGTGCGCCAGTCGGCGCCGGCGGATGCCATCTTGCTGCCGGGCAGGGCCTGCGGAATGCCGGTGGCACCGCCGTTGCGGTTGTACGCCTGGTAGTTCCAGCCGGACTCCTTGTTCCACAGGCTCGACAGGCACGAGAACTGGCCCGATCCCCAGCCGTAGCGCTCAGCCGCCATTCGACTCGCGGTCGCCTTCGCGCCGGCGGGGGTGTTCGCCGCCGCCAGCGCCTCCGCGGCC
>JBARWR010000062.1:0-3034 GCA_049646915.1 Microbacterium sp.
GAGGAATACCGTGCCCACGCTGGAGACCAGCGCCTCAGGACCGGTCAGCAGCGCGATGCCGAGCGGCACGGCCGCACACAGCACCGCCGAGACCCGGAACGAGCGCACCGAGCCGTCGAAAACATCCTGACTGATCACGCCGGCGAGCGAGACGACCAGCCCCGACGAGGTCGACAGGAAGGCCGCGAACGCGCCGGCCACGACCAGTGCGGTCAGCAGCATGCCCACGGGGCCGGGCAGGATGCGGGAGGGCAGAGCCAGCACCACCGTGTCGGCGAGACCGGGTTGGGCGAGGTCAGGCGCCGCGACCCGCGCGATGAGACCGAGGGTTCCCGACACCGCATAGAACGCGCCGATCATCGCCACCACCAGGACGGTCGTGCGCCGAGCCGAGCCGCCGTCGGGGCTGGTGTAGAAGCGCACGAGGACGTGCGGCAGACCGATCGTCCCCAGCAGCAGGGCGATCATCAGCGACGCCGTGGAGTAGGCATCCGTCGCCGACGGGCCCATCTCGATGGGGAACGCCAGCACCGGGTCGAGTGAGGGTTCTCGCCCCGACAGCACGATCAGCAGCACGACCGCGGGCACCAGCAGGGTGGTCAGCTTCAGCCAGTACTGCATCGCCTGCACGACGGTGATGGCCCGCATGCCTCCGGCGGCGACGATGCCGGTGACCACGGCCGTGACGACCACCGCACCCACCCAGTGCGGCAGGTCTGCCACCACCCGCAGCGTGAGCGATGCGCCGTGCAATTGCGGCACGATGTACAGCCAGCCGATCACCAGCACGAGCAGGCTCGACAGCCGCCGTACACCGCGGGACTCCAGTCGGGCTTCGATGAAGTCGGGCAGCGTGTATGCGCCGCTGCGGCGCAGGGGCGCGGCGACGAAGAGCAGGAGCAGCAGGTAGCCCGCCGCATATCCGATCGGGAACCAGAACCCGTCCGCACCGACCAGCAGCACCAGCCCCGACAGGCCCAGGAACGTGCCGGCCGAGAGGTACTCTCCGCTGATCGCCGATGCGTTCCATACCGAGCGGACGCTGCGGGATGCCACGAAGAAGTCGCTGGTGGTGCGACTGAGCCGCACTCCCATCACCCCCAGCACGACGGTGAAGATCACCACGAGCGCGACGGCTGCCAGATCCAGTGCGGGATTCACGGGTTCGCTCCCCGCCCGTCATCGGCGAGCGCGCGGTAGCGCCGCTCGTTGCGGGTGGCGCCGCGCGCATAGAGGATGGCGAAGATCAGGATGATCGGGTAGTAGGCGTACGCCTGCAGCAGCCACGACAGCGGCACACCGAACACGGTCGGATCGGCCGAGCGCGCGATGATGAGCACCATCAGGGTGAGCACCAGCGAGACGAGCAGGAATCCGGCCAGGCATCCCGCGGCGAGCCGGAGCTGTGCCCGGATCAGGCCGTTCAGGAAGACCGTGTCGGCCTCGTGCACCGGTGCACCCGGCAGGGCGATACCTGATGTGGCCGTCGATTCAACGTTCGACGACGGCGGGTCGGCGGTGACCCGAACCCGCCGCTCCCTGTCCTGCGGCGAGAGACGGGAGCGGTCCTCGCCCGCGCTCACCGCCGGTCCGTCCTCACCAGTCGGCTGCGCACCGCGGGGATGAGCCGCCTGCTGACCGGCAGCTCGACCTCGGCCAGCACCACCGCCGGTGCGGAGCCGGTCAGCCGCACCTCGGTGACGGCATCCACATGCACGAGATACGAGCGGTGCACGCGCACGAATCCCGCCGACGCCCAGCGCTCCTCGAGCTCCGAGATCGGAATCCGCACGAGATGGCTGTGCCCCGCGGCCGTCCACAGCCGGGAGTAGTCGCCCTCGGCCTTGACCCACCGCACGTCGCCGCGGCGCACCAGGCGCACCGTCTGTCCGACTGCGACAGGCACCGTCTCGGCATCCTCCTCGTCCTCGCTCTCGGCGTCGTGCCGCACCGCCAGGATCCGGTCGATCGCACGACGCAGCCGCTCGGGGCGGATCGGCTTGAGCACGTAGTCGACGGCGCGCACGTCGAACGCTTCCAGCGCTCCGGCCTCGTCGGCGGTGACGAACACGATGGCCGGGCGCTGCGCGAACCGCTCCAGAGCGCGTGCCAGGTCGAAGCCGCTGATGCCGGGCATGTGGATGTCGAGGAAGACCGCGTCGACGGCGGACACCGACAGCTCGCGCAGAGCATCGGCGCCGCTCGCGGCGCGGTGAATCGCCCCGATCCTGGCATCCGCCTCGAGGAACGCGGCCAGCTCCGCCAGGGCGGGCGGTTCGTCGTCGGCGACGAGCACGTCGAGGATCACGAGGCATCCGTCTCGTGCATCGGCTGCGACTTCGGGATCCGCATCCGGACCATGGTACCCGCGCCGAGATTCGTCTCCACGGTCAGGCCCCCGGCGGCGCCGTACAGCCGGCGCAGGCGGGTGTCGACGTTGCGCAGTCCGACGTGCGTGGTCAGCGTCGGGCCGGACAGCGCCTGCCGCACCTGCTCGGGGTCCATGCCCGCACCGTCGTCCTCCACCGAGATCTCGGTGTGGGTGACCTCGTCCGCGGCCGCGATCACGATGCGTCCGCCCGCGGCGAGCGGCTCGAGGCCGTGCCGCACGGCGTTCTCGACAAGCGGCTGCACGGACAGGAACGGGATCACCGTGGACAGCGTCTCGGGGGCGATCCGCAGGCGCACATCCAGCCGATCGCCGAAGCGCGCGCGTTCGAGCTCGAGGTAATGGCGGATGCTGACCAGCTCCTGCGCGAGCGTGGTGAACTCGCCCTCCTGCCGGAAGGAGTACCGGGTGAAGTCCGCGAAATCCAGCACCAGGGTGCGCGCGCGCTCGGGGTCGGTGGTGATGAAAGAGGCGATCGCCGCGAGGGAGTTGTAGATGAAGTGCGGGCTGATCTGCGCGCGCAGGGCACGCAGCTCGGCCTCAGCGAGGCTGGCGCGGGATGCCTCCAGCTCGGCCAGAACGATCTGCGACGCACACCATTCGGCCACCTCCCCGGTGGCGCGGACCAGGGGCCCGCGCACGGTC
>JBARWR010000063.1:0-2191 GCA_049646915.1 Microbacterium sp.
CGCCGGGGACGAACAGTCCGTCGGCCTCCTGCGCGGCCTTCCGGTCGCCGGTCAGCTCGACATCGGCCCCGGCAGCGGCCAGCGCCTTGACGGCGGAGTGCACATTGCCCGACTCGTAATCGAAGACGACGACACGCGGTGCACGCGTCACAGGGCACCCTTCGTGGACGGGATGCCCTCGACGAGCGGATCCACGGACTTGGCCTGACGGAAGGCACGCGCGAAGGCCTTGAACTCGGCCTCGGCGATGTGGTGCGGGTCGCGCCCGCCGATCACGCGGACGTGCACGGTGATACCGGCGTTGAAGGTGATCGCCTCGAACACGTGGCGAACCAGGGAACCGGTGAAATGGCCGCCGATGAGGTGGAACTCGAACCCGACCGGCTCGCCCTCGTGCACGAGGAACGGGCGTCCGGAGATGTCGACGACCGCCTGTGCGAGAGCCTCGTCCAGCGGCACCAGGGCGTCGCCGTAGCGCGAGATGCCCGACTTGTCGCCGAGCGCCTCGCGGATGGCCTGACCGAGCACGATCGAGATGTCCTCGACGGTGTGGTGCGCATCGATGTGCGTGTCACCGGTCGCGCGGACCGTGAGATCGGTGAGCGAGTGCTTCGCGAATGCGGTCAGCATGTGGTCGAAGAACGGCACGGAGGTGCTGATCTCGCTGCGGCCGGTGCCGTCGAGATTCACCTCGACCTCGACGGTGGACTCAGACGTGCTGCGAGTGCGCTGCGCAGTACGGGGGCTGGTGCGGGGGTCGCTCATGAAGGTGATCCTATCGACGCGAGGGCTTCCAGAAATGCGGTGGACTCGGCCTCGGTGCCGGCGGTCACGCGCAAGTGTCCGGGGATGCCGATGTCACGGATCAGCACGCCGCGCTCATACAGCGCCTGCCACACGGCCTTCGGGTCGTCGACGCCGCCGAAGAGGACGAAGTTCGACCAGGACGAGTGCGGCTGGTAGCCGAGCGCCTCCAGCGTCGCCGAGATGCGATCGCGCTGCTCGACGATCTCGTCGACCATCCGCAGCATGGTGTCCGAGTTCCGAAGGGCCGCGGTGGCCGCAGCCTGGGTCAGCGCACTGAGATGGTAGGGCAGGCGCACCAGTCGCAGCGCATCGATGAAAGCGGGATCCGCCGCCAGGTACCCCACGCGGGCACCCGCGAAGGCGAAGGCCTTGCTCATCGTGCGCGAGACGGCCATGCGCGGGCGCCCGGCGAGCAGGGAGAGCGCGGAGGGCGCATCCTTCGGCGCGAACTCGTGGTACGCCTCGTCGACGATCACGATGCCCGGTGCCGCGTCGTAGACGGCCTCGACCACGTCCAGGCTCAGCGGGGTGCCGGTCGGATTGTTCGGCGAGCACAGCAGCACCACGTCGGGTGCGGCAGCGCGAACCTGCTCCGCGGCGTCTTCGGCGTCGATCGAGTAGTCGTCCTCGCGGGTTCCCGCGACCCATCTCGCACCGGTGCCCTGCGTGATCAGCGGATACATCGAGTAGGTGGGCGCGAAGCCGAATGCCGTGCGACCGGGGCCGGCGAAGGCCTGCATGATGTGCTGGAGCACCTCGTTCGACCCGTTGCCCGCCCAGATCTGCTCGGCGGTGAGCCCGTGACCCAGGTACTCGGCGAACGCCTCGCGCAGCCCGGTGAACTCGCGGTCCGGATAGCGGTTGACCTCGCTGAGCGCGAGGGCGACGTCATCGAGGATCTCGCTGACCACGGCCTCCGGGACCGCATGCGTGTTCTCGTTGACGTTCAGCGCCACCGGCAGAGGCGCCTGCGGCGCGCCGTAAGGAGTGAGTCCGCGAAGATCATCGCGGAGGGGCAGCTCATCGAGGGAGGTCACCCTTCCCATCGTAGAGCGAGGGACCAGCAGCGGTCTCCGGATGACGGCGTCAGCGCGAGTACTGCGTGGGGATCGCGATCGAGGAGTACGCCTGGATGGTGCCGCCGCTGAGATTGTTCAGCCGCATGATGTCATCGATCACGTCGCGCGGGTCGACGGCGGGGGCGACCTGGACCGCGATGGACCAGAGGGTGTCGCCCGGCAGAACGGTCACGGTGTCGAATTCGACCGGACTGCCCTGCTCACCCGATGCGAGCGCGGAGCCGCCGGCCAGGACGGAGAAGGCGATTCCCGCGACGAGCGGAGCCGCCGCCGCGGCAGCCAGGACGCGACGTCCGCGCACGGTC
>JBARWR010000064.1:0-1925 GCA_049646915.1 Microbacterium sp.
CGGTTGGCGGCCAGCGACGGGTCGGTGTCGGGGGTGTTCGTGAAGCCGTCGCGCTGCGCGGGTGCGGCCGGCAGCTGACGGTTCTGGGTGCGGTTCGGGCCGGGCACCTCGGCGGGGATGCCGGCGACGGATGCCAGGAAGCGCTGCTTCTCGCGGTCGAACAGCGCCGGGTCGGAGTCGAGGTCGAAGACGGCCGACATGAAGTTCTCGTGGCTTGCGCCCTCTTCCAGGCGGCGGATCAGGTAGGCGATCGCGACGTCGAACTCGTCGGGGTGCACGACGGGCGTGTACAGCAGCAGCGAGCCGACGGTGCGCTTGACGACCTCGGCCTGCGCGGAGGCCATGCCCAGCAGCATCTCGAACTCGATGCCGTCCTGCACGCCGCGCTTCGAGGCGAGCAGCCAGGCCAGGGCGATGTCGAAGAGGTTGTGGCCGGCGACGCCGATGCGCACATTGCCGATGTGCTCGGGGCGCAGCGCGTACTCGAGCACGGCCTTGTACGAGGAGTCGGACTCCTGCTTGCTCGACCAGGTCGCCAGCTCCCAGCCGTGAGTCTCGGCATCCACCGTCTCCATGGGCAGGTTGGCACCCTTGACGACGCGCACCTTGATGGGTGCTCCGCCGTCGGCGACCCGCTTCGCGGCCCACTCCTGCAGGCGCATCATCGCGGACAGGGCGTCGGGCAGATATGCCTGCAGCACGATGCCGGCCTCGAGGTCGTGGAATTCGGGACGGTCGAGGATGCTGGTGAAGACCGCGATCGTGAGATCGAGGTCCTTGTACTCCTCCATATCGAGGTTGATGAACTTCTTCGCCCCCTTCGAAGGGCGGGCGGCGATCTCGTACAGCGGGTGCAGCGCCTCGGATGCCTCGGCGACGGCCTGCTCGAATGCCCACGGGCTGTGCGGGGCGACGGTCGATGACACCTTGATGGAGACGTAGTCCACGTCGTCGCGCAGCAGCAGGCGACGGGTGCCCTCCAGGCGGCGGAGGGCCTCGTCCTTGCCGAGGATGGCCTCGCCGAGCAGGTTGATGTTGAGCTTCACGCCCTGGGTGTCGTGGATGTGCTTGATGGCGGCCCCGAGCTTCTCGTCGCGCGCATCGACGATCAGGTGGCGCACCATCTGGCGCAGCACAGCGCGGGCCGAAGGGACCACGATGCCGGGAAGCATGCCGGCGGTGGCGCCGCCGAGTCCGATCGCCCCGCGCATGACGGCGGGCAGGAACGCGGGAGTCAGCGGCACGAGCTCCTTGAGTTTGGCGGCGGCGACCTTCAGATCCTCAGGGCGCACCACGCCGTCGACGAAGCCGACGGTGAAGTCCAGGCCGTTGGGATCGCGCAGCACACCGGCGAGGCGCTCACCGGCGGCGTCCACCGGCACGGCGCGGCTGTCGACCAGCCATCTGCGGACCAGCGCGACGGCGTCGTCGGCCAGCTCAGTGAGGTCGGAGAGAACGGCATCGGTGGCGCGCACAGGGGTGGTCATGTTCTCAGGATGCCTCCCTCAACTCACGAAGAAAAGCGATGTTTTATGAAGGATACAGTTCGCTAAACTCAATGTATTCACCACAGCGGTTCACCGGGGACAGGAGATCTCGCCAGGACAGGACGATTTCTCGGCATCCGTCCTGTTCTGGCCGGATCTCCTGTTCTCGACGCGAAGGACAGGAGCACCCATGTTCGAACTGAGACGACTTCGGCTGCTGCACGAATTGGCCCTGCGCGGCACGATCGCCGAGGTCGCGGCATCCCTCTCCTACTCCCCCTCCACGGTGTCGCAGCAGCTCTCGCTGCTGGAGCGCGAGGCGGGCGTGACGCTGCTGGAGCCGGACGGCAGACGGGTGCGGCTGACACCGCAGGGACGGATGCTGGCGCAGCACGCTGCCCGCGCCCTGGAGCTCGACGAGGCCGCGCGGGCCGAGCT
>JBARWR010000065.1:0-6401 GCA_049646915.1 Microbacterium sp.
GCATTTCACGGCGAAATGCAGCAACTTGAGCGATTCGAACGGGGATGGCGGCGCGTCCTTAACCCCCGGTGAGACCGCGAAACCTGGTGCGGGATTTGCCACCGGATCAGCCATTCGTTAGCGTGGACAGGTGGTCGAGGGGCCACAAGACCAGTCCGCGGCCGCGTCCTTCTTTCGACTCGAGCTGTACACGAAGAGGCGTGGGCGTATGGTCGATGTTCTTTGCGAGGATCCGAAATCCCCGTCTGCGCCGCCAGTACAGCGATTGTCGAAACGGCCTTGTGAACATCACCCGGGCGTTACCGAAGCAGGCTCACCAGCACCCTGGAAATGGGTGAGCGTGCCAGGGGAAACGTGTCCGAAATCGCTCTCGAAGCGCACCATCTGTACAAGGTCTTCGGTCGGAATCCGCAACAGGCGGTAAAGCGACTGCAGGCCGGCGAGACCCGAACCGACGTACTCGACGCAGGCACCGCAGCCGTGATCGACGCGAGCTTCACCGTGAACCGTGGTGAGATCTTCGTGATCATGGGGCTGTCCGGTTCCGGCAAGTCCACCATCATCCGCATGCTCAACGGCCTGCACGACATCACCGGCGGCGAAGTGATCATCGGCGGCGACGACATCGCCAAGGCGCCGCCCGCTGCCCTGCGCGAGATCCGCCGCGACCGCGTGTCGATGGTGTTCCAGCACTTCGCGCTGCTGCCGCACCGCACGGTCGCCGCCAACGTCGCCTACCCCCTCGAGCTGAAGGGAGTGCCCAAGACCGAGCGCCTGAAGAAGGCCGACGAGATCCTCGGCATGGTCGGTCTCGAGGGCTGGGGCGACAAGCTCCCCAGCGAGCTCTCGGGCGGAATGCAGCAGCGCGTCGGCATCGCCCGCGCGCTCGCCGCCGACACCGAGATCCTGCTGATGGACGAGGCATTCAGCGCGCTGGACCCGCTGATCCGCCGTGAGATGCAGGAGCAGCTCGTCGAGCTGCAGGCCAAGCTGCAGAAGACGATCGTCTTCATCACGCACGATCTCAACGAGGCCATGTTCCTCGGAGACCGCATCGCCGTCATGCGCGACGGCCGCATCGTGCAGATCGGCACGCCGGAGGACATCCTCACCGACCCCGCCAACGACTACGTCGAGCAGTTCGTGCAGGACGTCGATCGTGCCCGCGTGCTCACCGCGTCGAACGTCATGGAGCGGCCGACCCCGGTGATCGCCGACACTGCCGGCCCGCGCACGGCGCTGCGCCAGATGCGCGACTCCTACATGTCGGCGACCTACGTCGTCGGCCGCGACCGCCGCCTGGTCGGCATCGTCACCGATCGGGATGCCGTGAAGCTGGTCCGCAAGGGCGAGTCCTCGCTGGCGTCGATCCTCAAGCCCGTGCCGCAGAGCGTCGACGAGAACGAGGTGCTGATGAATCTGTTCATCCCCTCGGTCGAGTCGGTGCTGCCGCTGGCCGTCACGGATGCCGAGGGCCGCCTGACCGGCGTGATCCCGCGCGTCACCCTGCTCGCCGCGCTCGGCCCCGGTCCGGGCGCCACGGGCGAGCTCACCCTGCCGCTGAATCCGATGCCGCAGGCCGTCATCGACGAGGTTCTCGCTGAGGCCCAGGATGCTGTCGAGACCGCATCCGCCGTGGCGACCCCGTCGGCCGATTCCGCAGAGGAGGGACGCTGATGGATGGATTCCGTATTCCGCTCGGAGACTGGGTCGAGACCGGCCTGAACTGGCTGCTCGACAACCTGGAAGGTCTGTTCACCTTCATCTCCACTGTGATCGGTGCGTTCGTCGACGGTCTGTCGGCCGCGCTGATCGACACTCCCTTTCCCGTCACGATCGCCGTCTTCGCTCTGATCGCCTGGCTGCTGCGCTCCTGGAAGCTGGCGGTGGGCACGATTCTGTCGTTCGTGTTCATCCTGGCGCTGAATCTGTGGACACCCGCCATGCAGACGATGGCGCTGGTCATCGTAGCCGCCGTCATCGCGGTGCTGATCGCCGTGCCGTTGGGTATCTGGTCGGCACGCAACGACCGGGTGCGGGCGACGCTCAAGCCGGTGCTCGACTTCATGCAGACCATGCCCGCGTTCGTCTACCTGATCCCCGCGATCATGTTCTTCGGCATCGGCGTGGTCCCCGGCGTGGTCGCCACGGTCATCTTCGCGCTGCCTCCGGGTGTGCGGCTGACCGAGCTCGGCATCCGCGGAGTCGACAGCGAGACCGTCGAGGCCGGACACGCGTTCGGCGCGACGCCGGGTCAGATCCTGCGCGGCGTGCAGCTGCCGCTGGCGCTGCCCACCATCATGGCCGGCATCAACCAGCTGATCATGCTGGCTCTGTCGATGGCGGTCATCGCCGGTATGGCCGGCGCTGACGGGCTCGGCAAGCTGGTCGTGCAGGGTATCTCGTCGATGGACATCGCGCTGGGCGTGGAGGCCGGACTCGGCATCGTGCTCATCGCCGTCTTCCTCGACCGGTGCACGGCAGCACTCGCGGAGCCCTCGCCGTCGTCGCTGCTCGGCATCCTCGAACGGCGCCGTCAGGAGCGTCGCCGTCAGGAGGCCGCCGAAGCCGCGGCATCCGCCTCTGTTCTCGTCGCGGCTGGACCGCGGCGCGCGACTCCCTGAGCCGCATCGAGCCGGGCCCACCCGAAGGGCTCGCGCATCGCGGGGCGCACAGCATCACCCTGCACAGCATCCCACTGAAATCCCATACATAACGCACGACGTCATGCATCACGAAAGAAGGAATCACATGAAGAAGCGACAGCTCACCAGCATCCTGGCGTTCACCGCCGCTGCCTCTCTGGCTCTCGTCGGCTGCGCGAGCGGCGACACGGACACGTCGGGCGACAAGCCCGGCGGCGACGCGGAGAAGGGCACCATCACGCTCGGCTTCCTGCCCGGGTGGACCGACGGTCTCAGCACCGCGTACCTGCTGCAGGACCAGCTCGAGAAGCTCGGATACACGGTCGAGATGAACACCCTCACCGAGGCGGGCCCGCTGTACACCGGCCTCGCCAAGGGCGATGTCGACATCTACCCGTCGGCATGGCCCGAGCTGACCCACAAGTCCTACATGGACAAGTTCGGCGACGACATCGAGGACCTGGGCAAGTACTACGACGACGCCAAGCTGACCATCGCCGTGCCCGAGTACACCGACATCGACTCGATCGCGGACCTCAAGGGCAACGCCGACCGGTTCGGCGGAAAGATCATCGGCATCGAGCCCGGCGCGGGTCTGACCAAGCAGACGCAGGACTCGATGATCCCGGAGTACGACCTGGGCGGCGAGTACGAGCTCGTCACCTCGTCGACCGCGGCGATGCTCACCGAGCTGGAGAAGGCGACGAAGAAGAAGGAAGACATCGTCGTCACGCTGTGGCGTCCGTTCTGGGCCAACGACGCGTACCCGGTGAAGGACCTCGAGGACCCGAAGGGCGCCATGGGCGAGCCCGAGGGCCTGCACTTCCTGGGCACGAAGGGCTTCAGTGAGGCGAACTCCGAGGCTGCTGACTACATCGCGAAGATCAAGCTGAACGATGAGCAGTACGGCGCCCTCGAGGGCCTCGTCACCTCGGACGAGTACAAGGACAAGTCGGCGGATGCCGTCGACAAGTGGATCGAGGAGTACGGCGACCAGATCGACTGGCTGATCACCGAGTAAGCACTTCGCCCCTCCCGCTCGGGAGGAGTTCTCCCCGATGGGAGGAGCTTTCACCGCGAAGGCTCCTCCCATCGCTGTCTTCTCCTCCGGTGCGTGCGGCGACGGATGGCGCGCTGTCAAGCACCCTCCCCGGCCACACGGGCGCGTCGTAGCCTGTCGCCATGGACGGGTTCGCGGCCATCGACTTCGGCTTCGCCCGCGAGGTCCTGCAGCGGGGCATCGCGGTGCTCTTCGCCGTCGCCTTCCTGTCGACGCTGAACCAGTTCCGCCCGTTGCTGGGTGAACGCGGCCTGCTGCCGGCGCCCGATCTGCTCGCCTGGGCGGCGTCGTCACGAGCACGCCGGCGGATGCTGCATCCGACCCTCTTCACCCGCATCCGCTACTCCGATCGCCGGCTGGTCGTGCTGTGCACGTTCGGGATGCTGATCGCCGTCGCCCTGGTCGCCGGCATCCCGCAGCTGGGCCCGCCGTGGGCGCCGATGATCTGCTTCCTGCTGCTGTGGTTCGGGTACATGTCGATCACGAGCATCGGGCAGACCTTCTACGGCTTCGGGTGGGAGATGCTGCTGCTCGAAGCGGGGTTCCTCGCGGCGTTTCTCGGCTCGCACGACCAGCCGCCGCCGACCGTCGTGATCGTGCTGTTCTGGTGGCTGCTGTTCCGACTGGAGTTCGGCGCCGGCATGATCAAGATCCGCGGCGGACGCGAATGGCGCGACCTGACCGCCCTGATGTACCACCACGAGACCCAGCCGATGCCCGGGCCGCTCAGCCGTCAGGCGCACCTGCTGCCCGCGTGGTTCCATAAGAGCGAGGTGCTCGGCAATCATTTCGCGCAGCTGATCGTGCCGTTCTTCGTGTTCGCGCCCGTGCTGTCGATCTGGGTTCCCGGACCGGTGCCGCAGATCGTCGGTTCGGTCGCGGCGGCGATCGTGATCCTCACCCAGCTCTGGCTGATCACCACGGGCAACTTCGCCTGGCTCAACTGGGCGACCGTCGTGATCGGTTTCTCGGCGATCGGCCTGCCTCGGGCGCAGGCACCGGCGGCCGGCATCCCGGTGTACTGGGTCATCGTCACGGCGGCGGTCGCCGTCGGGTACCTCGCCCTCAGCTGGCCTGCGCTGCGCAACCTCTTCGCCCGCCATCAGCTCATGAATGCCAGCTTCAACCGCTGGCAGCTCGCCAACGCCTACGGCGCGTTCGGCACGGTCACGAAGGAGCGCATCGAATACGTCGTCGAGGGCACCGAGGACGCCGACCCGGATGCCGCGGTCTGGCGCGAGTACGAGTTCAAGGGCAAGCCCGGCGACGTGCACCGCATCCCGAGGCAGTTCGCCCCGTACCACCTGCGTCTGGACTGGCTGATGTGGTTTCTGCCGCTCGGTCAGTCGCTCGACGACTGGTTCACGGCATTCTTGGTGCGCCTGCTCGAGGCGGACGGGCCCACGCTGCGGATGCTGCGCCGCGATCCGTTCGATGGCAGGCGCCCGCGCTGGGTGCGGGTCGTGTCCTACCGGTACCGGTTCACGACCAGGGCCGAGCGCCGTGAGTCCGGCGACGTGTGGGTGCGCGACCGGCGCCGCGTGCTGGTGCGGCCGGTGGGCCTGCACGTCTGAAGGATGTTCGCAGTTCTGAAGGATCCTGCGCGCCGGATTCTCCTTCAGAAGTGCGTCCGTCCTTCAATCGTGAAGGCACGTGAAGGCACGTGAAGGCATGTGCAGGCGGGCGGGTCAGAGGACGATCGGATGCCCGGAGGCGAGCGACGCGTAGGCGGCATCCACCAGGGCGACGGCCGCGACGCCTTCCTCGGGGGTGACTCGCGCGTCGAGTCCGGTGCGAATCGCGTCGAGGAAGTCGGCGAGCTGGGCCTGGTAGGGGTCGAGATCGGATGCCGGTGGCAGGTACCCCTCGCGCGCCGTGCCGAGCGAGTCGGTGTCGAAGCGCAGGATGCCGTCGGCCCCGACCACTTCGATCTGCGAGCGGAACGGGGTATCAGGCTCGAACCAGTCCGCTCGCACATGGCTGATCGCGCCGTTCACATGCGTGAGTGTCACGTGCGCTGACACCGGCGGCGGTGCGTCGACCGCGGATGGGTCCTGGGTCGCCGACACCTCGGCTACGGGGCCGGCCAGCCAGAGCGCCTGGTCGAGGTCGTGGATCATCAGGTCGCGGATCAGCCCGCCGCCGAGCTCCTGCGAGTAGAACCAGGCCGCCGAGGGCGCCGCGACCGTGCGACGGAGGGTGAGCTCCAGCATCCGTCCCACCGACTCCCGCTGCTCGTGCAGACGCCGGTACCCCTCGAAGTAGCGCACGACATGGGCGGGGAACAGCCGCACGCCGGCCGCGCGCGCGGCATCCGCCATCGCCTGTGCATCGGATGCCGTGACCGCGAGCGGCTTCTCGCACACCACGTGCAGGCCCCGGTCGATTGCGGCCTGTGCGATGTCGGGGTGCGAGGGCGTCGGGCTGACGATGTCGACGATCTCGGCCATGTCGAGCAGTCCGTCCAGAGTGTCGTGGACTCGGATGCCGTACCGCTCGGCAAGAGCATCCGCTCCGGTGCGACGCAGGATGCCGACTTCGGCGCCCAGCGCCAGCCAGCCCTCGATGTGCGGCGGGGCGATGCCGCCTGCGCCCACGATCCCGACCCGCGCTGTGCTGTCCATGCTGCCGAGCCTACGACCCGACATGCTCGCCGAGACCCCGTCTTGTCGCCGAGACCCCGCGGTGCGCACGCC
>JBARWR010000066.1:0-2016 GCA_049646915.1 Microbacterium sp.
CACCGTGCCCGCCGTGACGGTGTCGCCGATGCCGCGGGCGACCGTGCGCGACTCACCCGTGAGCATGGACTCGTCGAGATCGGCGCGGCCGTCGACGATCCTGCCGTCGGCGGGGATGCTGCCGCCCGGCCGCACGACGATGACGTCACCCACCCGCAGTTCGGCGGGCGATACCTTGACAGTCTGGTCGCCCTCCACCCGCTCGGCCTCATCGGGCAGCAGCGCGGCCAGCGAGTCGAGCGCAGAGGTGGTCTGGGCGAGCGAACGCATCTCGAGCCAGTGCCCGAGCAGCATGATCACGATCAGCAGCGCGAGCTCCCACCAGAACTCCAGTTCGTGGTGCAGGATGCCGAGACTCGCGCCCCACGACGCGAGGAAGGCGACCGTGATGGCGAGGCCGATCAGCAGCATCATCCCCGGCTGGCGGGCCTTCAACTCGCTGACCGCGCCGGCGAGGAAGGGGCGCCCGCCCCAGACGTACATGACCGTGCCGAGGACCGGCGCGATCCATGTCGCCCAGCCGGGCACGCTGTAGCCGAGGATCATCGCGAACATGCCGCTGAAGGCGACCACGGGGAATGCGATCAGCAGGTTGATCCAGAACAGCCGCCGGAACTGCCCGACATGATCACCGTGGCCACCGTGGTCGCCGTGGTGGCCGTGTCCGGAGCGCCCCGTGTCGTCCATGTGGCGCACGGGGGCGCCATGGCTGTCGTCCATTTGATGCAGGTGGCGCGCATGGTCCGGGTGCTCCCCCGCTCGGGAGGAGTTCTCGCTCATGGGAGGAGCCTCGTGGTCGGACTGCCCTCCCGTCACGGAGTTCTCCTCCCGAACGTGCGGCTCATGCGGGTGCTCGGCGTGGGTGTTCGGGTCCATGGGATCCTCCTCGAAGACGTGAGCTCAGCGGAACGAGCGCAGGCGCAGGCTGTTGCCCACCACGAACACGCTCGAGAAGGCCATCGCGGCGCCGGCCAGCATGGGGTTCAGCAGGCCGAGGGCCGCGAGCGGGATCGCCGCCACGTTGTACGCGAATGCCCAGAACAGGTTGCCCTTGATGGTGCCCAGCGTGCGCCGCGAGAGTCGGATGGCATCGGATGCTGCGCGCAGGTCGCCGCGCACGAGAGTGATGTCGGATGCCTCGATCGCGACGTCCGTGCCGGTGCCCATGGCCATGCCGAGATCGGCCTGGGCGAGCGCGGGCGCGTCGTTGATGCCGTCGCCGACCATGGCGACGATCCTGCCTTCGGCCTGCAGCCGCCTGACCACAGCGACCTTGTCGGCAGGCAGCACCTCGGCATGCACCTGCTCGATACCGACCTGGGCGGCGATGTGCCGCGCGGCCGCCTCATTGTCGCCGGTGAGCAGGATCGGCATGATGCCGAGCTTCTTCAGTGCCGCGACGGCTTCCGCGCTGGTGGGCTTGACCTCGTCGGCGACGACCACGATGCCGCGGGCGGCTCCGTCCCAGGCGACGAGCACGACAGTCTGTCCGGCCGCCTCGGCATCCGCCTTCGCCGCCAGCAGCTCCGCCGATGGGTGGATCGACCAGTCCGCGAGCAGCGAGAGACGCCCGACGAGCACGGCGTGCCCCTCGACGACGCCACTGACGCCGCGTCCAGCCGCGTTCTCGAACGACTCGACGTCCGGACGCGCATTGTCGTCAGCCACCACAGTCTCGTCGCCCGGAGCAGACGAGATCTCGGCGGGCGAATCGGCAGCACGCGCGGCGGATGCGATGGCCCGGGCGATCGGGTGCTCACTGGCATGCTCGACGGCTCCGGCCAGGCGCAGCAGCTGCGCAGCATCCGTCCCCTGCTCCGCAACGACCCAGGCGACGCTCATGCGGCCCTCCGTGACGGTGCCGGTCTTGTCGAGCACGATGGTGTCGACGCGGCGGGTGGATTCGAGCACCTCGGGCCCCTTGATCAGGATGCCGCGCTGCGCGCCGCGCCCGGTGCCGACCAGCAGCGCGGTCGGCGTGGCCAGTCCGAGCGCGCAGGGGCAGGCGATGATCAG
>JBARWR010000067.1:0-11788 GCA_049646915.1 Microbacterium sp.
AGATCGCCGGCCACATCATCCAGGCGGCCACCGATGACGCCAAGGCACTCACCGCCGAGCGCGATGCTGCCGAGCGAGCCAGCCTGCTGCGAACGGTCGGAGTCGGCGAGGGCCAGGCCGTCCCGCCGGCGCTGCGCTCGCAGATCTCGGCGCTCGAGGACGATCAGAAGAAGCGGGCGACACGCAGCCTGCGCGACGGAATCGACCGAGTGCTCACCGATCTGCAGTCGATGTACCGCGACGTCGTCATGCTCCAATTCGGTCGCGACGACGAGCTGATCAACCGCGAGTTGCGTGCCGATCTCGCCGGCCTCGCCGCCGCTTGGCCCGTGGAGCGCACACTCATCGCCCTCGATGCCATCTCCGACACCCGTGAGACGCTGCAGCGCAACGTATCCCCGCTGCTGGCGACCGAAAGTCTTCTGGTGACCATCTCCAGCGGAAGGACCCCGTGATCGCCCGAGCATCGCGCAGCGTGCGCCGAGTCCTCACTGTGCTGGCCGGACTGGCGGTGGCATCCGTCGCCCTGTCGGGGTGCCTGTACGCCCAGATCCCGGAGGCGTCGCCGTCGGTGACCCGCGCACCGGATGCGACGGACATAGCGCCCGAGCTGACGTCGTACTACACGCAGAAGCTGGACTGGAAGCCCTGCGGATCAGGCTTCGATTGCACGGACGTCACCGCGCCACTGGACTGGGAGAAGCCGGCCACCGGCGACATCTCGCTCGCGATCGTCCGCCACCAGGCCACAGGGAAAGCCCAGGGATCCCTGCTGATCAATCCCGGCGGCCCCGGCGGCAGCGGCTATGACTTCGTGGCCGACAGCCTCACCTATGCCGTCGGCGACAACCTGATCGAGAACTTCGATGTGATCGGGTTCGATCCGCGCGGCGTCGGCCGTTCGAGCGCCGTCGCGTGCCTCGACGCGAAGGCGATGGATGAGTACAACTACGGCGTCGTCACGCAGCCGCGCAACACCCCCGAGTGGGAGACCGCGCTCACCGCCCGCAACAAGACCTTCGCCGAGGCGTGCGAGGCGAACAGCGACGGCATCCTGCCGTACGTCACCACGGTGAACTCCGCTCGTGACATGGATCTGATCCGCGGTGTGCTGGGCGACAAGACCCTCAACTACCTCGGATATTCCTACGGCACCTTCCTCGGCGCCACGTACGCGAAGCTGTACCCGGAGCGGGCCCAGCGTCTGGTGCTCGACGGCGCCATCGACCCGGCGGTGCCCGGTCTCGAGGTGGGCACCACCCAGGCGGCTGGATTCGAGTCGGCGCTGCGCGCCTACCTGAAGGACTGCCTCACCACGCAGGGGTGCCCGTTCAACGGCACGGTCGACGAGGCCCTCGCGGACTTCCGTGCGCTGCTGTCGAGCGTCTCTCGCTCACCGCTGAAGAACCGTGACGGGCGGATGCTGACGGTCGACACCATGGTCACCGGAACCATCACTGCGATGTACAGCCAGCAGAGCTGGCGGTACCTCACCCAGGGGATCACCGCCGCACTGCAGGGGGACGCTTCGGTGATGATGGCACTCGCCGATCAATACAACGGCCGCGACCCCGACGGCACGTATGCCGACAACTCGGCCGAGGCGTTCCGCGCTTACAACTGCATGGATTATCCCGTCGAGGACGACCCCGCCGCCGAGGACGCCGCGATGAAGATCATCGAGAAGACCGCGCCGACCTTCGCCCCGTACTGGCAGGCACCGGATCCCTGCGAGGTGTGGCCGTATCCGCCCGTCGGCGTGCGCGCGCCCATCGCGGCATCCGGCTCGGGGCCGATCGTCGTGGTCGGCACCACCAACGATCCCGCGACCCCGTACGCGTGGTCGGAGTCGCTGGCGAAGCAGCTCGAGAACGGCGTGCTGGTCACGCGTGTGGGCGAGGGGCACACCGGCTACAACAAGGGCAACCGCTGCGTCGACACCGCGGTCGAGTCGTTCCTGATCGATGGCACCGTGCCCGAAGACGGACTGCGCTGCGAGTGAGCCCCCTCGGTTTCGCGGTGGCAGCGTCGTCGTAGTAGGATCATTGATCGTGCCGCAGTCCGCTGCGCACGCCACCTTAGCTCAGTGGTAGAGCATCCCACTCGTAATGGGAAGGCCGTCAGTTCAATCCTGACAGGTGGCTCCAGCAAGGCCCGGGATGCTGCATCCCGGGCCTTTCGCGTCTCAGCGGCATGCGCTCAGATGATGCTGCGGTTCTCGGCTTTGGCCTTGCGGGCCTCCTTGGTGAAGGCGCGGACGATGACGAACAGCGTCCCCGCGACGATCACGGGCCAGACCAGCACGTAGGCGGTCAGAGCGATGGTAAACAGTTCCATATCGGTTCCTTTCGATCTCAGCGGTCTCAGCGGTCGATGCGCTCGTCGGCCTCGGTGACCTGCGCCAGTTCGGCATCCAGGTCGGCGGTGTCGACGGAGTCGAAATCACCGGTGCGCTGCTTGATGAGGTCGAAGTCGAAGTCCTCCTTCTTGCTCGGCAGAGTGAGGGCTACGCAGACGATCGTCGACACGGCGTACGCGATGAGCGAGCCCGACAGCACCGGGTAGGTGTGCAGGAAGCCGATCACGAACGGGGCTGAAACAAGCGTGGCGAGCGTGCCGACGATCAGCGCGACACGCTTTCCGAAGAAGCCGAACGCCATCAGGCCCAGCACCACGCCGATGCCGATCGTCGACAGCACATCGGAGACGACGCCGACCGGGCCGTCCAGGCTGACCCACTCGAAGCGCACCGGCAGGAATGCCGCCAGCGCCAGGACGACCGAGACGGAGAACGCCAGGTTGGTCACGCGCTTCCAGTAGAAGCTCGCGATCACCGGGAACACCAGCGCGCCCCACAGGGCACCCACGAACACCAGCAGGTCGAGGATGTTGAACTGGCTGCCGGCGAAGTAGAGCCCGGCGACCATCGCGACGACCATCGTGATCCGACCGATCAGCACCATGGTGCGCGGGTTCGCGTTCTTCTTGCCGGCGACGTTCTGCCCGTAGATGTCGGCCATCACGATCGAGGACAGGGCCGTCAGGTCGGCATCCGCCGTCGAGGACAGCGAGCCGATGATCATCACGAAGAACACGCACAGCAGCAGCGGCGAAAGGTACGTCGCAGCCATCTGCGGGATGAGATTGTTCACGTCGCCGCCGATCGGGGTGACGCCCGCGTACAGGGCGATGACCCCGAGCATCCCGATGCCGATGATCGTTGCACCGTACCCGAAGGTCGCAGTGATGAACGTCTTCTTGATCAGGTCCTCACGCACCGCGAAAAGGCGCTGCGCGATGGTCTGGTTGCCGATCGCATAGGCCAGCACGGCGGCGATGTACGGGGCGCCCTGATTGAAGAACGCGTCGGAGGAGAAGAAATCCCCCTGCTGCGGGGTGAGGTTGGCCGCACCTGTCTCGAACAGGCTCGGGCCGCCGGCGGCGAAGAACACCACCGGGATGATGACGATCACCGCGCCCAGCATCGCGCACACCTGCGCGAAGTCTGTCAGCACGGAGGCGCGGAAGCCCGACCAGAGCGTGTACAGCAGCACGCCCGCGCCGATGGCGAGGATGCCCTGGCTGAAGGTGAACGGCGACAGCATCGAGATCAGCGCGCCACCGGCGATGAGGTTGGACGTGAGACTGATGACGCTGCCGAGCACGTTGGATCCGGCGAGCATCAGTTGGCTGGAGCGGCCGTGCCGGGCGAACATCACCTCGGCGATGGTGTGCGCCTTCGGTGCGACCTGGCGGATCCGCTTGCCGAAGGGGTAGATCAGCAGGATCATCAGGGCACCCCAGAGCCCGTAGTGGATGGGGCCGGAGATGCCATACGTGTAGCCGGACGTGGCCGAGGCATACATCGATGACGCCCAGATCCAGGTGGCGGTCATGGATGCGGCGGAGATGCCGAACCCGATCCTGCCGCCGCCGGTCATGTAGCCATCGGCGTTCTCGGTGCGCTTGCGGATGCGCAGCGACATGTACAGGCTGCCGCCGAAGAACAGCAGCATCAGCAGGATCACGACGGGTCCCGCGAGGGTTTGCAGATTTTCCATGTTCGTCTCTCTTGTCGAAGGGACCGGTCTCGGTGCCGGAGCGCAGGGGGAGAGATCGAGCTAACGCTGGGGAAGGGTTGCCAGCAGTGGGCCGGAGTCGAGGCTGGAGTCGGTGGAGAGGGTTGGCGATATGCGGGCCGGCATGCAGTTCCGTTCGTCAGCGGGCACGCGCGCAATCGTCTCCTCCGCCGATGAGGTGACGCGCGCATGCGCGAACGATGTCATCGTTCGCACGAGACCGGAAGGAAGCAGCCGCTGCCCACGACGTGGCGCAGTCGTGGCGCACCTGCGACAGGGCCTTCAGGCCTCGATCGGGCGCGCGCACGGCAACGGCGCTGCGAGCGCGTCCGGCCCGCCCATCAAACGTAACAAGCCCTCGGGGCAAGTCAAATGCGCGCCCGCGGAGGGAGGTGCCCGGCCGCCGGTATCCGCGTACCCTCAAGTCATGAGCAGAGCACTTCTCATCGTCGACGTGCAGAACGACTTCACCGAGGGCGGCGCGCTGGCCGTCGAGGGAGGGGATGAGGTCGCGTCCGGCGTCAGCGACCTCCTCGCCGCCGATGCGGGGGAGTACGCGGTGATCATCGCCTCGCGCGACTGGCATGACGCCGAGGGTGACAACGGCGGGCATTTCTCGACGACACCTGACTATGTGGACTCCTGGCCGGTGCACTGCGTGGCCGACACCGAGGGAGCGGAGTACGATCCGCTGCTGGTGACGGATGCCATCACGCACCACGTCCGCAAGGGACAGGGCGTGCCCGCCTACTCGATGTTCGAGGGCACGGCCGAGGACGGGGCGACGGTGGGTGAGATTCTGGCCGCGCACGGCGTGACCGAAGCGGATGTCGTGGGCATCGCCACCGACCACTGCGTGCGGGCGTCCGCGCTGGATGCCATCGCACACGGAGTGCACGTGCGCATCCTCACCGACCTGGTGGCGGGCGTGGGTGCGGACTCCAGCGAGGCGGCGCTCGCCGAGTTGGCGCACGCGGGGGCAGAGCTCTCCGCATACCCCTCGATGGGCTCAGGGGCCCAGTGACGGTCGAGCGCTGTGCGCTGCTGCTGCGGGCGGTGAACGTCTCCGGTCGCAACCGCGTGCCGATGGCCGAGCTGCGCAGTCTGCTCGCGGAGCGGACGTCACTGCAGAACGTGTCCACTTACATCGCCAGCGGCAACGTGATCGCCGATGCGCCCGGCGACATCGACGCGGCATGCGCGCAGGTGCGGATGCTGATCGACGAGGCCTTCGACGTCGACACGCCGGTGATCGCGCGCAGCCATGAGCGGCTGGCCGCCGCGCTCGACGAGAATCCGTTCCGGGATGCTGCTGCGGAGAAGATGCTGCACGTCATGTTCCTGGAGGGCGCTCCTGCCGCGGACGCGGACGACATGCTCTCGGCGCGACTGCTGCCTGGTGAGCGCATCGCGATCATCGGACGAGACCTGTGGATCGACTACGGGGTCACGGGAGCTGCGAACACCAAGCTCACGAAGGCCGTGCTCGACCGCGCGCTGGGCGTCGCCGGCACCGCCCGCAATCTGCTCACGCTGCGCAAGCTGGTCGAGCTGACCGCATCCACCTGACCCGAGAGACGGGTGCGCTGCGCCCCGCTCGTGTCTGCGGTGAGGCCCGGATCAGCCTGAGGTCAGGTGCTTCTTCGCCCGCGCGTTCATCGCGGCGAACAGCCGGTTGCGCTTGGTGTTCTGGAACGCTGCGCACCGCCAGCGCCCGTGCTCGCGGGTGAACGTGTAGGTCTGAACCTTGTCGTGGCGGATCCTCGAGCCTTTGCCGATGCCGCCCTCGGTCAGCACGATGGCAGTGTCCTCTCCGCGCATCCGCACGTCGAGCACGCGCATCGACATGCGACTGCCGCGCTGCCACTTCTCGAACAGCGGCACATGATCCTCGCGGATCTCCTCGCGGCCGTGACTGACCGTGCCGATGAAGATCACGTAGATCGCGTCCTCGGTGAACTCCTCCGTGTAGGCGGCGGCGTCCCCGGCATCCCAGGCGCGACGCATCCGCTCCAGCGATTCGGCGACTCCGGCGGGCATCTCGATCATGACATCTCCTCTTAGTGCAATCTGCATGAAGTTAATAGTGCAAGATGCACTATCAGGTGTCAAGCTCATAGACTCACAGGGTGACCGACGCCGATCGACCGCTGTCCCGCGCCGAGCGCGACCTGCCTGCGCTGACGGTGCTGGCGCTGCTCACCATGGGCCCGCGGCATCCCTACGACATCCACCGCTTCGTCGTCGAGACGCGCAAGGACTTCGTGACCGGTGCACCGCGGAGCATCTACCACGCCGTGCAGCGCCTCGAGCGTGCTCATCTGATCCAGCCGATCGGCTCGGAGCAGGCCGGTGGGCGTCCTGAGCGCACGGTCTTCGCCCTCACCGATGCCGGTCGCAGTGAGGTGCGTCGTCGCGTGTCGCTGATGCTGTCCGCGCCGCATGGCGATCGCACCGGAACGACTGCGGCGCTGTCGTTCGTCGGCATCCTGTCACGTGATGAGGTCGTGCTGGCTCTCAATGCCCGCGTCGCCGCACTCGAGGCGATGATCGGGCGGATCTCCTCTGAGATCGACGCGGCATCGGAGGTGCCGGCGATCCTGCTCGTGGAGGCCGACTACGAACGGCATCAGCTCACGGCGGAGCGCGAGTGGTTCCGCCGGCTCGTCGAGCGGCTGGGCGACGACGAACTGGAATGGCTGCCGCGTTGACCCGCTATCCCGCCACGATCGACGCAGCCGTCGACCACGAGCTGGTGATCCGCAAGTCGCGGTTCCTCGCGCACATCGCACCGGTCGGGTCGCCCGAGGAGGCCGACGAGGTGGTGGCGGCCATTCGGAGACGGCACTGGGACGCCCGTCATCACTGCAGCGCGCAGGTGACGGGTCTCGGTGGCGAGCGTGCGCGCTCATCCGATGACGGCGAGCCGTCGGGTACGGCGGGGATGCCCATGCTGGAGGTGCTGCACCGCCGTGATCTGACCGACGTGGTCGCAGTGGTCACCCGCTACTTCGGTGGAATCAAGCTGGGCGCCGGAGGACTGGTGCGGGCGTACTCGTCCGCCGTCTCGGAGGCCCTGGACCGGGCGTCCCTCGTCGACCGCCGCGTGCTCGCCCAGGTCGCGATCACTGTGCCCCATGCCGACGCCGGACGCTTCGACAATCTGCTGCGGGACTGGACGAAGCGGCACGAGGCCGTCCTGGGCGACACGCGATACGCAGCAGACGCACTCTTCGAGGTGTGGAGCCCCGGCGATGAGGTGGCGGCACTGCAGGCAGAGGTTGCCGCCGCATCCGGGGGCACCGTCACGGCATCCGCGACCGGCATCGAGCGCGTAGCGGACGTGCCGCGCTGACAACGGCGCGGAAGGCGCGGAAGGCGCGGAGGAAGAGGAGAATCAGCGCATGGATCTGGGACTGCAGGGACGATTCGCCGTGGTCACGGCGTCGAGCGCCGGGCTGGGATACGCCTGCGCGGCACATCTGGCGGCGGCGGGTGCGACGGTGGTCGTGAACGGCAGGGACACCGATGCGCTGCAGCAGGCTGCCGAGCGCATCCGCCGGCAGACCGGCTCGGAGGTCATCGCCGTGCCCGGAGACGTGGCGGATGCCGCGGTGCAGCAGGCGCTCGTCGACGCGGTGCCGCAGGTCGACATCCTGGTGAACAACAACGGCGGGCCGCCGTTCCGCGACTTCCGGGAGGTGGACCGGAAGGCGATCCTCGCCGGGGTCTCGGCGAACATGGCGACACCGATCGAGCTCGTGCAGCGCGTGATAGACGGCATGATCGAGCGTCGCTTCGGGCGGATCGTGAATATCACCTCGTTCTCGGTGAAGATGCCGATCGCCGGCCTCGATCTGTCCAGCGGGGCTCGGGCGGGCCTCACCGGATTCCTGGCCGGTGTTGCACGCGATGTCGCGCACGCGAACGTCACGATCAACTTCATGATGCCGGGTTATTTCGCCACAGGCCGGCTGCGGTCGCTGCAGGCGCGAGAGGCCGAGGCGCGCGGCATCTCCGCCGACACGGTGAGTGCCGAGGGAGCCGAGAGGATCCCTGCGCGACGCTTCGGCAACCCGGAGGAGTTCGGTGCCGCATGCGCGTTCCTGTGCTCGCAGCAGGCCGGCTACATCACCGGGCAGAGTCTGCTCATCGACGGCGGGGCGTACCCGGGCATCCTGTGACTGTCCGGCTCTGCGGTGCCGGCGGCATGCCGTCAGTGCTGCGCAGATCCACGCGCCGGGCGCCGCATCCGGGGCACCGCACGTAGACGACGTCGCCGACCGAGGTGCGGTGTGCGGACTCGCTGACCCAGGCGTGCTCGTGCAGCAGCTGCGGGCTCGGGATGCTGATCGGCAGGGTGTGTGGTGCGGTCATACCTCCACCCTGATGTAATGGTCTTATGCATCTCAACCCTTACGGCGAGTACGCGGTTCAGCTGGCGGCGTCCCTGGCGAACGACTGGCCGGCTGACCGGCACGGAGTCGAGCAGCGCACCCGTGACTTCGGGATGACCATGGCGTTCGACCCCATGCCCGACGATCATGAGCGCTCGCGGACGGTCGTGGATGCCTGGCTCGGTGTGGTGGATGCCCGCGATGACGCTGCCCGTGCTGCCGCGCTGAACGCGCAGATGGCGGCGGCGGCGGCATACCCTCAGCTGACCGACCACGACGGGGAGGGCTGGCATCTGCACTATCGCGATGAACGGCTGAGGTCCTTGCCGGACGTGCTGGAGGCTGTCTTCAGCGTCGGCACGGCCCTTCACCTCACCGAGCGCGGCATGCACCGCATCGGTCGCTGTGCGGCCTCGCCGTGCGAGAACGTGATCGTCGACGTCACTCGCAACGGTCGCCAGCGTTACTGCTCCGTGCGGTGCGCGAACCGAGACGCTGTGCGTCGCCACAGGGCGCGCGAGGCCTAGTCTCGGGTAGGCAGGGCGGCGAGCACGGCATCCGACAGCGGCGGCCACGCCTCGATCGCCCAGGGCCCGAAATCGCGGTCGGCGAGGGCGACGCACGCGGCCTGCGCCTGCGGATCGACCCAGAGGAACGTGCCGCTCTGCCCGAAGTGCCCGAACGTGGCGGGGGAGTTCGCAGCGGATGTCCAGTGCGGGTTCTTGCCGTCGCGCAGTTCGAAGCCGAGACCCCAGTCGTTCGGACGCTGGATGCCGTAGCCGGGCAGAACGCCGTCCAGGCCCGGGAACGCGACCTGTGTCGCGGCAGCGACGGTCTCGGCGGCGAGGAGGGTGGGATGCTGCAGCTCGGCGGCGAAGCGCGACAGATCGGCGACGGTGGAGACCGCATCCGCTGCCGCGGATCCTTCCAGCCGTGAGGATGTCATGCCGAGTGGCGCGAGGACGGCCTCGTCGAGATACGTCGCGAACGCGATGCCGGAGTGACGTGTGACCGCGTCGGCCAGCACGTCGAATCCGCGGTTCGAATAGATGCGGCGCGTGCCGGGATCGGCCCGCACGCGGTCCTCGGTCATGTCCAGGCCGGAAGCGTGCGCCAGCAGGTGGCGCACAGTGGACCCGTCGGGGCCGGCCGGGGTGTCCAGCTCGAACACGCCCTCTTCGATCGCCACCAGGACGGCGTACGCCGTGAGCGGCTTGGTCACCGACGCCAGCCGATACGGGCGATCGGTGTCTCCGTTCGTGGCGAGAACCGTACCGTCGGATGCGATCACCGCAGCCGCGGCGTTCTCCACCGGCCAGCCGTCGAGCAGGCCGAGGGCGTCGTCCAGGGTCGTCATGTCTCCTCCGTGGATGCGGTGGGCCCCATGGGGCTCGAACCCATGACCCGCGGATTAAAAGTCCGATGCTCTACCGACTGAGCTAGAGGCCCGCGTCTCCAGTCTAGGGCGACATGAAAGTGCCCGCCGACGATGGTCGGCGGGCACGTGCCGGTCCGCGCGCTCCCCACCGCGGTTCCGACTGTCGGGCGTCGATCGGGATCGACGCCTGTTCCTCACTCAGCGGGCGGCATCAGCACCGAGTCGATGAGGTACACAGTGGCGTTGGCGGTCTGCACGCCACCGCAGATGATGTTCGCATCGTTGACCATCCACGCGTCACCCGAGCCGGTGACGTCCAGCTCCGCGCCCTGCACGGTCTTGTGCATGCCGGCGATGTCGTCGGGAGCGATCTGACCGGGCACGACGTGGTAGGTCAGGATCGACGAGAGGGTGGCGGAGTCCGTCTTCAGGCCCTCGATGGTCGCGGGGTCGATCTTCGCGAAAGCATCATCGACCGGTGCGAAGACGGTGAATTCGCTGCCGTTCAGTGTGTCGACCAGGTCCACATCCGGGTTCAGCTGTCCACTCACTGCGGCGACGAGCGTCGTCAGCAGCGGGTTGTTCGACGCGGCTACGGCCACCGGGTCCTGCGCCATGCCCGTGATCGAGCCGTCGCCATCCGGAACCTGTTCGGCGTATGCCTCGCAGCCCGGTCCGACGAGGTTCGCCGCGGGATCCATGGTCTGCGGAGCCGACTCCGACGTCTCAGGGGCCTTCGGCTCCGTCGAGGGCGATTCTGCTTCGCCGCCCATGGAGCAGCCGGCGAGGACGAGGACGCCGACGAAGCCGAGTGAGAGAGCTGCGCTGATCTTCTTCTTGGTGCTGAGCATTTCAACCTCCGGGGTTCGCAGCCGCGGACCTCCCGCGGCGTCGAGTGTTGTTCGGAACCCCTCGCTGGATCGGATGGGAATCGATCCGATCGGGTGAGTGGGGAGTGGTGTCGAGCAGGAGGGTGGTGGATGCGGCATGCTTGTGGAAATGGTCATCGACGGCTTGGATGTGCCGGAGGACGGCTCGGCGCGAGACAGCGCCGCCGACCTCCTCGTCCGCGTAGCCGGGGGAGACCAGCGAGCTTTCGCCGAACTCTACGATCTGCTCTCCCCGCGGGTGTTCGCCCTGATCCTGCGCGTCGTGGTGAACCGCTCGCAGAGCGAGGAGGTCCTCCAGGAGGTGTTCCTGGAGATCTGGCAATCCGCTGCACGCTTCGCTCCGAACAGAGGTCAAGGCAGGTCGTGGGTGCTGACGATCGCACACGGTCGGGCCGTCGACAGGGTGCGGGCATCGCAGTCCAGCACCGATCGAGACGTGCGCGTCGGAGTGCGAGACTTCGTGCCCGCCAGGAACGTCGTGGAGGAGGCGGTCGAGGAACGGCTGGAGGGCAGCAGGGTGGTCATGGCCCTTTCGGGGCTGCCCGAGGCGCAGCAGGAAGCACTGATCCTGGCCTACTACGGCGGTTACAGTCAGAGCGAGATCTCGGCGCTGATCGGCGCGCCGCTGGGAACGGTGAAGACGAGGATGAGAGACGGGCTGACGCGATTGCGCGGCGAACTGGGGGTGTCGACATGAACGAGCAGGAATTCCAGGAGCTCGCGGCCGGGCACGCCCTGCATGCGCTCTCTGCAGACGATGAGCGGCGCTTCATGCTCGCGAGCGCCGAGCATCCCGAGTGGCGGACCGAGGTCGGCCTCGACGAGGAGGCAGCTGCAGCGCTCGCAGCCATGGTGGAACCGGTCCAGCCCCCGCCCGCACTGCGTCAGGCGCTGCTCGCACAGATCTCGACGCTGGCGCAGGACCCGGCCGCACCAGGCGACACCGGGCTCGAGACCGCCCCGCCGGTGAGCGACGGGACCGCGTCCGAGAGCGCCTCCGCGGACTCCGTCGCCGCGGCGCCGGCGGATCCGACCATCCCGGAC
>JBARWR010000068.1:0-5632 GCA_049646915.1 Microbacterium sp.
CGCGAGCGCGCCGCCGATGACCACGTCGGAGATGACGATCAGGGCAGGTCAGCGGGCGATGGCGGATGCTGCCGCCCGGTGGCCGAAGCCCGTACCGACGCCCGAGGCGATCACGGGCGACGACATCACCGCCGTCGGGGACTCGGTGATGCTGGCATCCGCTCCTGCCCTGTACGAGAAACTGCCCGGCATCGATGTGGACGCCGCCGTGTCCCGCCAGAGCTGGGCGGGGCCCGACATCATCGATGCCCTGGCATCGTCCGGGCGGCTGCGCAAGCATGTCGTCGTGGCGCTCGGCACGAACGGGTCGGTGGACGCGGGAGCACTGCAGAAGATCGCGGATGCCGTGGGGCGCGACCGCGACCTGGTACTCGTGAACGCGTACGCGCCACGCGACTGGATCCCCGGCGTCAACAGCGAGCTCACCGCGTTCGCCGATGCCCGCAGCGGCGTGGTGGTGGCCGACTGGGCGGGAGCCATCGCCTCGCATGAGGATCTGCTCGCCGGCGACCGCATCCACCCGGGAATGGCCGGCGGACGGATCTTCGCCGATGTCGTGGAGCAGGGCATCCGCGCGTCCGAAGCGGAGCGCACGGACCGGCGCACTCCGGAGGATTTCATCCCGCAGCCGGTGGGGTGAGGCGCACCGACCGGATGCGCATCTGATGAGAGCGCTGCCGTACTCGCCTCCACCGATGCGACACCGCCGCGATGCCGCCCTGCAGCGGTGGCGTACGAGCCGTGATCCGGTCATCATGAAGACATGGATACGTTGAGTCGCGATTCGCAGAACACTCGACGGGGGGGCTGCGGTGTTCGCAGTCGCCGTCGGGATCGTCGGGGCGGCGGTCGGCTTCATCGAATCGGCGTTCGGACCCTACCTCGCTCTGCTCATCGGAGCGGCGATCGTCGTACTCGGCGTGATCGTCAGGAGATGGGGACGCCGCATGGAGCACACTGCTGCTCTTGTTCGGCGCTGCCATGTGCGCCGGCGCCCTGCTGTACGTCGCGCTGGGCCTGCTCGGCACCAGCGCGCCGAGCAGCGGGTTCGGCACCGGCTGAGCTGACTGGTTTCCAGGAGTAGATCCACGAACACAGACGGCATTTCCGGACACAGAACGGACGCGTTCGCGGCCAGGGGGACGCCGCAGTCCGGCATTCTGTAGCGGAGGCGGGATTCGAACCCGCGACCTCACGATTATGAGTCGTGCGAGGGCTACATCTGGTCTTCTGGTCTCGTTCCTGTTTGTCCCGGAACCGCGGAATCACGCGGATCTCACGAAGTGCTGACGCCTGCTCGTTCCGGCCGATCAGGTCCTGTCGCAATTGATTCGTGGGCAAAATGTGGGCAGCGGTGAGTGGGGGTGAGTCCCGTAGCGTGGATGCTCCTATTGCTGTCAAGCGGTCTGTGGTGGGCTGATCTCGTCCAGGGCGATGGTGGCGCGGTGTTCGAGTTCGGGGTCGGCGCGGACGCCGATCTCGAGGCGGCGAAGTCGCTGGTAGGGGACGCCGAGGCTGGCGGCGAGGACGCTGATCGGGATACCGATCGCTTGTCGACGTGCCCGCAGCTCGCGTCCGGCTGGGTTGTCGGTGGCCGGGTTGAGTAGCGCGGCGTAGATCTCGTTCGCGACGTGTCGTTTGAGGCAGCGCATGATGTCGCGGTCGGTGAGTTGCTCCGCGCGACGCCGTTCGAAGTAGGCCATTGTGCGGGGCTCACGGTGTCGCATGCGCAGCAGCACGATCCGGTGAAGGGCGGCGTTCGCGTGCCGATTCCCGCCGCGGGAGAGCCGGTGCCGGGTGCGTTGCCCGGAGGAGGCGGGGATCGGGGCGACGCCGGCGAGAGCAGCGAAGCTCGCCCGGGTTCCGAGCCGTTCGGGGTTGTCGCCTGCGGCGACCAGTAGCGTCGCCGCGGTGACCGGCCCGACGCCGCTCAGCGACAGCAGCGCGGGGTTGACCTGCCGCACCAGGAAGTCCAGCTGCTGTTCGATGAGGTCGATCTCGGCTTGCATCGTGAGGTGGCGGACGGCGAACCGCCGCAGCGTCTGCCGGGCGACGACTGCGGGATCTGCGGACGCCTCACTGCCGGGTCTGGTCCGTGCGAGCCTGTTCACCAGTCGCTGCCCGCTGAGGGCGCGGAACGCTTGACGCACCAGTTCGGGCGCGGTGATAAGCAGCGCGTGGATCTGGTTCATCACCTGCGCCCTGGCTTTGGCCGCGGAGCGGCGCTCGGCGAGGAGGATCCGCATCGACTCGACCGCACCGTCACCGGACTTCGGAATCGCTGTGTCCGTTCCGGCGAGGACAGCGACGGCTGCCTGGTGGGCGTCGAGAGGGTCGGACTTGCCCCGACGACGCCGAGCCTGCCGATCCTGACGGGCGACTTCGACGACGGTCAGCCCCGCAGCGTTGAGCGCACGGGAGAGACCAGCCCCATAGGACCCCGTTCCCTCCACTCCGACGCGGGCGACATCGCCGTGCTCGTGAAGGAACCTGATGACCTGCGTGTAGCCGCGACCGTCTGCGCGGAACTCACGGTCCGCGACGGGTCTGCCGACGAGATCGAGGATCGCGACGTGATGCGTGTTCTTGTGCGTGTCGACCCCAGCAACCAGCTCAGCCGCTGGCGACAACAGGTTGGTGAGCGGCGGGTCGAGTGTCATGCTCGTCATTGACGGGATTCCCTTCCAACGGTGATGAACGTCACCGCGGGTCGGGTGAGTGCAGACAGCACAAAGGTGAGACGACTTCCCGGTCAGGCTCCTATCAAGTCATGTGCCCGCCCGGCCCGCAGCGACCCCGGCGTCGACGGACAAATCCACAAAAAGACAGCCGCGAACGGCGTCCGTGTAATTTCGGGTCACGCCGGCGCCGGAGCCGAATCCATCATCTCTGTGTCAATTCCTGCGGGGTTCTCGTCGTCGTAGACGATGAAGGGCCACCGTGGGATGACCAGTTGTTTCCGGCAAGAAGCAAAGAAGAGATCCCACGATGACCCAGTACCAGTCTGCCCTTTCGACCCTGATCGGTGAAGTCCTCGCCGATCCCGACCTCGCGCATCAGGACGTGTTCCGCCGGATGCTTCAGGCCGGCCTGCAAGATCTTGTCGATGCCGAAGCAACGGTCAAGATCGGTGCCGCTCGTTACGAGCGCTCTCCCAAGCGGATGACTCGGCGTAACGGGACCCGCTCGAAGACACTGGCGACGCCGGCCGGGGAGGTCGACCTGCAGATCCCGAAGCTGCGGGAGGGTTCGTTCTTCCCGTCGCTGCTCAGCCCGCGCCGCCGGGTCGACAAGGCGCTCTACGCGGTGATCTGCCAGGCCTGGATCGACGGTGTCAGCACCCGCAAGGTCGACCAGCTCGTTCGGGCGCTGGGCAACGACACCGGCATCAGCCGGTCGACGGTGTCACGGATCTGCGGCGAGATCGACGAGGCGGTGCAGGAGTTCCTGCACCGCCGGATCGATCACACCTGGTTCCCGTACCTGTTCCTGGACGCCACCTACCTCGACGTCCGGGTCCGCGGCCGGGTCGTCTCCCAAGCGCTCGTCGTCGCTACCGGCGTCAGCGGGGAAGGCCGCCGGGAGATTCTCGGCATGGCGCTGGGCGACGCGGAGACGACCGACTTCTGGACCGAGTTTCTCCGTTCCCTCCGCGACCGCGGCTTGAAGGTCGCAACGGACACCGACCCCCTGGGCGTGACGCTGGTCACCTCCGATGCGCACGCGGGCCTGAAGGCCGCGGTCAAGGCGATCCTGCCCGGATCGGGGTGGCAGAGATGCCGGGTCCACTTCGCCCGCAACATCACCCAGAAGATCGGCTCCGCCCGCTCCAAGCCGGTCAACGCGCTGATCTCAACGATCTTCGCGCAGACCACGGCCGAAGCCGTGACCGCCCAATACAAGGCCGTCACCGACAGTCTCCGCTCCTCGTTCCCCGAGATCAGTGAGATGCTCGAGGCCGCCGAGGTGGACCTGACCGGGTTCGCGGCACTCCCTCGCGAGCACTGGCAGAAGGTCTGGTCGAACAACCCCATCGAGCGCCTCAACCGGGAGATCAAACGCCGCGCCGACGTCGTCCAGATCTTTCCCGACCGCGACTCCGTAACTCGCCTGATCGGCGCCGTGCTGCAAGAGCAGCACGAGGAATGGTCCTACGGCGAACGTCGCTACTTCTCCGACATCTCGATGCGCAAGCTCGTCCACACCCTCCACGAGACCGTCGAGCCCGCACGAACCGAGCTCTACGTCACCGCCTGACCACCACCCACCATCAGGAAGCAACGAAATGACACCACGCCACGGGACTTGACCGATGGGCGGGAGATTCCCAGAACCCTGCGGACATCTCACGCGGGGAATTCGCCGCCGTGGCCGTGCCTCGCGTCCTGGATCTTCTCGACAGGCACAACATCAAGGCGACGTTCTTCGTTCCGGGGCACACGGCACTCGCATACCCACAGCAGGTGATCGCCATCCGTGACCGCGGGCACGAGATCGGTCACCACGGCTGGGTGCATGAGGCGGCCGGCGAACTGGACGACGACGCGCAGCGCGAGGTCTTCGCGAAAGGCTTCGAAGCACTCGACAAAGTCGTCGGTGTCCGCCCCGTCGGCTATCGCTCTCCGGGTGGAAGCTACAACGCCGCAACCATTCGGATCCTGGAGGAGAACGGCTTCCTCTACAACTCGCACTTCAGCAGTTCAGACTTCTTCCCGATCTATCTACGGCGCGGCGACAAATGGAACGCAACGGATCCGTTCGTCTTCGGCGAGCCGATTGATCTCGTCGAGATGCCTTTCGCCTGGCACCTCGATGACTGGGTGCACTTCGAGTTCCTCGGTGGCTTCTGCACATCGCTGAACCCGCCGTCGGTGGTGCGCGAGGCATGGCAGGGCGAATTCGATTATGCATATCAGAATGCGCCCGGCGGTGTGCTCGTTCTGTGCATGCATCCCGAGGTCATCGGCCGAGGGTCGCGGATCACGATGCTGGACCAGCTGCTCTCATACATGGCGGGCCACCCCGGCGTCGAGTTCGCGCGGATGCAGGATTATGCAGAGCAATGGCGCAATCGAATGCCGCTGCAAGACTGGCTGGAATCCTCATCTCCCCTTGTCCCTCGTCCGTTCGTGGAGAAGTGAACATCGGGAACAGTCCGAGGCACGGGAAGTCTCTCAGCTGAGCGAGTAGTCGACAACCACCCAGTCGTCGTACTCGTCTTCGATCTCCCTGATGATCGCTTCGTGCGATGGGTGCGACTGGTACGCGTCGAGCGCTTCCCAGTCTGCGACGTCGACCGTCAGCCCGTACTGCCACTTCCCGGTCGATGCGTTCGGGATCTCGCCTTCGTGCTTGCCTATCGACCATCCCATCAGTCCCGGCACGAGGTCCTTCAGCGTTCCCAGTTTCTGCAGGATGGCCTCGCCGTCGTATCCATCCTTGACGCTCCAGAGGAAGATGTGGCGGACAGCCATGGCAGACTCCTTTTATTGATGATTGCCATCACGCTAGTGTCCTGATTCGTTAATTCGTTTCAGGTATCTGGCGATGGATTCGAGGATGTCTTCGGCGGTCTTGGTCCAGATGAACGGCTTGGGGTTCTCGTTCCAGGCCTTGACCCAGTCGCGGAGGT
>JBARWR010000069.1:0-5138 GCA_049646915.1 Microbacterium sp.
GTCAGAAGGCGCCGTCCGAGGCCGACCTGGCCGAGATCCAGAAGCTCTTCGGCAAAGGCTGAATCAGCCGACGCGCACCGTCCACTTGACCCACTTCGTGGTGGTGAGCAGACGAATGTTGACGCCGTGAACGTAGTGGCCGACCGAACTGCCGCCCCCGCCGTTGCTCACGAACTGCTGTTCCGCCGGCTTGATGTTGTCGAGCCGAGGAGGCTTCTTCTCGTAGCAGATCCGCCCGACCGACTGGCCGTTCGTGCCGAAGACCTCGTATATGCCGTCAAGTGAGAACACCTGCATGGCGGTGCCGTTGCCGGAGTAGTACTCGTCGACGGAGGTGCCGTGCTGGCTGGTGTAGTCGAGTTCGCCGAAAGTCGTGGGCGCGCGATCGGGACAGGGAGTCGAGACCGGAGGCGGCGTCATCGTATCCGCCATCGCGGGCGCAGCCGTGCCGATGCCGGCTGCCAGCGCCAGGGCGGCCGTCAGCAGGACGGAGGTGCCGGGGTGGATCTTCTTCATCATGTCTCCTCGCTGTGGATTCTTGAACGCTGACGAGACTATGGCGGCGGCCGCCGGATGACATCCGTGGAACTACCGCAATCATCGTGCGGCGCTAGGGTGGCCAGTACCGATCCCGCACGTCTGAGGGGGACGAATGCTCATCGGCCGATCGCATGACCTTGCACGTCTGAAGACGCTGCTGCCCGAGACGAGCACGGATGCCGCGGTGCCGGTGGTCTTCCTGGACGGCCCCATCGGCATCGGCAAGACTGCGCTGCTCACAAGCTTCCTCGCAGAAGCCGATCCGAAGGGTGTGCTGTTCGCTCGCGCCATAGAGAGCCCCGCGCACATCCCCCTCGACGGACTGCGCGGCATCGTGGAGGCGCTGATCGATCAGGCGCTTCCCCACCTCCTCGCGACGGGAGCGTCGATGCGCACACTCCGAGCCCGGCTGAGGGACTCGATGCCGGAATCCGCACTCATCGTCGTCGACGACGCGCAATGGCTGGACACGGACTCACTCGACCTGCTGGCCGAGATGCTGTCCACACCGATCTCAGGCAGCATCCGATTCCTCTTCGTGCATCGCTCGTCACTCGTGCCGGAACGACTGCTGCGCGCGGCAGTGCGAGGCGGACGCGTGGTCTCGCGGATCTCGCTCGCGCCGCTCGAGGACGACAGCGCACGGCTCCTTCTGCAGCAGTGGGGATCGGATGACCCGGCGGTCCTGCGCATGGGTGCGGGCAACCCCCTGTATCTGCGGCTTCTCGCAGACGGCAGTCAGGGATCGCGCCAACGATCCGCGTCCGATGCCATCGACATCTCCGAAGTGCTGGATTCGTGGTTGAAGATCGAGATCGCGGACCTGCCGGCCCCGGCGCGGACGCTCCTGCATGCCCTTTCGCTCACCCCGCCGCCACCGCCATCGACGCTGGTGGAGCTGACGGGGATCCACGACGGGGGTGCGCTGCTGGAGGCCTCCGATCAGCTCGCCGGCCGTGGACTCACCGATCCGCTGCAGCTGGAGATCCTGCATCCGCTGATCCGCGCCGCCGCACATCGTGACATGGACTCCACGACAAGGCAGCGGATGCATCGCATCGCCGCCGAGCGGATGCCGGGCCCGGTCGATCGGGCGATGCACCTGCGTGAACTCGGTGCGCACCTGACCGAGCGCGAAGTCGACGTGATGCTCGAAGGAGCGGCGATGCTCATGAGCACGGCACCGCGCAGCGCCGTGAAGCTGCTGGAGCGCACTACGCGCATCCCGCATCACGGCCGGGATCTGATGCTGGCCAGAGCCCTGCTGATCGACGGGAAGCCACGATGTGCCGAAGCGATGCTGCGCGCGCTGGTCGAAGCGGACGATCCCGCGAAAGAGGCGACAGCTCTTCTGATCCAATCGCTGCGCATCCAGGGCCGGCCCGACGAGGCGATCGAGGTGGTGCGGGAGGTGCCGGATTGGGAGCTGCACCCCCAGGTGGCGATCGAGGCGGCCACGCTCATGGTGATGCACGAGGACACTCAGGATGCAGCTCTCATCGAGAAGGCGGCGCGCTCCGGCTCCGCACCAGGAGTGACCGCAGCCCTGTCGGCGCTCACCGCGCTCGCGCACCTGCGGCAGGGAGACGTCCGCAGCGCCAGAGCCCCGTACGACGCGGCGAGAGACGGGTTCGATGCGATGCCGGCGTCGGAGCTGCTGCCTGTCATCGGCGCCGTGACCGCGGCGGGCTGGAGCGCGCACATGGTCGGCGATTTCGCGGGTGGCGCGTCGTTCGTGCAGCGGGCGATCCTGCTCGCGGAGCGCAACGGTCGATTCCATGCCCTGCCGCACCTGTACTCGATCCTCGCGTTTCTGCTCATCCCGCTCGGACGCATCGAGGAGACCTTCGATCTCGTGGACAAAGCGATCGATGCGGCGAGGCGGTACGACTGGCCCGATGTCATCCCGCTGGCCACGACGGCCGCACTCGTCGCCTCGCCGGATCGCGCCGCAACTGAGCGGTGGTATCAGCGACTGTCGGTGCTCGATCCGCCCCGCACGTGGTGGTGGAGGCAGGTTGCCGCCCTGTTCCGGGCTCGCGTCGAGATCAGGCTCGGCATTCCCACCGACACTTCCGTGCTCGTCGCCGACGACCGCGACGTGTTCGGCATCCAGAAGCACATCGGTCTCGGAGAGCTCGCGCTGCGCGAGGGGGATGCGGCCGCCGCCCACGCGCATGCGGATCGTGCGCGGGAACTGGGCGAGCGCTTCGGAGTGCCGTACCTGTCCGGTCAGGTCGCACTCTTCCAGGCGGATGTTCTGCTCGCCAGCGGGAACGGCGCGGACGCTGAACGGGCCGGCGAGCTGGCGGTCGCGCACTTCAGCAGCGCGGGTGCACCCCTGTACGCGTGCAACGCGCGGACCTGGCTGCGCAGGCTCGCCGTCGACAAGGCAGCGGATGCCGTGCAGCCGCTCACTCCGCGCGAGCTGGTCGTGGCTGATCTCGTGGCGGACGGACTGAGCAATCGCGAGATCGCGGAGATGCTCCACCTCAGCATCCGCACCGTGGAGAGTCACGTCGCGCGCATCCTGCGCAAACGCGGCCTGCGCTCGCGCGCAGGACTGGCCAGAGCGCTGGAGGGTGCATCGACCGACTCAGGGACCCGCGGCGAGTCGCGCTGAGTCGGTCTCAGCGCACGTCGTCGTCCACCCAGTCCATCGACTTCGTGACGGCCTTGCGCCAGAGGCGCAGCTGGCGGTCGCGCTCGGCCGGGTCCATCGTCGGCTCCCACCGACGGTCCTCCCGCCAGTTGGCGGACAGCTCATCCAGATCCTTCCAGAAGCCGACGGCGAGACCGGCCGCGTACGCGGCGCCCAGGGCGGTCGTCTCGGCGACTTCCGGCCGCACGACGCTCACCCCCAGCACATCCGCCTGGAACTGCATCAGCGCATCGTTGGCGACCATGCCGCCGTCCACCTTGAGCTCCTTCAGCTCCACCTCGGCATCCGCGTTGACGGCATCCAGCACGTCGCGCGTCTGGAACGCGACCGCCTCGAGCGCTGCGCGGGCGATGTGGTTGCGATTGGCGAAGCGCGTCAGCCCGACGATCGCGCCACGGGCGTCCGGGCGCCAGTACGGCGTGAACAGGCCCGAGAACGCCGGGACGATGTAGACGCCACCGTTGTCCTCCACCTGAGAGGCGAGCTTCTCGACCTCGGGCGCGGACGAGATCAGCCCGAGCTGATCGCGCAGCCACTGGATCAGCGAACCCGCGACGGCGATGGACCCCTCCAGGGCGTAGCGGGTCGGCGCGTCGCCGAGCTTGTAGCCGACCGTGGTCAGCAGCCCGTTCTTCGAGCGGACGATCTCCTCGCCGGTGTTGAAGATCAGGAAGCAGCCGGTGCCGTAGGTGTTCTTGCTTTCGCCGGCCTGGAACGCCGCCTGTCCGAACGTCGCCGCCTGCTGGTCGCCCAGGATGCCGGCGATCGGGGTCTCGCGCAGCAGCGACGAGTTCTCCGCCGTACCGTACACCTCTGAAGACGACCGGATCTCCGGCATCATCGACACCGGCACGCCGAATGCCTCCAGGATGTCGTCGCGCCACTGCAGCGTCTCCAGGTCCATGAACATCGTGCGCGACGCGTTGGTGACATCGGTCGCGTGCACGCCGCCGTTCACACCGCCGGTGAGGTTCCACAGCACCCAGGTGTCGGTCGTGCCGAACATCAGCTCTCCGGCATCCGCCTTCTCCTGGGCGCCGTCGACGTTCTCGAGGATCCAGGCGATCTTCGTGCCCGAGAAGTAGGTCGCCAGCGGCAGGCCGACGACGTCGGCGAAGCGGTCGATGCCGCCGTCCGCGGCCAGGCGATCCACGATCTCCTGCGTGCGGGTGTCCTGCCAGACGATCGCGTTGTACACCGGCTCGCCCGTACCGCGGTCCCAGACGACTGCGGTCTCGCGCTGATTGGTGATCCCGACCGCCGCGATGTCGTGGCGGGTCAGGTGCGCGCGGGTCAGCGCCAGTCCGATGACCTCCTGCACGTTCTGCCAGATCTCGACCGGATCGTGCTCGACCCAGCCGGCGCGCGGCAGGATCTGCTCGTGCTCCTTCTGACCGGATGCCACGACGGTGCCCGCGTGATCGAAGATGATCGCCCTGCTGGACGTGGTGCCCTGGTCGATCGACAGAACGTACTGGGCCATGCTGCTCTCCTTCAGCGGGACATCGGTGACCCGCATTCTTTCATCGTCGTGTCGATCGCACCCGGGAGCTCAGCGGCGCGCGGGGACCTCGATCGACAGACCGTGCGCGTCGTTGAGGATCTGCACGGAAGCCTCGATCTCGGCATCACGACGATCGGCCTCCCAACCCATCAGCGGCGCCAGTGCATCAGCGAGTTCGGTGAGCAGCTCCCCGGTGATGTCGCCTGTGAAGGCGATGCTGGTGCGACGGAGCACCACATCGGCCAGCCGCACGACCATCTCGTTCTCGACCATCCACTCCAGCTCGCGCACCGAGAGCGCACCGCCGCCCAGCGGGCGATCCGGCTCCTGCTCGATGTGCTGCCACACCTGGGCGGCGCGCGTGCCATAGCGGGTCAACAGCTGGTCGCCGCGCGCGGCATCCGCGCCGGGGAGGTTCGCACGCTTCCACGC
>JBARWR010000070.1:0-2010 GCA_049646915.1 Microbacterium sp.
CACCACCGCGGTCAGCGCGGTGGCGGGGCCGCGTCCGTCGAAGGCGCGCATGACGGCATCCAGCGCCGCACGTCCGATCCAGTACCCGCTGCCCGCGTCTCCCATGATGTAGCCCCACCCGTCGACGCGGGCGGAGTGCTCCGGTCCGACGCCCAGGGTGACCACGCCGGTTCCCGCGGCGACGACCGCCCCGTACTGGTCGCCGAGCACGCCGAGGAACGAGGTGACCGAGTCGTGCGTGACGACCACGCGGTCGACGCCGATGAGGGCCGGATGCTGCAGCAGCGCGGCCGCTTCGGCATCCGCATCCGTCAGGCCGGAGACGCCGAAGGTGACTGTCGGCGGGACGACGTCGGTGGAGCGCAGCGCCGACTCGACCACGCCTGCCAGCTGCGGCAGCAGCGGCCGGTCGGTGAGCACCCCGGGGAACAGGTCGTCGTGGGTGGACCCGTCGGCCCGGATCAGGCGCGTTTTGATGCCGGTCTGACCGGCATCGATCGCGAGGAGGGGGTCGATCGCGAGCAGCGTTCGAGCCTGCTGCGTATGCTGTGCATCTTCCAAGACCGAGTCCTCCTGACGTGCCCATGCTGGGCCGGATGCGTCCGGCCCTGAGCAAGCGTAGGACATGGGCGTCTGTGGAGTGTCTACCGAAGACCAGTCGAATGCATCACTCCGTTGACGCGCCGAATGCGATCACATCGATCTCGACGTCCATTCCGGCAAGGAGGGAGACGCCGACGGTGCTCCGAGCAGGGCGTATGCCGCCGACCCGTTCTCCCCAGATCTGGTCGACGATCCCCCAGTCGGCGAGATCACTCAGGTAGATGGTGGCCTTGACGATTCTTGTGAGGTCGGATCCGGCAGCGGTGAGCAGTGCACTGAGATTGTCGATGGTCAGCTCCGCTTGCTCTGCGACGCTGCCGCGCAGGATCTTCTTCGTGTCGGGCAGGATGGGGCCCTGGCCCGACACGAAGACGAGACCTCCCGCGATGATTGCGGGCGAGTAATGACCGGCGCTGAACGGCGTCGGTGCGTCCGACGAGGCGATGGCGATCTTCTGGTTCACGATGCTTCCTTTCGTTCACAGTATTCGGTGTGTCACTCCTTTTCTGGAGCCTGAGATCGTCGGCGGACCGACGTCACTGCGGCGGAGAGCCGGTTCAATGCCTCGGCCAGCTCTGTCGTGTTCAATGCGGCCCAGGTGAGGCGAAGACGGTGACGTCCCCCGTGATCGAGATAGAAACTGTTTCCCGGGACCACGATGACACCGACCCTCTGAGCCGCACGGCTCAACCGGGTCGTATCGACGTCACCCGTATACGGCCACGCGAAGTAGCCGCCGGCAGGAGGGTCGCATTCCCATCCGATCTCACCGAGCCCGGAAAGGACCACATCGCGACGTCTGCGCAACTCGTCGACGGCTCTGGTCAGTCCCTGTTCATACGCGGGACTACCCACGATCAGGGCGGCCGTAGCCTGGGCGAGCTGTCCCGGAGCGATGTACATGCCGGTGACGATGCGGACGGTCGAATCGATGAGGTCCTCTGGCAGCACGACCGCTCCGCACCGCAGGCCCGGCGCGATGGTCTTGCTCAGCGAGGTCAGATGGATCACCCTCTCCGGGTCCAGGGAGAGCAGGCTTGGCTCCGGTGATCCTGAGAAGCGCAGTTGACTGTACGGATCGTCCTCGATGATGCGGAAGCCGTGACGACGAGACAGCTCGACCAGCGCCCCGCGCTTCTCCTCCGAGAGGCTGGTGCCGGTCGGGTTGTGAAAGGTGGGAATCGTGTAGCAGATAGCCGGGGGGCCGAACCTCCGGATGGAGCGCTCCAGACCCTCTAGTAGTACTTGGTTAGGTTGGTCCAGCTCGTTGGCAGTAGGGGCAGCAGCTGAGTAGGCGGATTACCGCGGTTTGGAGTTCGCGGAGGGTGCCGTAGAAGCTCAGGCTGCCCCGTGCGCTTTTGGGTCGGCGGTCAGGCGCTGGAGCGTGATGAACAGGTGCGCGGCGGT
>JBARWR010000071.1:0-58152 GCA_049646915.1 Microbacterium sp.
CGGCCACCGCGGAGCCCGCGGCCGCGCCGATGAGCTGGCCGGTGCCCGCCCAGCCGAACGCCTCGGCAGTCTCGCTGAACTTCACACTCGCGGTCGTGATCGCGAACAGCACGGCCAGCACAGGGGCGACGCCCAGGCCGGCCAGCAGCAGCGTGCCGCCGATCCAGAGCACGTTCAGCGACAGCATCGTCAGGATCAGGCCGACCGTGACGATCAGCAGACGCCGAGCCATCGCCCACGGACCGATCGGGATGTGCCCGAACGCGAGTCCGCCGGCGAGGCTGCCGACCGAGAACACCGCCAGCACGAGCCCGGCCTCCACGCCGCCGTGGCCGAACGTGGCGACGACCCCGACCTCGACGGCCGAGCATGCGCCGATCAGCAGGAACCCGATCACAGTCGCGAGCATGACCGGCGGTTTGAGCACGACCAGGCCGAACGCGCGGCGGCTGCGCGGAATGCGCACGCGCCCCACCTCGGGGGACAGGATGAACCAGGCGCCGCCCACGACCAGGATGATCGCGACCATCAGCAGCCCCTGCACGGTGCCGACCTGGGTGGAGACGAAGGTGATCGCCACCGGGGCGACGATCCAGATGATCTCCTGCAGCGACGCATCCAAGGAGAACAGCGGCGTGAGCTGACCGGCGTTGACGAGCTTGGGGTAGATGGTGCGCACCGCCGACTGCACCGGTGGCGTGGACAGCCCGGCAAGCAGCGCGAGTGCCATGTAGCCGGGCAGACTCAGCGGCAGCAGCGCGAGTGCGAGCACGGACATGGTGCAGACGAGGAGCGTCAGCGTGAGCACGCGACGCATTCCCCAGGCACCCATCCAACGGCTGGTGACGGGGCCGGCGATGGCCTGCCCGACCGACGCCGCGGCGAGCACGAGTCCCGCAGCGCCGTAGGATCCGGTCCGCTGCTCGACGTGCATGAGGATCGCGAGGCTGATCATGCCGTTGGGCAGCCGCGCCACGAGCTGAGCGGCGATCATGCGCCCGACGCCCGGTGTGCGTAGAAGGTCCCGATATCCGGCCACGTCAGAACACTATCCGGGGCGCGCGGTGACCCGCGAGAGGGCAACGCCGGCGACACGCCGCGACACGCCGAAGGGAGTTCTCCACAGGAAATCGGATGTCGGTGACCCCTCGTATCGTGCCGCCTGTGGATGAATCCGCGACGGGGGTGCAGAAGCCGCGAGAACATGCGGTTCGGGAGCCCTCTCCGAGGGGCTCAGGCTGTGGAAGGAACCGTGGACAACCTGTGTTGTAACAGGGGAGAGCGGTGGAAAACTACACGGATGTAACTACTACCCCTAGTGGTCAGTCCTAATGTCCGTCCCCATATGTAGTATTGAAGTCCGGCGGGGGGTCTGCCGGGAGAACACTTGAGATCCGAGGGGAAGAAGCCAGAATCATGTCGATCACGGTTTACACGAAGCCTTCTTGCGTACAGTGCAACGCCACGTACCGCGCGTTGGACGCGAAGGGCATCGAATACGAGATCCACGACCTCTCCGAGGACGCATCGGCGCTCGAGCAGGTCAAGGCGCTGGGGTACATGCAGGCGCCGGTCGTCGTCACCGACGAGGGGCACTGGTCGGGCTTCCGTCCTGACAAGATCGACGAGCTCGCGGCCCGTCTCGCGTAGAGCTTCGACAGGAACAGGGAACCAGGAGGTGGGGCATGAGCGCAGTAGCGACATCCGCCCCGCTTCTTGTCTACTTCTCGAGCATCTCGGGTAACACCGCACGATTCATCGAGAAGCTCGGCCTTCCCGCCCGCCGCATCCCCCTGCACCGAAACGACGAGCCGCTCGTCATCGACGAGCCCTACGTGCTCGTCACCCCCACCTACGGGGGCGGTCAGGGACGCGGCGAGGAGAAGGGCGCTGTTCCCAAGCAGGTCATCCGGTTCCTCAACGACGAGCACAACCGCAGCCTGATCCGCGGGGTCATCTCCGCAGGGAACACCAATTTCGGCGATTCGTTCTGTCTCGCCGGAGAGATCGTCAGCCGCAAGTGTCATGTGCCGCACTTGTACCGGCTAGAAGTATTCGGCACGTCGGATGATGTCGATCGCGTGAGCGACGGATTGGAACGATGGTGGACACCGCAGTTGAAGAGCAGGCAGTGACCGAGCAGGTCGACTTCAAGGTCAACCCCGCATACGAGGGGCTCGACTATCACGCGCTGAACGCGATGCTGAACCTCTACGACGCGAACGGCAAGATCCAGTTCGGCGCCGACAAGCGCGCCGCGCAGGAGTTCTTCCTGCAGCACGTGAACCAGAACACGGTGTTCTTCCACTCCCTCAAGGAGCGTCTGGACTACCTGGTGGAGAAGGAGTACTACGAGGGCGAGCTCCTCGAGAAGTACTCGTTCGAGTTCATCCAGAAGCTCACCGACCTGGCCTACTCGAAGAAGTTCCGCTTCGAGACCTTCCTCGGCGCGTTCAAGTACTACACCAGCTACACGCTGAAGACCTTCGACGGCAAGCGCTACCTGGAGCGCTTCGAGGAGCGCGTCGTGATGACCGCCCTCGGTCTCGCCGATGGCGATGAGCAGGTCGCGATCGACCTCGTCGAGGAGATCATCTCCGGCCGCTTCCAGCCGGCGACGCCGACGTTCCTCAACTCGGGCAAGGCGCAGCGCGGCGAGCTCGTCAGCTGTTTCCTGCTGCGCATCGAAGACAACATGGAGTCCATCTCCCGCGGCATCAACTCCTCGCTGCAGCTGTCCAAGCGCGGCGGCGGCGTCGCGCTGCTGCTCAGCAACATCCGCGAGTCCGGTGCACCGATCAAGCAGATCGAGAACCAGTCCTCCGGCATCATCCCCGTCATGAAGCTGCTCGAAGACAGCTTCAGCTACGCCAACCAGCTCGGGGCCCGTCAGGGCGCCGGTGCGGTCTACCTGAACGCGCACCACCCCGACATCATGCGCTTCCTCGACACCAAGCGCGAGAACGCCGATGAGAAGATCCGTATCAAGACCCTCTCGCTGGGGGTCGTCGTTCCCGACATCACGTTCGAGCTCGCCAAGAACGGCGAGGACATGTACCTCTTCTCGCCGTACGACGTCGAGAAGGTCTACGGTGTGCCGTTCGGCGACATCTCGGTGACCGAGAAGTACCGCGAGATGGTGGATGACCCGCGCATCAAGAAGACGAAGATCAACGCGCGCGAGTTCTTCCAGACCGTCGCCGAGATCCAGTTCGAGTCCGGCTACCCGTACATCATGTTCGAGGACACGGTGAACAAGGCGAACCCGATCAAGGGTCGCATCAACATGTCCAACCTCTGCAGCGAGATCCTGCAGGTGAACACGCCGACCACGTACAACGAGGACCTCTCGTACGACCAGATCGGCAAGGACATCTCCTGCAACCTCGGCTCGATGAACATCGCCCTGGCGATGGATGCCGGCGACCTGGGCAAGACCGTCGAAACGGCCATCCGCGGTCTGACCGCGGTCAGCAACCAGAGCCACATCTCGTCGGTCCGCTCGATCGAGGACGGCAACGACCGCTCGCACGCCATCGGCCTCGGCCAGATGAACCTGCACGGCTACCTCGCTCGCGAGCACGTGTTCTACGGGTCCGAAGAGGGCATCGACTTCACGAACATCTACTTCTACACCGTGCTGTTCCACGCGCTGCGCGCCTCGAACAAGCTCGCCATCGAGCGCGGCGAGGCCTTCGACGGCTTCCAGGACTCGACGTACGCGTCGGGGGAGTTCTTCGACAAGTACATCGAGCGCGCCTGGGTGCCCGAGACCGAGAAGGTCAAGGAGCTCTTCGCCGGACACAGCATCCCGACGCAGGCCGACTGGACCGAGCTGAAGGACAGCATCCAGAAGCACGGCATCTACAACCAGAACCTGCAGGCCGTGCCGCCGACGGGCTCCATCTCCTACATCAACAACTCGACCTCGTCGATCCACCCGATCGCCTCGAAGGTCGAGATCCGCAAGGAGGGCAAGCTCGGTCGCGTCTACTACCCGGCGCCGTTCATGACGAACGACAACCTGGAGTACTACCAGGACGCGTACGAGATCGGCTACGAGAAGGTCATCGACACGTACGCCGCCGCGACCCAGCACGTCGACCAGGGGCTGTCGCTGACGCTGTTCTTCAAGGACACCGCCACCACCCGCGACATCAACAAGGCTCAGATCTACGCCTGGCGCAAGGGCATCAAGACGATCTACTACATCCGTCTGCGCCAGATGGCCCTCGAGGGGACCGACATGTCTGAGTGCGTCAGCTGCATGCTCTAATGCTCTGATCAGGGTTTTTCTAGAACAGGAATGAAGGATGATGACACCCTCACCGAAGCTGCAGCTGGTCGATCACGTCAGCGCGATCAACTGGAACCGCATCGAGGACGAGAAGGACCTCGAGGTCTGGAACCGTCTCACCGGCAACTTCTGGCTGCCTGAGAAGGTGCCGCTGTCCAACGACGTGCAGTCGTGGAACACGCTCACCCCCGACGAGCAGCTGCTCACGATGCGCGTGTTCACCGGCCTCACGCTGCTCGACACGATCCAGGGTACGGTCGGCGCGGTCTCGCTGATCCCCGATGCGATCACGCCGCATGAAGAGGCGGTGTACACCAACATCGCCTTCATGGAGTCGGTGCACGCCAAGAGCTATTCGTCCATCTTCTCGACGCTCGCGTCGACGAAGGAGATCGACGAGGCGTTCCGCTGGTCGACCGAGAATCAGAATCTGCAGAAGAAGGCGCAGATCATCATGGACTATTACCGTGGTGACGACCCACTCAAGCGCAAGGTCGCCTCGACGCTGCTGGAGTCCTTCCTGTTCTACTCCGGCTTCTATCTGCCGATCTACTGGTCGTCGAAGGCGAAGCTGACGAACACTGCGGATCTCATCCGCCTCATCATCCGGGATGAGGCCGTGCACGGCTACTACATCGGCTACAAGTATCAGCGTGGGCTGGAGACCGAGACGCCGGAGCGTCGCGAGGAGTTGAAGGAGTACACCTTCAACCTCATGTACGAGCTCTACGAGAACGAGGTGCAGTACACGCAGGACCTCTACGACGGGGTCGGTCTGACCGAGGACGTCAAGAAGTTCCTGCACTACAACGCCAACAAGGCCCTGATGAACCTGGGCTACGAGGCGATGTTCCCCGCGACCGTCACCAACGTGAACCCGGCGATCCTGTCGGCTCTGTCGCCGAACTCCGACGAGAACCACGACTTCTTCTCGGGCTCGGGCTCCTCGTACGTGATCGGCAAGGCCGAGGCCACCGAGGACGACGACTGGGACTTCTAAGAGTTTCTCGTTGAGTCTCGGCTGAAAAGCCTGGTCAAAGGCCCGGATCCGCGAAATCTCGCGGGTTCGGGCCTTATTCGTGCCCTCTTCACAGAGACAGAGGAGGACAGAGATGACCAGGAATACCCGTTCGGAATGGCACGCAGGTGGCACGAGCACACCTTCCTCATGGAAGCGAGAGGGGTCGGTACCTGAAATTTCGGGTCCGGATGCCATCGCAGCCGTGCCACTTCGTGCCACACATGGATCAGCTGATCCCTCAGAGCCCGCGGAAACACGCGGATTCTGGCGCTCAACTACATCGAGTGGCACGGAATGGCACGACGGTCCAGAAGAGTCCGTTCGAGTCCACGGGAGGGCACAATGAGTGCAACGAATCGAGAGGCGTGGGGCAGCCTGCGCAAGCTCCCTTCTGGCCGCTGGCAGGCGCGCTATCCCGGGCCAGATGGGGAGATGTACACGGCCCGGACCGACGATGACAAGGCGCTCACGTTTCTCACGAAGACGGATGCACGCACGTGGCTCGCGGCGGTCCACACGAAGATCTCGCGGGGCCTGTGGGAACCCACCGCAGTGACTGCTGGGCGCCGCCGTGCCGAGTCGGCTGCGGAAAAGGCGCGGTCGATGGGTTTCGAGGAGTACTCGAAGCATTGGATGCAGCTGATCAGGACCGAGCCGAACCGCAGCGGCAAGAAGCGGGCGGTTGGAACCGTCCGTTCGTATCAGGGCAAGGTCACCGGCTACCTCGTACCCGAGTTCGGTGAGACTCCTCTTCGAGACATCGACCCAGACCGCATCCGGGTGATGACGGACCGACTCGACAAGATCCCTGCACCGCTGAATCCGAAGTCGAAGTTCAACGGGATCACTCGACCGGTGCTGATCGTGCTCATGATGATCTTGCGTCAAGCGGCCCGCGACGGCGTCATCCCCGCGGCACCAAGTGTTTCCATTCCACGCCAGGAATCGGTGCGTCACGATGCTGACCATGACGAAGGTGAGGACGTTGTGACGCCCGCGCAAGTCGAGGCACTTTACGAGGCGGTCCCCGATCAGTGGGCGATCATGGTGCCGCTTGCTGCATGGTGTCAGTTGCGCCGTGGTGAATGTTTGGGGCTGCAGCGACGAGACGTCGAGTGGCACGACGACGGCAGCGCGACACTGCACGTGCGTCGTCAGCTGAACGCCAATACCGGCGACTATAGCGACCTGAAGAGTGACGCAGGCAAGCGTTCGCTCAGCATCCCCAAACTCATGACTGGTCGGTTGAAGCAGCACCTCGATGACATCGTCGCGGTCGAAGCCAAATCGCCGGTGATCCCCGCGAGTGTGCGCGGAAGCATGCCGCTCTCGAACACGCGGTGGGGCTACGTCTGGGCCGACGCACGAGACAGCGTTGACGGCCTGCCGCATCGTTTCCGTTTCCACGACCTTCGACACACGGGGCTGACGATCTTCGCTCAGGAGGGCGCGACGCTCGCCGAGCTGATGCGTCGGGGTGGGCATGCCGACATCCACATCGTGCTGCGATACCAGCACGCCACCATGGACCGTGACCGTGAGCTGTCCGACCGGATGAGCGACCGAGTCGCCGAGAACATTGCCCGAGCGCTGAAAGAGGGCGACGCGACGTAAGCGGACAGCCGCGGACACCTGTGAAGTGTCATCAGCCCACTCACACGGAGGTATCACCATGGCTGCTCGAACCCGCTCCGAAGAGCACGACGCTGGCCTCGTCTCGTTGGCGGTCGCGGCTGAGAGCTTGGGCGTCTCAGCCAAGACGATCCGACGTCGAATCTCAGATGGCACAGTCCGAGGATTCAGGGTCGGGCGTCTCATTCGAGTCGACCTGGACGAGCTGCGGAGAGTACTCGTGGTCGAAATCCCGACGGCTGGGTGAGTACTACAACACTCGGCTGTGCGGCGAGACAGCATGAGATGGCCCCGAGCGGGTCGCATTTCGCTCGGGGGCGCTTGTATCGTCCTCAAGCATTCGCACGACGTCGGGTGCGCCGGTGATGACGCGTACGCGTCGGTCCTGGAGGAGTTGGTTGGCGCCAGCGCTGGCAGCGCTCGTCACGGGTCCCGGAACCGCACCGACGTAACGTTCAAGGAGCGAAGCCTCTCTCGCCGTCTGCAGCGTGCCCGAGCGGAATCCCGCTTCGACAACGATGGTCGCGCCCGACAGCGCTGCGAGGATGCGTGAACGATCGAGAAACCGCTGTCGCGTGGGACTGAACGTAGGCGGTACTTCTGATAGCAGCAGTCCCCGGCCGGCGATGCTCTCGATCAGATCTGCGTGTCCAGCCGGGTACGTTCGATCGATACCGGAAGCGAGCACCACGATCGTGTTGTCACCGTTCATGAGCGCCGCCCGGTGCACGGACGCTTCGATGCCGTAGGCGCCACCAGCAACGAGACTTCTGCCGCTTCGTGCGAGGTCGCTGGAGAGTTCTTCAGTGACGTGCACGCCATACGCGGTCGCTGCCCTTGAGCCCGTAACAGTGATCCGGTCGGACAGCGGGGCTGTGAGGAGTTCAGTGCGACCTCTTGTCCAGAGTGCGTATGGGGTGCGCCCTCCGAGGTCGTTGAGGACGGTTGGCCACTCGGAGTCTTCCGGAACCAGCATCCGGCAATTGCCTTCAACGACCATGCGCGAGGCGACTTGATCGGGGTTCCATGCCGATCGCAAGCGATCTCGCCAGACCGCAGCTTCCACTCGATCCATGCCTGGAATCGAGGTGTTGCTCTCAATAAGGGCGATGAGTTCGACGCCGCCGACTCTCAAAAGGAGATCGCCGGTCACGGCGTCGTTTGGGGTACCGATCAGTGACAGCACCAGCCTGGCGGTGCGTTCATCCTTAGCAAGGTTCGAGAGCGTGAGCATTGCGGACTCCTTTGCGGCGAGATCTCGCGAAGGAGGTGCGCACGAACCACCCTTTTGTTGCGTGAGGAGCAGGCGTAGCCTGGAGGTGAAGCAGGTTTACAACTCTGCGGGCCCTTCGGGGCGGCCTCACGGGCGCTCGACACACATGCTGCTTCCTCGACGGAGAACGACGTGTGACGAGAGGCCCATTATGATTCGTGCGATCCTGACCTTTAGTAGCTTTATTCACTCTGTCCTGCAGCGCTACGCACCCACGAACATCGTTCTTCGGCGCATTCGGCGGCGCCGAGGCTTGAAGTGGGGCGTTCCTGCGATGTCCCTCGCCGTGCCCTACCTGGTGGTGGCCGGCTGGGGTTCCGTTGCGATCAGTGATGGTGCACCAGGATGGCTGAACCTCATCATCTTGCTGTGCCTGTGGAATGCGATGAAGTTCATTCTGATGGGGCCGATCGCGCTGGCGCTGATGCTTCGTGCGCGGCATCAAAAAGCCGTCGCGGGGCGCGTAACCGAGCGAGAGGACGCTGCCGACGAACTGGTCGCGGCCTGGACACCCGACCGATACCCGTCATGAAACTTCACCGGTGCGTTCGTCGATGCTCGCAAAGAACGCATCTTCCGCGGCTTGGCGCTCCTGTACCTTTTCGAGAACGAATTCGACGAAGTCTGCGTCTCGGTCTGTGATGACGTGTTCGACGATGTCGATGGTCTGGTCTTCGCCGGGCCAGACGGTCTGCCGCGTCGGACGATCCCGGTCGAGGCGGGCGCCGCTGACCGCGACCCAATCGCGCAGACGCTGGCGAGCGTCGGCGAAGTCGCGATGCCAGCCCATTGGTGCGGAGCCGTCCTGATCGGCGTCATAGGCGCAGAGCCAGTGCAGATGCAGCGCTGACAGTTCCCAGACGAGTTCGGGATGGCGGTGCCAAAGCGGCGGAACTACTGCCGCCGAAAGTCCGTACTCTAGCCGGAGCCAGTTCACCCAGCGGTTGAGTTCGAGGAGTTCTTGCTCAAGGTCATGCGCGGTCAGCAGATTCCAGTTGATCGGGTGCGGTGGCTCTGCAACGAGATCAGGTTCGAACGGCTCGTCATGCGGTGTTTCGGTTCCTTCGTGGGGGTCGTCGTAATTGTTCATGTCGCAGCTCCAGTTCGGACTAGCGGCCGAGGGATGGCGCGCTATTCACGGCCGATTGCACTTGGGGGCCCATCTCACGATTCGGTTCCTTGACGGCGCGGCTCCGATCGGCGCCTCGAGGAGATCGGTCGACCTCATACCGGGTACGTGCGGTGTCATGGCCGATGCGTTTCGCGATGAACTCTTCGCTCTCGACGGTCTGGCCGTCGCGTTCGTAGCTCACGGGGCGCTGGTATCCCTCGGCGAGGAAGTTGTCGCCCTTCGCGAATCGTGCGGCTGCACGTTCAGCGGAGCGTCCAAACATGACGAGGTGGTGGTAGCTCGTCTCCAGCTGTGTAAAGGTTCCGTCCTCTTCGCGGCGGAAGTGCTCCTGTGCGAAGCGGAGGTACAGTCGCGGAGTCCCATTGGTGGAGAACATCAGCTGCGGCTCTGAGGCGATGAAACCCGAGACGGATTCCTGCGTGTGGATCGACATGATCTTCTTCCTGTCAGTACAGGTGACCAGATCTCTTGGTCACTGCGACAGGTAGGTGCACGTCCTTACCCAGGCCTGTCTACGGCTTAGGGCGTTCCAGTAGCGCCTCGACGACCGTGCGATCCAGCCGGAGCTTCTCGCCATCGGAGCGTTGCGGCCACGGGCGCAGGTCCGTGATGATCGGTGGGGTGGATCGGAGCAAGATGACACCTGTGCCGAACGGGACGGTGCGGATACGGTCGGGCGGCATGATCGGTACACGTCGGATGGAGCGTTGACTGGATCGCGAGCCATAGTCGCCGAGGGTGACGGAGTCGGTGAACTCGTCCCGTTCGCCGATGAGCGTAGAGAGGTCCTGGAGGTCGCGTGAGTTGGATGCTCCGCCGAGGATGATCTTTGCGATGCTGGCGTCCCAGATCGCAGCAGCCTGGTTCTCTGACCATTTGTTTCGTGCCTGCGCAAGGGATTGGAGCACGGGCATCGTGGTGATGCCGGTGCCGCCGCCTTCCGCCATCAGCGTAGGAAGTGACGGAAGTGGTGCGAGGTTCCCAATCTCGTCGAGTGCGAGCAGGAGCGGTGGATCAAGCCGCGCACCTGGCGAGCGTGCCGCCATCAGTCGGGCAGTTTCGACGATGTCCTCTACGAAGGCTGCTACGAGCGCGGCACTGTTCCCAGCGCCAGCTCCAGTCGCGAGTAGGTAGAGCGTGCCGCGGTCGAGGATGAACTGTTCGGGATCGAAGTGTTCGCCCTCGGACGGGCTGACGGCATCCAGTACTCTCGGGTCCCCGAGTGCGGCGAGTGCGAGGGAGACGCCTTGCCAGATGCTGTCGCGCGTGCGTGGGTCAGCATCGAGCATTGCCTCCAGTGATTCAGCCCATCCCGTTGCAGCGAGTGGTGAGCCAGTCAGGACTGCGACGGCCTCTGCGGCGGCGGCGGGGTCGAGCGTCCACCGGAAGAGTTCAATGGGGCTCCGGTGATCGAGTGCCGCGGCATGCAGGAGCGTCTGAAGAGCAATGCGGGTCTTGCCCTCCCAAAAACTTCCGCCTTCGACGCCACCGGAGGACAATTCGGTTGCTGCAGCGAGGCCCGTAGCTCGGATCATCGCAGTCAGCGGATCCTCACACCCGCGGATGGGTGACCAACGCAGCCCAGCGGGAATGCCTTCGGCCAGGTGCTGGGGGTCGAAGACCGCGACAGGGCCAATTCGCTCTCTGGCTCTGAGAGTGACGGTGAGGTTGTCGGGCCGGGTTGAGGTCGTCACGACCGCTCCCGGCGCATCGAGGATCGCCGGGATCACGACATGCAGCCCTTTACCGGAGCGCGGCGGACCGATGATCAGGATCGAATCTTCAACACTTGCCCAGATCTGTTTGCCATGCGACCACCCGAGCAGATAGCCAACGTCCTCGGGGTGGGGATGCTCCAGCGACGGGCGTAGCGTGACGGCACGATGCAGGAGCGCCTTAGTTGATGCGCTCGACGTAACCTCGTGCGCGCTCGCGGTGCCCCGGAGCCGACGTGGGTCAGTAGCAGCGGAGCGCGAGTGGCGCCGCAGCATTACCCAGACCCACCCGATTACAGAGCCGAGTAGCACGAGCATGAACGCTGCGACAGCCCAGTAGAGGACCGCGTTGAGCCCGGGCGCTTCGAGCGCTGCCGCGGGCTCAGCGAGGTCGAAGAGCACGTTGATGCCACCGGCGATCCCGACCTGTGGTTGCCCGATGCCAGCCAAGAACGCTGAGATGGACCCTGCGCCACGAAGGACTGCCGCGACACCGAAAATGGCGACGAGGCCGATCATCAGCGCGTTGGTCAGTTCATCGCCTAGTCCCCGGCCATGCTCGTGCACGGTGCTCATGAGGGCAAGCGATCTGAGACGATGACGCCCGACATGCAGCCGACGAGCAGCCTCTTCGACCGATGATCCGCGAGCTGGTGGGCGGAGAGCGTATTGGGCAACTCACCAAGCCGCTCCCAAGTCCATTCGCCATCCGACGTTGGCGGGGAGAAATTACGCCCGTTGTAGGCGACGCGTGTCGCGTCGCGCTCGTCGATGTGGATGCTGGCGCGCGGAAGTGTGGCCGGTGGTTCTGGTTCCGTACCTGCAGGGGCGTTACAAGGGCTCATGCCTCGGAGGTACGCATGTGTGCTCACCGACACGGACGGTCGGCGGCATGAGCTGACCCGGGTGACGTCCCCTGTGTAGTTCTAGGCTTGGAGTGTCACGTCGTTGACGTGGTGAGCCATCGTGCGATGTCCGTGAGAACCGACTAAAGCTACTCACAGAAAGACACAACGCACGATGGCTCTTGACCAGTCTGCCCTCCTCGAGCTCCTCGGGGGTTTCGCGGTGCCTGGACGATGCGAGCACTCGATGCCGTGGTCATCATCCCGGTCGACAGTGACGCGGACGAGCCCGTATGGATTGGCGGTGCCAACGACGATGAGACGACGGCGGATGTCGACACGTGGCTCAGTGACGCCACGAACCCTGCACGTCGGCCGGCGCTCGTCGACATCCGGAAGTTCTCGCCGACCCGACTAAACCGGTACGAGTTGGAAGAAGAGGTCGAGCGGGGGCGGTGACGCGTCGCATGCAGGCCGACACAGCCAGCGCGAGTACATGCGCACGAGGAATCGAACTGCTTGCGCTTCACCGGTCCGGGCACTTTCGAATCTGCCGCGACTCAGCGAACGAGGCGGGCGATCGCCTGAGACGCTTCCCGGACCTTCTCTTCGGCGATGTCGCTGCCGGCGCGAGCTGCATCTGCCACACAGTGGCGCAGGTGGTCTTCGAGGAGCCCGACGGCAACGCTCCGCAGGGCGCTGGTCAGTGCGGAGATCTGAGTGAGGATGTCAATGCAGTACTTCTCGTCCTCGACCATGCGGTGGATGCCGCGTGATTGTCCTTCGATGCGCTTGAGGCGAGCAAGGTAGCGGGCTTTGTCCGTGATGTACCCGTGCTCTGCGTGGTTGCAGGATGTTGTAGCGACGGCGGTATCAGTCATCTGGATCTCCGGCGGTTGTGGTCAGCGGTTCAGGATGACGCGGGTCGTGGTGTCGGGGCGGAGGTCGAGTCGGCGCAGCAGTTGGGCGTTGAGAGCGACGACGATGGTGGATAGTGACATGAGAATCGCTCCGACCGACATCGGGAGCACGAATCCGATGGGGGCGAGGACGCCGGCGGCGAGGGGGACGGAGATGATGTTGTATCCGGCAGCCCACCAGAGATTCTGCTTCATCTTCCGGTACGAAGCCCGTGACAGTTCGATCACGGAGAGTACCGAGCGGGGGTCGTCGCTTGCGAGGATGACACCAGCCGACGCGATCGCGACATCTGTGCCCGCACCGATCGCCAGCCCAACGTCGGCCTGCGCGAGGGCAGGGGCGTCGTTGACGCCGTCGCCGACCATTGCGACCTTACGGCCCTCGTTCTGGAGTTGTTGGACCTTTGCGGCCTTGTCCTCCGGGCGTACTCCGGCGAAGACGCGGTCGATGCCGAGGTCTTGCGCGACAGCCCGAGCCACGGCATCCGCATCGCCGGTGATCATCACGACCTGCACGCCGAGCGCGTGAAGGGCGTCGACGGCTTCCCGGGACTCCGAACGCACCTCGTCGGCGAGCTTCAGGGCTCCGACGACGCGCCCGTCCTGGATGACATGGAGGATGATCGCGCCATCCGCACGCCACTGATCGGCGACCGGAAGCTCATCGGCGTTCTCCTCGGACAGCAGATGAGGTCCCCCGACTCGGATGATCTTCCCCTCAACGGTCGCCGTAACGCCCACAGCAGGTGACGAGGTGAACTCGACGCTTCGGGGGACGGTGAGCTTCCTGTCGGCGGCCGCGCGGACGATGGCCTTCGCGAGCGGGTGCTCGCTGTCGGCCTCTGCGGCGGCCGCCAGCGCGAGCACCCGGTCAGGGTCGGCGCCATCGGCAACGGAGACCTCGGAGACGACGGGCTCGCCCTTGGTGAGGGTGCCGGTCTTGTCGAACAGCACTGTATCGACGGTGCGCATGCTCTCGAGAGCGAGCCGGTCCTTGACGAGCACGCCGCCCCGGGCGGCGCGCTCGGTGGCGATGGAGACGACCAGCGGGATGGCCAGGCCCAGGGCGTGCGGGCACGCGATGACGAGCACCGTGATCGTGCGGATGACAGCAGCGTCAGGCAAGCCGACCAACGTCCAGACGATCGCGGTGATCGCCGCAGCACCCAGGGCGAACCAGAACAGCCATCCGGCGGCGGTGTCAGCGAGGCGCTGAGCACGAGAAGACGAGCTTTGCGCTTCAGTGACGAGACGTTGGATGCCGGCGAGGGTCGTGTCGTCGCCGGTCGCGGTGATCTCGACGCGAAGCCCGGAATCGGTGGCAACGGTGCCGGCTGTGACGTGGTCGCCGCTGCCGCGTTCCACGGTGCGGGACTCGCCCGTGACCATGGACTCGTCCATCGAAGCCCGTCCGTCGACGATGCGCCCGTCCGCGGGGACGCTACCACCCGGCCGTACGATGACGACGTCACCGACGACGAGATCGGACGGTGAGACCGTGACGACCTGGTCATTCTCGACGCGCTCTGCCTCATCCGGGAGAAGAGCGGCGAGTGAGTCCAGGGCGGAAGTCGTCTGGGCGAGGGAGCGCATCTCGATCCAGTGCCCGAGAAGCATGATGACAATGAGGAGGGCGAGCTCCCACCAGAAGTCGAGTTCGTGATGGAGCACCCCGAGCGTCGCGCCCCAGGAGGCGGCGAACGCGACGGTGATCGCGAGGCCAATGAGTAGCATCATGCCGGGCTTGCGAGCGCGGAGCTCGCTGACTGCACCGACGAGGAACGGCTTTCCACCCCACGCGTACATGACAGTGCCCAGCACCGGGGATACCCATGACAGACCCGGAATATCGGGGAGGGTGTAGCCCAGGATCATCGAGAACATGCCCGACAACGCGACCGTGGGGACAGCGAGGACGAGCATGATCCAGAACAGGCGACGGAACTGCCCGACGTGGTCGCCATGGCCTGCATGACCGCCGTGTCCAGCGTGGGTGTTATGCCCGGAGGGCGCGTTGTCGCTTCCGTGGTCTCTATGACTGTGCGCGGCGGCGTCTGACTGCGGTGCATGCGCCATTGCTTGATGTCCCGCGTGCGCATCGTGGTCAGTGTCGGTCGTCACTGCGGGGGTCGACGCCGCGTGGTCGTGGTGGGCGTGGGTGTGCTCCGCGCCGTCGTTACGCGAGTGGCTCATGGGCCTATCCTCCTCGGAATTGAGAACCGTGGGGCTGACTTGTGTGGCGTGCCCCGCACGGTGAAACAGTGTCAGGCAGCAGCGGTGGCGTACTTAGCCGGGTCGGCGTCGAACGCAGGCCCGCATCCAGCGCAGCAGAAGTAGTACCGGGTGCCGTCGTAATCGCGGTACAGGCCGGCAGCTTCTGCATCCGCCTTGATGACGGTGCTGCCTACCATCACAGGACATTCGGCGAGATCCTCCGCGGGTGGGGTGAGGAGATCCTTGCGTCCTTCGGCGTCGACGGAACCGTGGCTGTTGGGGCTGCAGCAGGATCCAGTGGAGTCTGACATGTTTTGTTTCTCCTTCTCTCAAACACCGGAGTGCGGCGTCGGTGTGCCTAACGATATACCCCCTGGGGGTATTTCGCACTAGGATGTACATGGCGGCGCTGAAGGACCAGGGCGGGCGGCCCGCATAGATCGTGGTGTTAGCATCCTGGACGGAACGGAGGAGGCCGAGCATGCACGTCGCAGTTCGTGGCGCACGTCCGCAGTTGTCGTTGCGCGCGTTGTTGATGCTCGGCGGGGCCACGCTGATGGTTATCGTCGGCTTGCTGGCGATGCACACCTTCACCTCCGAACCTGCGGGACACGGATCCGTCGGACTCACCCACTCCGCAGCTGGGGAGGAGCACGCCACCGCAGCGGCGTCAACGGTCGCGAGCGAGTCCACCGCGTGTGAGGGTGCATGTCATGTGAGCACCGGACATGGGCAGGGTCACAACGAGATGCTGACTGCGTGCGTGCTGGCGTTGCTTGCCGGTCTGCTTCTCCTCCTCCCTCCGATATTGATTCAGCGTCACCGGCTGCCCCTTCACCGCGCCGTAAGCCTGGTGAGATGGGAAGCGATCGGGATCCTTCCCCGGGCACCCTCGCTGACGTTCCTTTCGATAAGTCGCACCTGAGTAGTCGCCGCCGACCCTGATGGGTCGGATTCCTGGCGCCGTCTGGCGCCATCATTTGCGAACCCTCACACGACGTATCGAAGGAACAACCATGAATAAGAAGCTTCCCATTGCTGTCAGTACGGGTGTACTGACCCTTGCGCTGGTTCTCACCGGCTGCGCTGACAACAGCACGGCACCGTCCAGCGAATCCACCTCCCCGTCTCAGTCGTCGTCGACTTCGGCAGCGAACGAGGCTGACGAGATGTTCGTCACGATGATGATCCCTCATCACGAGCAGGCGATCGAGATGGCCGACATGCTGCTCGCTAAAGACGGTGCCGACGCACGCGTGGTGGAACTTGCCGAGCAGATCAAGGCGGCGCAGGGCCCCGAGATCGACAAGATGCTCGGATGGCTCGAAGACTGGGGTGTGGAGTACGACCCCGACTCCATGGGAGGCATGGATCACGGTTCGATGGGCGGTGACGACAGCATGATGTCCGAAGAGGACATGACCATGTTGGAGCGCGCGGATGCTGTCGAGGCGAACAGCCTGTTCCTGGAGCAGATGATCGTGCACCACGAAGGTGCCGTCGACATGGCGCAGACGGCGCTTGATGATGCGCAGAACCCGGACGTCCTCGAGCTCGCGCAACAGGTGATCGACGACCAGACGGCGGAGATCGCCACGATGCAGGAACTCCTCGGCCAGCTGTAGGAATCCTCCGGGCGGGCCGGTATCCGATCGTCCCGCCCGGATCTGTGTCATCCGTGCTGCCCCATTGCGGCAGCAGTCAGACGTCGGCGTGCTCTTGCTGCGCGTCGTGAAGCCAGGCCCGCTTGAGGCCACTAACGGAAACCATCATGAAACGCTCACTCCTTCTCGCAACCGTCACTGTGACCGTCCTGGCGACTGTCGCCACCGGATGCACCGCGACACCGCTCGGCAACCCGGACTCAGCTCCCCGCATCGACCACATCCACGGCATCGCTGAAGATCCCCGGGGCGATGATCTGCTGGTGGCCACGCACAACGGAATCTTCACTCTCACACCCGATGGGGATATCTCCGGCCCGATCGGCGGTCACGCCTTCGACGCCATGGGATTCACGGTCTCGGGAGACGCGCTGTTCGCCTCCGGGCATCCCGGCGAAAAGACCCCGGCCGAACTCGGATCGCCCAACCTCGGCATCATCCGCAGCGACGACTACGGGAACACTTGGTCGCCTATTGCTCTCAACGGAACCACCGACTTCCACATCCTCACCGCAGCCCCGGACGGCACCCTCTACGGCGTCCCCTCTAGCCAAGTGAACCTGCTCACCAGCACAGACGAGGGAAACAACTGGACGGAGCGTGCGTCCCTCGGCGCCGCTGATCTCGCGGTCACCGAATCCGGTTTGTACGCTGCAGCCGAAGAAGGCGTTCTTTTCAGCAGCGACGGCGGTAACACATTCACTCCAGTCGACGGAACACCTGTGCTCTACGCGCTGGAGGCTCGCACCGACGGCACTCTTCTCGGCGCAGGCACCGATGGCGTCCTGTGGACAGAGGATGAAAATGGAACCTGGCATCAGCTCGAATCGCTCCAAGGCGCCGTTCAAGCCCTCACTGTCATCGACGACCGCGTCATCCTCGTCGATGACCGGGGCATCGTTGAAGTCTCACCGGACAGCACCACTGTGCTGAGTCCCGCCCAATAACGCGGCCCGTGCCCAAGGATTCCTCGTGAAAGCGCCCAAGAACCCCTTTCGGAACCTCGTGTTGTTCGTCATCGTGGCGACGATCGCCGTTGCCCTCCTCGCCGCTGCTAGTTTTCTCGCGATTGGAGCGATCTTCTGATGACCCCCACCGGCTCCAGATCACCCTTCGACCCGCTACACCATCTGACGGCCGTGCACTCGTCCTCACCCGGCGCGCCTTCGCGTCGCAGTCCCGCGGAGCGGACGCATCGAAGGCTCGTGCGTCTTGGATATATGCTCTTGATCTGCGGTCCAGCCCTCGCGCTCGCGCATCTGATCAGTGATGCCCAATCGACCGACGTCGCTTGGTGGACGTACACGATCGCCAGCTTTGACATCGCCGTAATCATGGTCATTGTCGCCCTGGCTCTGATCCTTCGAGCTCCACCCGGTCACGCTGCAGAAACGGAATAATCGTCACCGCACTGCAATCGCTGCGACGATGATCTGCCGCTGAACTACCATGCCCTCCCGGGGTATTCAACGGGGTCCTCGGGAGCGAGGTGCGGTCGTAGTTTGAAGACTCCACAATGACGAGAGGAGCCACTATGACTGTCGCGGCGGAAATGCTTCGCACCTACCCGAAGGACCTTGGTCAGGCTGACCGGGAGGTGCTGGTGGAGTGTATCGAGGCGTGCGTTGAGTGCGCGCAATCATGCACCGCATGCGCCGACGCGTGCCTGAGCGAGGAAATGGTTGCCGAGCTGACGAAGTGCATCCGCACGAACCTGGACTGCGCCGACCTCTGCGAAACCACCGGACGCATCCTGTCCAGGCACACCGGGTACGACGCCAACCTCACCCGCGCAACCCTCGAAGCGTGCCGCACGGCATGCGCGAGTTGCGCCGACGAGTGCGAGAAGCACACGATGCACGAACACTGCACGGTGTGTGCTGCGGCCTGCCGGCGATGCGAAGATGCCTGCGCCGCGCTCCTCGCAACCCTCTGAATAGCCACCTCGACGGCGTCGTGCAGTTCTTCGCTACCCGCATCAATCCAGTGATGCCCGTTGACCGAGCCGAAGCAGACTAGCGAGCGCTCTTACCCCACACGTCGTCATCAATCGCGCTACCGCGCAACGAGCTGAGACGACAGGTGAGGAATATGTCGAAGGACGCGCACGAAACAAATGGACGACAAGCAGGGGCGAAAAAGCACGGATCGCTGACGATGTACTTGCGATTCGCGGCGATGATTCTCACCGGCATGGTCGTGATGTATTGGACGATGTTCGCTGGAGTGTGGGAATGGGGGCACATACGCTTCAGCGAAAGCCGCGTCTTCATGGCGCTCACTATGGGCGGCGCCATGGGGCTGGTCATGCTGGCCTGGATGCTCAACATGTACAAGCACAGGAAAGCGAACATTGCGGTCATCATCGTCAGCGTTCTCCTCCTCGGAGGAGGCATCGCCCTCGACCGCAGCCAGATCACCGTCGACGACACCGCGTACATGCGCGCAATGATTCCGCATCACTCGCTCGCGATCACCCGATCCGAGCGAGCACAGCTGCAGGATGTCCGCGTCTGCGAACTTGCGGTTGAAATCGGCGAAGCGCAGCGCCGGGAGATCCTCGAAATGGACTGGCTCATCGCCGACATCGAAAGCAACGGCCTCGCGCTGACGTCCGAGGACGCGCAAGAACGACCCGTTCCAGACTTCGAACGGGCAGCCGACCGCCAGTGCTCGGACGACGGATGACGATTGGTAGCGATAATCGGTCGATCATGTCTTCTGGTGATGCGCCCAGCGCTCGACAGACTCGCTTCCTGTTCCCATCGCCTCCATGCGCTGTTTGGTGACATCGGTCAGCTGAGCGGCCGGATTGAAGTTCTTGTCCGGCCAGTTCCCATGGGTTGAAGAGTGGGACCAGTAGATCTGGCACACTGCGGAGTCGTCGTGCGACGGATCGAGGGGTTCCGCACAGAAGTTGGGGCGGTCATCCTGCTGGCAGTCGGTTCCGCAGTTCGGGCACGCTTCGAATGCCTGGCTAAAACTGTCCAGTCATTCTGTTGTGACGCGCCACTCGTGGCGACACGATCTACACCGCATGCCGCGAGGCCGCTCAAACTGGATTGTTCTCTCGATCACTGAGTGAGCATTGCATGGACCGCAAACATCACGAGCCCGCTGATCGCTTAGCTCACCATGCGCCCGGTCGTATCGAAGAGTTCCAGCTCCGCCGGGTGCAGCTGATGCTGGCACACGAACGACCGGTCCTTGATACGCCACAGTCCCTGACCGACGCCAAGCCCCGGGAGCAACTTCTGCTCCGTGCCGGTGAGCCCGAGCGTTTTCGCGGTGACGCCGAGTTGATCGGATTCCTGCCGGTAGATGATCCTCGTTTCGGCATTGGCCAACAGGCTGTTTGCGAGTGCACGCATCGCCGAGCCTTGATCACCGACATTCTCCAAATCGGTGAGTTTGTGGAAGATCAGCATGTTCGCGATCCCATAGTGCCGTGCGAGCCGCCAGTGTGCATCCATGCGCCTCAGCAACGCCGGGTGGGACATGAGGCGCCAGGCTTCGTCGTAGATGCACCATCGTTGACCGCCATTGGGATCCAGAAGCGCGGACTCCATCCACGCGGATGAGCAGGTCATGAGGACCGAAGTCAGCGTCGAGTTCTCCGTCACTCGCGATAGATCGAGCGAGATCATCGGCAGTGTCGGATCGAACGTCACTGTCGATGGCCCGTCGAAGAGCCCCGCGAGATCTCCGGCGACGAGCCGCCTGAGCGCATGGCCGACGAGGCGCCCGTCCTCGGCGAGCCGCCCGTCCGGATCGGTGTGCGCGGCTGGTGCCAGGATGTGTTCGACGACCATCGGCAGGATTGGGAGATCGTTGCTGCGTACGACCTCGGTCAGCGCGGTATCGATCGCGGTGTGCTCCAGTGGTGTGAGCGGCCGGGTGAGAACCGTCTCCGCGAGCGCGCCAATCAGGTCACGGCGACGGGCAGCGACTGTGCTCGCCCATGTCGCTTCGCTCATGCCCACTGGTCGGTATCCCTCGTCGAGGGGATTCAGGCGCGCAGCGAGTCCATGTCCGAGCACAATCGCCCGTCCGCCCACGGCTTCGGCGATCGCGGTGTGCTCGCCCTTCGGGTCGCCCGGTACGTAGACCCGCCGCCCGAACGGAAGTGATCGCGTGTAGAGGCTCTTGGCCAGGCTCGACTTCCCGGAACCGACGATGCCCGCGAGCACGACGTTCGGGGCAGTGAGGATCCCGCGGGCGTACAGCACCCATGGGTCGTAGACGAATGACCCACCGGAGTACAGATCCTGACCGACGAAGACACCGTCCGATCCGAGCCCGCCTTCGGCGAGAAACGGATAGGCGCCGGCGAGGGTCGCCGACGTGTCCTGATGCCGGGCCAAACGGAACCTTCCAGGCGATCGAAGCTGCGCGGGACCGGGCTCGCCGGCGGCAGGAAGGTAGCCCGTGGCACGACGTTCGGCAAGTTCCGCAAGGTACTTCGCGTGGGCATCTTGGCGTTCAGCGTGCTGCTGGTCAGTCTGCAATCTCGTGGCGGCTTGTCGGCGCTGGTTGCGCAGCCGACGCTTCTCAGAAGCCGGAGCGATGAGTACAGAGGTATGGAGCCGCTCGGCGTCATCCCGGATCACAGTCCCAGTCCTCGCTGCTGCTTGAGGTTCGTGATGTTGGCGGGTTCAAACCACGACGCCCGTTGTTGATGTGGCGTTGCCGCGTGTGGACGGAGTCCGCGGGAGTCATTCGGAACTACGTCGATCGATTCGACGTAGTGGAGCCGATAGAGGGCAACGTGCCCGAAGCTGTGACTATACGCAAGGTGGTAGTCGCCGTCGCGGGTCTCGTGTTCCAGGGGACTGCTCGGCGGTACGTCGTAGACGTACCCATTTTCCATTGCAGTGCTGGTGGTCTCGTCGCCGTAGTCCCAGTTCTTCAGATGGTTGAGTCCGGCGCCGGCACCCTCAGTGTCAATCATGTTGAGTACCTCGTCAGCGTTTTCGCCCTGCAGGAACACGACACTGATCCACCGCGATACAGGGGAGTGCTCGGGCGCGGGAGCATCGTGCCAGGCGACGCGACTTGCCGCGGATGCTGCGACGTTGAGGCGGTCCTCGGCTTGGTCAATAAAGCTCGCGGCCTGATGCAGTTCATCGGCGGTGGTCAATGCGTCCTTAGATCCAGCAGCGTGGTTGCCGTGGTCATCGAACGCACGCGAGCGGTTGTTGGCGTGGGCGGTCGCGAGCTGATCGAGAACCTGCTTCAGCGAACGCACCCCGGAAAGGAGCTCACCGAGCACTCCGTAGATGTCCTGTGGGTTCTCGAACGTGCGCGTTGCATGTGCGAGCCCACGCAGCGCCTCGGATGCTTCGCCGGCATCAGCGCCGGGATCGTGGAACGTGGGCATGGTGGCCTCCAAATGATGCAATCGGGCTTGATCACTAGTGAGGTGGGCAAGTCTTTCCGGCCCGTTGTCGGAGGTGCCCAATACCCTTGGAGGTATGAGCTTTACAGCGTCCGTACTCCGCGTCATGATCGCCTCACCCTCCGACGTCCCGGACGCGCGTGACGCCGTCGAAGCTGCCATCAACGACTGGAACAACGCGAACGCGAAGAACAAGCAGACGATGCTGCTGCCGTGGAGGTGGGAAACATCCTCAATACCTGTGCTCGGCGGGCATCCCCAGTCGTTCATCAACTCGCAGGGAGTCGATGAATCAGACATCGTCTTTGCGATCTTCGGAAGCCGACTTGGCTCTCCGACCCCAGACGCAGTCTCTGGGACTGTTGAAGAGATTGAACGAGCTGTCAGTAGCGGTAAGCCGGTGCACCTCTACTTCTCGACCGCGGCGCTTCCCAACGACGTAGATACGCGTCAACTGGACGGGCTTCGTGAGTTCCGTGGGGAGATTAGTCAGCGCGGATTGCTCGGTGAGTTCGCTACCACCGCGCAGTTGGGGCACGAAGTCTGGAAAGCGATCGAGTTCGATATTGCTCAGCTCGATCTCGGGGCACCTGTGTTGTCATCGACCAAGCGCGGCATTCGGTTTACGGCCCAACCAATGCAAGAGCGAGAGATCCGTAGCTACGACAACAAAGGCAAGCCGCGGTACTCAAATCGTCACTGGATCGAAGTCACTAACTCTGGCGACGAGGACGCAACCGACGTTCTCTTCGAGGTGGTTGGCGAACACTCCAGCATGATGTTGGGCAATGACAATTCGCCTACCGTAATTCATGCGGGCCAGACCCGACGCGTGAACGTCGTCCACCACATGGGCGGCGGCGATCCAGACGTACTCCGTATTCGATGGAGCGAGCAAGGGGAGCCGAAGGAGTTCGACTTCCACGTCGGGTGAGGCTCACACCACGCGGCAGAGCGGCAATGCCGCAGCGGTGAATGCCTGAGCTTGCTGTCCCACTAGGAGCCGCGTTTCGCAAGAAGCCTGAATTGCCGCTTGCTCGATCGCGGCCACCGCGGCGTCGAGGTCTTCCGCGCTTCGCGCTGAGACCGAGATGAGCCCCGTGTAGTGGAGAACCCCATGCCCAGCAGTGAGGTCGGCTTCCTGTTGCAAGACGTCTTGGAACTCTGCCGTTTGCGATGCATCCTCGATCTGGCCGATCCGCTGGCGCTGAGCTGCGTCGGAGATGTACTCGGTCTTCTTCTTTCGAATGTCGCGTGCCGCCTGATCCGAACGCATGGGCGTGCACAGCAGCGAGAACGACCGCTGGATCCCCGTCGACAACAACAGTGGTGCAAGGAATCCGGGATACACCATCGATCGGGGCCACTCTGAGATCCACAACACCGCGTGGAACGCCGAGTCTGTGCGAAGCCTCGACCATGACTCGTTGACAGCCACTGGTCCCGCAGCCGCCAGAGATCGGCCGAGTTCACTGTGGCGTTCGAGTGTCGCGGCGACCCCAGGGTCGTACGCAGAGCGCAGGACCACCGCGATGTCGCTACATGAGAGCCAGGAAGATGGTGCGAGGTCGGCAGACCGCAGAGCGGCGACCAGCGTGGACATCTCCTGACGGAGCACAGCAGCAGCACCGCGGATGCCGCCACCGGCCGTTCTGATCTGCCGTGATGCCGCACGCATGTCGAGAGAGAGCGACAGCGTGGTCGCGTGACGTTCGCCGGTAGGACCGGCTCGTTCGATCAGCTCAGCGTACGTGGTGGAGGCCCACGAGGTATCCGTCGTGCCGTGTGCAGCCAACCATTCGGTGAGCCCCGTTCCGGAGTCGGACAGGGTCCGCTCCAGCACTTGCAGCATTGAGATGCGCCCAGACCGGCACACGGTCGCCAGCACGCGCCCCCATGAACTGACACGACGTTCTTGTTCGCCGGGATCGAGGAGCACGAAGGCTGGATGCGAGACCGCGACTATCGCCGTCAGCGTTCCGGCGGTGGGGTCGTGAACCATCCCGGCGCCCGTGGTGGGATCGTCGTACTCGCGCAACCGAGCCATGTCGCCGGGAAGAGCGAGAGACCCCGCGGGACGGGGCTTCACCACATGACGGCGGTAGAACAGTTGCCCGCCGCTGCTCTTCCACAGCCACCAGAAGACGACCGGGACCCATTCGACAAGCGCGCGCCCCGTGATTCGAATCCACGCAGCCGCAGCGGCCGTGATCCAGATCGGCGCGGAGAAGGCGATGAGGGCGCCGCCTCCGGAGTAGAACGCCCACACCACGGTTCCGACTCCGATTCCGAGGGCGATCAGCTGCGAGAGCGACATACCCAAAAGGACACCCCGGCGGGCTAATCGCGAGAACTTCACGGGGACGAGATCTCCGGCGCGTTCGTTGTCGTGGCTGTTCGTCATGATGCGTCACTCCTTCACGAGAGGCTATGGTCGCGCGGTACTGGGCGGAGCGGGATCGGATCGTGGTGGTGACGGCTGGGGCATGGATGGTGTTGCAGGAGTCGCACGCGTTGAGGCACCAGGTTCGCCCGCGCTCGCCGCAGCAGTTTCAGCGGTTCCGCCGATGTTCTGGCCGATCTTCGGTCCGGAAGTCGCAGCGCCTTTCACGACCTCGGTGCCGACGATCACTGCAGCGGCGGGCCCAGCCGATGCAGCAGTTCCGGTCCCTGCTCCCGCGCCGGTGTTGGCTGCTGCGCCGCTCGACGGTGCCCCGGCCGATGCCGTCGCGCCCGGCGCATTGCTTGCAGTCGGCATCACACGCGAACCGCTACCTGGTCCTCCGTCGAGAACTTTCTTGAGTCCGTCGCTGTGAGGCCGTGACGGCATCGGAATGGGTCGGTTGATCGCGTTCTTCGCTTCCTGTTCGCTCCCCATCGCGTGATAGAGATCGAAGCCCAGGAACGAAACGAACCGATAGACCATGTAGGGGGCGAAGGCTGCGATGAACAGCAGCACGATGCCTGAGATCGGCTCGGTGACGGAAGCCAGATCAGCCTCGATCGGAGTGGAGACCTGGGTGATCGCGATGAGGAACACAACGACAAGTACGAGCTTGGAGATGATCAGCGCGACAACGAAGGCCGCCCACTTGCCGATCCACCCGCGGGTGACATCCCATGCGGCACCCGCGAATGCGATGGGCGCGAGCACGATCGCGACCAGGAGCAAGGCCTTGCGGATCAGGAGGGAGAACCACACAATCGCGACAGCGCAGATCATCAGCCCCGCGAGGAAGATCGTGATGATCGCGCCGACGCCGGGAGCGGCAATGTTGATCGCCGTGAGTCCTGCGGTGAGGAGCGCAATCTTGTCGCCCATGCTCGTGGTCGTTTCCCCTGCGGCCTGGACGATGCCGATGCAGAGTTGGTCGACGATCTCCAGCGCCGTTGCAGTGAGCGTGATGACGACGAAGGAGCCAAGGATGGCTTTGGCAGCTCCGAGTGCGGCACGGGAGAGCGCTGCCGGCTCGCGTCGAATGAGGCCGAGGATGAGTTGGAAGCAGAAGAACAGCAGGACGATGAAGATGCCGATGCCGAAGAGCAGATCGTAGACGTGGAGGTATCCGGCGGATTGAACGTCGATCAGGGTGGTGCTGTCGAAGATTGTCCACATGGCTTCGATGAGCCATCCGGCGGCTTGTCCCATTGTGGAGGCGAGCCAATCGAATGGTGCAGACACCAGCGTGGCCGCACCCTCGCCGGCGGCATTGCACACGTTGGCGATAACGGGGATATCGCAGACACTCATCGCGGGGCTCCCAGTGACTCGAGATCGAGCGGCCTCAAACCTGTTGTCCGACGTTCCAGAAGAAGTTGACGAGCGTCACGGATGCGCCACAGATGATGGCTGCTCCACAGGAGACGAGCACGCCAAGCTTGCCGCGCGATGCGAGGTGCGGGTTCGACGAATTCGACCCGAGTCCCCAGATGATCGCGGAGATGATCAGTGCGAGCACCGAGAGGATGAGTCCGATCGTCATGACCGCGCCGACGATGGTGCGCAGCTGCGCGATCCCAGGTAGGCCTGAGTCGTTCGGGGTGATGCCGATATCCATCGGCAGACCGGTGACGATGGTCGTGATGAGTGCAAACATGGCGGCTCCTTGGCATGAACACCGCCACGGGCGGTAGACGAAACATGGTCAAGAGGCAGGTGCGCATTGAGTTGCCGCCAGACGTAGCCGAATGCCGGTAGACCTCGTGGAGCACACCGCTAGGACGACGGTGCTACAGCTGTTCGCCGACGCTGATCAGCCAGTTCACCCAGGCGACAGCACCACCCGCCAGCACAGCCGCGCCGAGCGCGACGAACACTCCGGCGTGCGCTTTCGCAGCAATTTCTGGGTTGCCGGTGGAGGTAGCGATTGCCCAGATGATCGCCGAGACGATGACCATGAGCACCGCGACGATCAGGATGAGCGTGAGCGCAGCACCGATGACGACCTTGAGGTCAGCGATACCGCTGAGGCTGCCGAAATCAGGAAACACGTTCATCACCGACTGTCTCCGATCGCCGAGCATTCGGCACTTGTTGTGGCTTCGGGGAGGTCTGCAGCGTGGTGCTCGTTGAGCCACTTCGCCGCGTCTACGGCCTCCGCGTTCGTGCCGCCCGGTCGGACTTCGAAGTGCAGATGCGGCCCTGTTGAGCGCCCGGAGGAACCGACGTCGCCGATGTGCTGACCAGCGATGACACGCTCGCCGACGGTGACGTGGATGCCGTTGTGCCACATGTGTGCGTACGCAGTCGCCACGGTGCCACCGTCGATGCGGTGCTCGATCACGATGAGCCCGCCGTACCCGCCGGAAGACTCGGCAACGGTGACGACACCGTCCGCGGCGGCGAGAATCGCGGTTCCGTCGGCAGCAGCAAGGTCGGTGCCGGAGTGGAAGGCGCTCTCGCCGGTGAATGGGTCGATCCGCCGGCCGAAGTCACCCGCGAGAATCCAAGTTCCCTCCGGCAGCGGAAACACGACGCGGGCGGACTCCGTGGCGCTCGCCGTCGGCGCAGGGATGCTCGTCGCAGGCTGCGAGGCGCCGCTCGTGAGGGCGATGAGAATCTTCTCTGCGACGGGTTCGTAGTTGTCGTACCGATCGGGAAATGCAGAAACCTCAACAGTTTGCGCGGCTACTCCCTTGTCGATGTTCTGCCAGTCGGGGATATCGAGCAGGCCACGTGGCGAAGGGTAGTTCGGTCCCGTCGGTCCGCCGAGGAACGCGGATACCTGGTACTCGGGATCCATCAGCTCAGCGACGGATCCCCATCCGGACTGCGGGCGCATTTGGAACAGCCCGAGTGAGTCGTGATCTGATTCGTCCCCGTCATTCGGAAAGTCGCCGGATCCTGGATATGTGCTGGTGTTCGCGAGCTGCCTGAGCGTCGACTCGGTGAGTGCTGCCATGAGCGCGACCAGGATGCCATCGCGGGTGACGTCGTCGATCCTCGATCCGACGGAGATGATGGTGGCCGCATGCGTGAGCTGGCGCTTGTTGAGCGTGAGTGTCTCTCCGTTGGAGGTCGTCACTATGAGCGATTCCGGGATGATGCCGACGGTCAGGCCTGGCGGAGCGAGGCACGCGATGGCAGCGGGATTCACCACCAGACCGACCGCGACGATCCCGAGCGTCGGTGCGAGGAACATCAGCGCGATGAGCGTAATCGCGAGCTTTTTCATCATTAGTCGGCCGTCCTAACGGAGCGGATTGTTTAGCTCCGAGAGCCGCAATGCGGAGCAACCCCCATCGTGCGGGCAAGCAATGAACACTGTGAACGCGATCTCTTGTTGAACGGTGACGGGGTTGCCGTTCCAGGTCCCCGTGCGGTGCCGGATGCCCTCGATCGTGTACGCGGTTGCGCCCGCGGGGAGCTGCCCGGGTCGTGCCTGTGCGAGCGCTTCGGACCACGCATGCGGCACGGACGCCGATGTGACCTCCAGGCGTTGCGTTGTCGAGTACTTGCGTAGCTGAAGCCATGCGGTCTGCGTCGGCAGGTAGTTGGCAATGTCGGCTGCGAGCCCAGGCCCCTCGATACCGCTGGACTCAGCAACGTCGAGGATGGCGCCGGCGTAGTCGAGCGGGAGGAAGCCGCTGCCCGTATCCCACCTGAACAGTGCCGTCGCGATGCTGCGCGCGAACGCTTCCGCATCGTGACCGTGTGAGATCGTCGGCAGTCGAGACGCTGTCGTAGCCTGCCCAAGAGGCGGCGCGGCAGGTGGTCTGGCGCTCGACGAAGTCGGATCAGAGGGGACGCCCGGCTGTGTTCCGGCGATCAGTCCGTACATGCCGACACCGGCGACGAGAACAGTCATGGACGCGATGGCGATCAACGCGACTCTTGCGCGGCGTGAGCGGGGAGCAGCCAGATGCTTCATGCCCGTCAGGTGCGCAGTCCCGGCCCCCAGGCTCAAACCGCGTGAAGGTTCCGCGTCGTCGTCACGGTTTCAGCGCTGTCGGCATTCCGAGCAGTTTGGAGCTGCTCAGCAACGTCGACGGTGGCATCAACGACCCGGAGGAACATGCTCGTCTCGGCATCGGTGAGCTGACGTGCGAGGTCGTCCACGATGAAGTGCCTCCACCAGCCGTCGAGTTCAGTCCAGGTGACGACGAACGCGCGTACGGGCCACGGCTCATCGCCTTCGTTGCGGGACGAAGCGCTCGGCGACGGACGCCGCTTGGGCATCCGCTTGCCCTTGACCCGGGCCAGCGCTTCTTCGGCGAGCTTCGCGACGTCGTCCGCGTTCACCCCAGACTGCTCCGCAGCTACGAGCTGGCGTGCTCGCTGATAGCTCGGATCTACGGCCGCCCCAGAACTGATGCGTTCCAACTCATCCGCGATACCCTCGCGTACCGACTGCGGCTGGGTCTCATCATCAACGAGCCGCTGCAAGAAGTTGATCTTCTCCAGGGTGGTGTGAGATGCCCCATCCGAAATCATCGCTGCGGCCTGCTCACGTGCATCTCCCTGCGATGCTGACGGTGCCGCAAAATGCGCGGCACCGTCGCTTCCGGGCTGATTCTCGCTGCTGAAGCGTGATGCTTCCTGGCGGCGAGCGGCGTCCTCTGCCATCAGCTTTTTGATCTCGCGGTATAGCGTCGCGTTCTCCAGCTGAGTGAGCGGCTTGTGCAGCACGTTGTCATCCTGCTCAGCAAGCAGATGTGCGAGGTCTCCTGAGATACCTGACCGCACCCACACTTTTACGTGCAGCCATCCCAGCTGTTTGATGGCGGCCAGGCGCCGCGCACCGCAAACCAGGATGCCCTCAGGCGTCACGGTGATCGGCTGCAGCAGGCCATCCCGTTGGATGGATGCTGCGAGAGAGTTGATATCGCCGAGCTCTGCGCGGTGGCGTCGACCGATGTGGATCGAATCGACCGATCGCTCCAACTCGATGTACCCGTCGTGCGTGCTCATCGCCTGCCTCCGTGTGTCGGCAAGGACATCGCGATCGTCATCACCAAGTCGTTGTCACTGAGCAACGCTGGAAGCGTCTCGCCGAGAAGCAGACGAAACAGGATGCCGCGACCACTGCTGGTCGATTGGTATGCGGGGTGCGGGTTACCCAGAAGTACGTGCAACAGCGCAGACCATGAATCGGCGGGTAGGTCGAGGAGCGCTCGCGCGTGCTTATCGCGGCGCAAAAGTTCGTGCGCGCTTTGCCGCGATCCGATCCGCTCGACAGCGGCGCAGACATGCTCGATCGCAGGGCGGATGGTGTCCTCGGGCCAACCCAACGTCGTGAACAGGACGATGGAGAGCTCGATCGCACGTTCGGCCATATCGACTTGCTGGGCCACGTCGGATGCTTCGCTGTCCGCAGCGATTGTGTAGCGATCTTCGACGTGGAACGCGGGATGGTAATCGGACAGCGGAGTCTCTCGGTCGGCGAATCGTTCGGGATCATGGAACACAGAGACCTGCGGGCGGCGAGCCTGGTGTGTTGAGCACAGCAGGCCTTGTCCGCGTTCTTCGGCGATGCAGGTGACTTGGACCCCGCGAGTGACGACAGCCCACGGGTCGTCGGCTTCCCGTGCGGAGCGAGTTCGCATGACCTCGAACGCTGCTGACGCGGCCTCCCACGGGTCCAGGCCATGCTTGCGTGCCAAGGCCGCATACTTCTGGGCCGAGAACGCCGCAAGATCGGCGGCAACCGGGTCGTGTGCCCAGGCATGTGCGCCCGCGTGATGCAGGCGGTGGAGCAGGGCGCGCAGCCCTTCGCTCGTTGTATAGTCCTCGTTCGGCTTCGGTGGCGAGTTGTGATCAGTCATGGTGAGGGCACCTCCTGACATGCAGGTGCGTGCGTGGTCCCCAGCCGCGGTCGTGGGTGCCGGTACTCTGCTCATCAGATTCTCCGTACGTGCTCTTCAGACGGCGCCGACTGCGCCGCGCTCTGTCCCGCTTCGAGAGGTGCCATGCCCGAACGCGGATACGAGCGGGAGCCGTCGGGCTCGCTGCGCAATGCCGCGGATGCTGGTTGTTGTGGCCTTGCGAGTGCGTCGAAGAAGCTCAGCCTGGAAGTTGATTCCGGCGCCGGCCATCTGGGAGCCGCTGCGTGCCATCAGATCCGTTGGGCGCACCCAGTCGACGCCACGTACGCGGTACGAGGCAGGATCCAATATCGTGTCCCGACGACGATTACGGATCCTCGTCGCTTCGACCGCCTCAGGCGTGGTCGCTAGGGTGCCGAAGTCTTGATCGACCTCGCGCATTATGCCCTCTTTGATCTCGGTCATGTCAGGCCCTTCCCAGATGCGGCGGATGCGATGTCCATCCGTTCCTGTTCGATAGGTACGCTGGCGAACCAGCGGCCTACCGTCGACGGGTGTACGTCGAGTTCCCGTGCGATCCGCTTGTTTGACCAGCCCTCCCGCCGCAACGTCGCCGCGCGTTCCTGCGGCGATGGGGGAGCCAGACGCTCAAGGGGAGTGGAGGGTTGGGGAGTGCGGATCAGAAGCACTGTCAAGTGCGTGATGGCAAGCAGGACGACCGGCGGCACCGCGGCGACGGCGGCGGCAAGGAGGCCGGGCACATCTGCGTCCGCAGCGACGACGGCATGAATAGAATTCGCGGTCACTGACACTGCAGCGGCGCCCGCAAGGAGCATCCATGGATACCAGGCGGACCGTGCACCGGCAAGGGCAACGACGGCGACCGTTGACACAACGATGACGCCGTCGACGATGAGCGGCCAGGCCCACGCCTGCCCATCGCCGATGCCCGAGCGGGCGGCAAGGTCTGCAAGCGAAGTGAATGACAACCAGAACGCACCTGCGGCGACGAATACCGTGCCGGCGACGGCCGTCATGACGGCCCACCGTCGTCCCCCGATGCGCTTCATGCCAGTTCCCGCGAATCGGTAACCCGAGGTGGCTTGTGGGGTGTTGTTGAAGCGGTATGCGATAACGACCGAACTGGTGCGCCCTGTACGGTTCGGTAGGCCGAGCGGACAGTTGCGGTCACCTCGCGTTCGCTGAGACCCGTCTGCACGCCAGCGGTCGTGAGTGCATCGAGCGCTTCGACCGGCGGTACGTTTTGCTCGGCCATCTTGCAGGCCGCCCAGAACACCCCGTGGTTGCGTTCGCCTTCCTGCCTTCGAGCAACCCACTCCGCAAGCCGGTGCACATCGCCGGCTCGCATCGCAGACTGGCCGTCGGGTGCCCAACGGGGCCCGCGCGGAGGATCAAGGAAGTCGCGAAGCTGACCCGCGTCGAACGCCTGCGTACTTTCGCCAGCGAACTGCAGGACCTCGTATCGACGCGCGCGCCCTTCGATGATCCGGCTCGACGGTGGAACGATGATGTAACCGCCGTCGCCGCGGAAGTCGATGCCAGCTCGTGCGCACTGCCAGGACCGCTGCTCTGACCCGCCCGCTGCGGGGAAGTACAAGTGCAGGCCATTCGACGGTGATCTCACGGCAGCCACCCAGCCATCCACGAGGCCTCGAGCCTGCGCGTGAGCCAGCGCGTCGTAGCCATTGACGGGGCCATGCACATCAACGTCGACGACGACGAATCCCGATACTGTGCCGGTCGGGATGCCAATGTTCGCGGTCGGCATCGCCGTCCACCAGCTCCGCACGAGAGCAGGATCCGCGCTGGCGGCACGGAAGCCTTCAGCGACGGCGGGGTGCTTCTCGTTCGTGGCGCACGGGAACACAGGGATGCCATGGGCGACGTAGGCGAGTGCGCTCTCATCGACCGAGGTCTTGTGGGATGCGCGGTCGAGAGCCCGGGCGAACGGGTCGGCGGCATTCATCGCAGCGCTCGCGGTTCGGTAAATGCGGCACGCTGCGCGTTGTTCGTGGACACTGGGCTCTGGCCCGCCCGGTTCGTAGCTGACGCGCTGGTGCGCGTCGATGCATGTTCGAGTCCTGGAGGTGTGCCGTCGCCGAGCATTTGTGTGTCCAGCTGGTCGAGAATCTTCATCGCGGTGGCGCGGACACGTTCTCCCGTCGCACGAACGATCTCGGCGGGCTCTTGCCCTTCCACCTGCGCCGCCCACGTTGATACATACGGGATCGTGTAGCCGGATGTGTCCATGCCGTGCGCTGCACCAATCATGAGTGCGACTGACTCGGCCTCGACCTCGCCGATGCCGCGGTGCTGCCGCGCGTCGGACTGATCGGGACCGTGCATCAAGACATGCGCCAGTTCGTGGGCGAGTGTCTTCACTTGAGCAGCGTCGTCCATGTTCTCGCGCACCGTCACGGTCTTCTCGGCGTAGTCGGTCATCCCGTTTGCGCCGTGTATCAAGGTTTCGTGCTGAACTCGACGCAGTCGGAACCCGGCGACACGAACCAGTCCTGCAAGACCCTCCCAGAGCCCGGCAGGGGCGTCGCCCTCCAGAAGCTGCGGTGCCGGCGGTGCGGGGAGCGGTTCGCCAGCAGTCTGCGACGCGTCCCAGACATAGGCCGAACGCACCCCGACCATGCTCGAGCGCACGGTCTCTCCTGGCCGCGGCTTCTCGAATCGACCCAGACGCCGCCACGAATCCTTGTCAGACGGCACGGCTGAGGCGAAGCGTCCGGTGACCGGCGCCATGATCTGGTAGCCGGGCTGTCCCTTCTGCACTTGGCGTCCGAGAGCTTGCCATTGCTTGTACCCGGCTACGTACGACGGCATCGGCTCGGGCACCAGCCCTGCTTCGTAGGCCGACACATGCTGCACCCATATCAAGAGGGTGTTGCTGAACGACCGGCTGCGGAACCGGGCCGCGAAGGCGAGAGCGTTGGCCCAATCCTCGCCGGACACCAAATTGTCAACCGCGGCGGTCAACCGTTCATGCACTTCAGCGAGCGTCGCTTCGCGCGCAGCTCTACTGTCCTTTGTCGATGTCATCGTCGACCCTCCTTCCAGGGCGCCACCGTGTGGGGACGTGCGGTCGTACCTTCTTGAGGTAGACACGAACGACCCGCGTCAGCTGCCGCCGCTTCGCCGCAGAACGCGGGCTCAGTCCCGGCGGTGTACGCGCTGCTTGGGTAACCATGGGGAGAGCACACATGGCCAGACCTGTCGAAAAAAGGCCAGACCTGCGTCAAAATGAGTCAGAGCGTGTTGACGGGATCTGACGCGAGGAAGCAAATGACCACAGGACAACGACCGACTGGAGTAGGTACCGGACGCCGCCTGGCGGAACAGATGCAGCAGCAGCGAATCAGCATCCGCGACCTCGCGACCCGTGCTGGATGCGATGAGCGGACCATCACGCGAGCGCTCAACGGTGAGACGATGCCGCAGCTGCGCGTGGCCGAGAGCATCGCTGCGACGCTGGAGTGCGAGGCCGAGGACCTCTGGCCGCGAGTCGGTCCCGGTTCAGTGACTCACGCACCCGCCGTCTGGGTGAGCATGTTTCCGTCCCGAGCAGAGGTGCCCATCGAGCTGTGGCGCGAAGTCCTCTCGACTGCGAGCAGTCGCATCGACATCTGCATGTACGGGGGCACGTTCCTGTTCGACAACGTGCACGGTTTCCTCCGCCTTGTGCGCGGCGCAGCCGAGCACGGCACCCAGGTGCGGATCACCGTCGGCGACCCGGGATCATCCGCAGTTCACCAACGCGGCCTCGAGGAACATATCGGGGACGCTCTCGCCGGTAGATGCAGGATGACTCTCGCGAGACTCGAACCGCTCGACAGCGTCGAAGGGATCGAGCTGCGCACGCACGCGACCCCGCTGTACGTCTCCATGTTCTTCATCGACGACACGCTCTACGCGAACCACCACGTCCTCGGCTCGCCAGCGGGGGACAACCCTGTGTTCGAGATTCCGCGCGATGCGGACGCCGAACTCTGGCAGAACTACACCGACTCCTTCGAGCGCATCTGGTCCGGCGCGAGACCCGTGAGCTACCCCCTCGGGTACTGACTGTAAGGGCACCAGAATGGCACGCATCGACTACTACAACGACCCCGACGCTCCACGTGCGAATAGCGTCGTCCCGTCGACCACCTGCGTCGTCGTAGACGAGCGCGGACGCATCGCGCTCGTGCACCGCAAAGACAACGGGCTGTGGGCGCTCCCCGGTGGTGGGATGGAACTTGGCGAATCGATCAAAGAGTGCGCGGTGCGTGAAGTGAAAGAAGAGACCGGGCTGGATGTCGAGATCACCGGCCTCGTCGGGGTGTACACGAACCCGCGGCATGTCATGAAGTACGACGACGGTGAAGTACGGCAGCAGTTCTCTCTCTGCTTCACGAGCCTCCTCATCGGAGGCGACCTCGCCTTCGACGAAGAGTCAACCGACATCGCATGGATCGAGCCCGATCAGATCAGCGAACTGAAGATGCACCCATCGATGAAACTGAGGATCGACCACTACCTCGAGCATCGAGACAGCCCTTACCTCGGCTGAAGTGTCGCCCGTCGCTCGTTCACCCGCGCGACGGCGGCCAGCAGTTCGGGTGCTGATTGCGAGACTGCGGCGAACACAGGGCCATCCTCTGCATACCGCGAGAGAATCTCCGAGATGCGGTCTTCCGCGCTGATTGGATCGCCCGACGGTGATGTCGTCATGTCCGCGTACGTGACGACATCGAGGATGTCGCGTGGGGGAGGGGCAAACTCGCTCAACTCCGCCAACAGACCTCGTTGCTGCGCCTCGAAGAGCGCACCCGTATGGAACGCGATGAGCGACACGACGAGGGCTGGCAGTCCAGCATTCTCCGCGAAACGTGCGCCATCGACAGGATGGAAGCCCGTAGTTGCGATGCCCGACGCGTAGCCGACGTCGTGCAGCCAACAAGCGGCAATGATCTCGTCTGAGTGCTCCGCATCAAGGAGGGGAGCAACTCTCTCCGCAGTCGCTGCAACGCCCTGGACGTGCGCCCATCGCTTGGGCGCATCAGACAGGTGCTCAGTCGCGAGCGATCGCGCTCGAGCCGCGAGTTCGGAGGCCATCTACTCACGCTAGCGAGGAAAGCCGAGACTGCATATGTCGGCAGGTCAAGCCTTGAAAAATCCTCCTCAATCTGGTACTGCTCGGAGATCATCGGAAAGGTCGGCCCGCCGCGGTCGCGAGGGAGGAATGAAGTGATCTAGCCGCGGTTGTCTGCAGACGACATCACCTCCCATCTCGGGGTCTACCAAGGACACGGTCTACCCTTCGGACGGTTCACTTACATCCAAGCGGGAGAGCACACTCGTGAGTTTGCCGATGGCGCACATGATGGCAGCGAAAGCACAAACACCGGAATCGTCGGGAGCACGCGCGCGAGCTGCTGACCTACGGCGGCGATCTGGGACGCGACGACGAATGTGAGGGCGAATATCATGAGCGGCACCATCGCACCACTCACCCCCGCTCGAGAACATGCCCCCAGTGGGACTGCGCTGCTGCGATCTGTGTCAGCCCAGCGACCGCCAGAGGCAGGACGACAAACATCAGGAAGGCTTGCGCGAACGGTCGCAGATCGATGGTCCGCACGAAGTGGTCGTCGAAGAAGAGCCACAGGCGCAGAGGGAGTAGGACGACCTCGCATATCCCTGCCTTTTCAAAGGAACGGCGAGTATCGTCCTATGAATGTTCGGCTCCCGGATTCCGCGACCCGTGCATACGACCGGCTCCCTATTGATAATGCGCCTCATTACCACTATCGCGCTGTCGCTACTGCTGGTGTTCGGCGTCGCGAGTACGAGCCACACTGAGGTGAACGGCGGGAATGGGCCATCGGCGGCCGCTGTGGGCCTTGCCTTATCAGGCGACGATGGTGCTATCGGTTCTACGGGTCAGGAACAGATTACGTCTGCCTCCGTCGGGACGGGTACGCTCACGGGTCCGGCTCTTTGCGCTCTGGGGATTCTATGCGGACTCACCGCGATGGTCCTGTTCCTGCGGATTCTCCATTGCCCCGTACGATCACCTTCACTCCGCGCGTGTTCCCGCCTCCCTGCTCTTCTGACTCCATCCGGCGCGCAGCCACATGCGACTGCCTTCTCACTGACTCAACTGGGTTTGTCCCGAACCTGACACCCGACGCTGCACCGTTCGTCAGGACGGTGCCTTCTACGAGCGTGCACTCGTGTTGTCGACCGTCCGTCTTGATTTGGAGTACCCGATGAAGCCTGCTGTGAAGATCAGCCTCGTCACCATCGCTGTTGCCATGGTGCTGATGCTGGTTGCGTTGTTCTCTGTCCTCAACAACCAGAATTCGAAGGAGCCGCCCACGCTGGGGGACTCGGCATCCGCGTCTGCCGTGATGAGGGAGAGCTCGCACGTTCTTGACGACGGCGGCGAGGGCGCCGTGACCGTGGTGGAGTTTCTCGACTTCGAGTGCGAGGCCTGCGGCGCGTTCTACCCGGTCGTCGAGAGCCTGAGGACGAAATATGAGGGGAAGCTGACGTACGTGGTGCGCTACTTTCCTATCCCCGGCCATTTGAATTCGAGGAACGCCGCCGTCGCCGCTGAAGCCGCAGCGAGGCAGGGTCGCCTGGAGGACATGTATCACCGGTTGTTTGAGACGCAGGCGGACTGGGGCGAAGCGCAGGAGTCGCGGGCGGATGTCTTCCGCGGATTCGCTGCGGGGCTGGGTCTGGACATGGCCGCGTACGATAAGGCAGTCGCCGACCCGGCCACGGTAGAGCGCGTTGATGTGGACTTCAACGACGGGCAGGCGCTTGGCGTGAACAGCACGCCCACTTTCTACGTCGATGGCGAAAAGGTCGAGTTGAAGAGGTTCGACGATCTGGAGAACGCCATCAGCGCTGCGCTGGAGCGCCGATGACGGTTCCGGGACTGTCGCACCGCCGTGTAGTCATCGTCGGCGCAGGATACGCCGGGCTGGAAGTCGCGGGAGTGCTCAGAAGGGCTGGTCTGGTCCCGCAGAGGGATTTCACGGTCATTGATGCGAATAAGAAGGGCCAGCGGTCGTGGGCCACGCGCTGGCACTCCATGCCGCTTCGCAGCGATGCCTACGACAGCGCGGTTGCTGGCCGCGTGTTTCCGGGTGACCAGGGCCGGCATCCGCGGGCATACGAGATGGAGGCGTACCTGGCCTCGGTGGAGGCGTCTCTCGGCGTTGCGGTGATGTGGGGTATCCGCGCTGTCGATCTGGAGTCACGCGGCCACGGCTCGACCCTCATCCTGTCCACCACTGAGGGATCTGTTCAGACTCGCAATGTGGTCTGTGCGACCGGTTCTTCGGTCCGACCGTGGGCCCCCAGCTGGGCGGCGGAGCTCTCCGTTCCGGGCGTCGTCATGCACAGCGCGGACTATCGCTCTCCCCAGCAGATTCCCGAGGGAGACGTGCTGATCATCGGCAGTGGAGACAGCGGAGTGCAGATCGCTCGGGAACTCGCCCCCTCGCACGACGTCACCATCTCCTCCCGATACGGCGACCGGAGAGACCGTCAACAGAGACAAGAGGGGAGCCGGTCCTGGTTCGCGCGCCGACGCTCGAGGTTGCTGAAGGCGAAAGAGCATGCGGAGCTGCAGCAGCACGGAGCTTCCATCGTGCCGGCGGCAGACGGCGCTGACGATGGACATGTCGTCCTCGGTGACGGTGTGAGAATGTCCCCACGGTCGGTGATCTTCGCCACCGGGTACCTGCCCGGCGACGACTGGCTGCCACAGACCCTCCGCCACTCGGCATCCACTCGCGGACGCCGCGGACGGACCTCAATGCCGGGCTTGTTCGTTGCAGGAATCCCGGGCTACAGCAGACCAGGTGCCGACAATTTCGCCGGTATGCGACGAGACGCGACCTCGATCGCGCGTCTCATCTTGAATCGTCCCTGACAGCATAAGGAGAAGCACATGGCAGCCGAACACGACCACGTGTCAGCCGGGACGTCCCGACGGCGCCTGCTCATCGCGTTCACGATCACATTGATCGTCTTCATCACCGAAGTCGCGGGAGCGGTCATCACGGGCAGCCTGGCATTGCTGGTGGACGCCGCGCACATGCTGACGGACGTGATCGGTCTTGCTCTTGCTCTCACTGCAGCACACTTGATGAACCGGACGCCCTCCGCGCGGTATACCTGGGGTCTGCGCCGGGCAGAGGTCCTCGGTGCGCTTGCTCAGGCGGCACTCCTGCTCGGTGTGGGGGTCTTCGCTCTGATCGAGGGCGTACGGCGCTTGTTCGAGCCCCCTGAGATCGCATCCGGCAGCCTGCTGTTCTTCGGGATCATCGGCCTGATCGCCAACGTCGCATCGCTGTTTGTACTCATGGGCGGGCGCAAGACGAACCTCAACATGCGCGCCGCGTTCCTCGAGGTCTTCAATGACGCGCTCGGATCCGTCGGAGTGATCGTCAGTGCGATCCTGATCACAACGCTCGGTTGGTATCGCGCGGATGCCGTTGCGGGCATCGTGATCGCACTGCTGATCATTCCCCGCACATTCATCCTGCTTCGCGCGTCAGGGAGCGTACTTCTGGAGTCCACTCCGCCTGGGTTGGATCTCGACGACGTCCGTCGTCATCTTCGGGAGTTGGACCACGTCGTCGACGTGCACGACCTGCACGCTTCTCAGGTTTCCACAGATCTGCCCACTCTGACCGCCCACGTCGTGGTCGACGATCAACTCTCGCAGAAGGAGTCGGCCAAGCTGCTCCGTTCCCTCCAGACTTGCGTCGCCGAGCACTTCGCGGTCAGCGTCGAGCATTCCACATTCCAGATCGAGCCGAGATCTCACCCCGGCGAGCACACGACCCACGCCTGATGACCTCGACTACTACTCATCACCTGAAACCAAAGCGAAAGACAACAGCATGAAATGTCCCGTTGACAGTACCGTCCTTCTGATCACCGACCGATCCGGCGTGGAGATCGACTACTGTCCCGAATGCCGCGGAGTCTGGCTGGATCGCGGCGAGCTGGACAAGCTCATAGACCGCTCCACAGGTCCGCTTCCCGCTGCAGTCGTCGACCGCGACAACCAGGGGCTCAGCGATGATCTGAGTCGCGAACGCGGTCGAGCCCAACACGGTCGCGATGGGCGCCGTCGACGTGAAGGGTTCCTCAGTGACCTGTTCGATTTCTGATTCTCAATCATCACACGCGCTGCTTGCCGTCCTCGCCAGGAGGAGGAACGCGCTTCTCATAGCCTCCCTGATTGCGTTGTCGATCGGAGGGGTGCTCGGAACGGACACCGAGTCCGCGTCCGCCAGCTGGTCCGCGCGTTCCACGTCGGTTCCCACTGAGTCACCTGCCCCGTCTCCCACTCCTACGGAGACGGCCCACGATTCCGACGAGAAGCAGGACAGTGAACCGGGCGTCGAGCGCGACGATCTGGGATTGCTCGGCCTGCTGTTCGTCGGCGGCATCGGATTTCTGCTCGCCACGACAGCTGCCGGTGCTCTGCTCGTAGCTCGGGAGCGACGCCGGCGTGACGGCGAACAACCCATCACGAGCGATGTGGAGCCAGCCGATGACTAGGAAGGGCTCACGATTTGCTGTAGCGTTCATCGTTGCCGGGCTGACCGTACTCATCGACCAGGTGAGTAAGGCTGCGGCGCTTGCTCAGCTGAGCGAGACGGAGCGCATCCCGCTGCTGGGAGATGTGATCGGTCTGCAGTTGGCTTTCAATCCTGGTGCGATCCTGTCCTTCGGCTCCGAGGCGACGTGGCTGTTGACGCTCCTCGGTGTTGGCGCCATCGGCGTACTTTTTGTCGCGGCAATGCACTCACGCACCGCCGGCTGGGCTATCGGAATCGGGTTCATTCTCGGCGGCGCGATCGGGAACGTGTTGGATCGCCTGTTGGCCCCGCCTGGATTCGGGCGCGGGCACGTGACCGATTTCCTCGCATACGGAAACATGTTCATCGGCAACCTCGCGGACGTAGCTCTTGCAATCGGGGCCCTCATTCTGTGTTTTGGATTGTGGATCCGTCGTCGTGAGGGACTCCAACGATCCAACGCCGTCACGGCTCAGACCGAGAACGCGCAGGCGGATCTCCCGTGACACAGAACAAACGCACCCCATCGGTGAATCAACGCAATGCTCTCGCTCCCAGCTTGGTCGCCGCAGCGGTACTGTTTCTCGCTCCCGTGCTGCTGGCTGGAAGCTGGTCCGCTATTGTTCTGTTCGTCGTCTCGATCCTTGCCGTCATCGTCGGCTGGTTCGCACTGCAGGCGCGACAGTGGTGGTGGCTCCCCGTGTTCGCCACCGTCGCTGTGATCTGGAACCCGGTGTTCCCACTGCCATTCGTCGGCCCAATCTGGATTACAACACAGCCGGCTGCGGCCGTGTTGTTCATCGTTGCGGGCGGATTGATCAAGGTGAAGCGCGCATGATGCGCGGCTGCCTGCGGGAGGACACGAGTCGTACCGTCGCCGAGGAAGGATATGTCGATAATCACCGCGCGACTGAGCTGGATTCCAGCAGCACCAGTCTCGGGAAGCGGTGAGAGAAGACAGCTGAACCATGCCGCTAACGACGCTCTCAGCTCGGTTGAGCTCCACCGCCACTAAACGCGGCCCGGCCGGATCTTGGATCAGCCCACTGCTGCCGCTGCGCGCAGCAGTACCCGTCGCCGTCGTCGCCGGTGTGGCGCTGGATCTCGCGACCCCCGACGTAGGGTGGTGGCCTCTCACCTTCGTCAGCGTCGCGCTCGCCCTGGCGACATTGGTCGGGAGGAGCATCGCGGGAGCCTTGATGCTCGGTCTTGTCTTCGGCGGCAGCTTCTACGCGCTTCATCTGGCATGGGTGGGCCAGTTCCTCGGCCCGTTACCGCGTATCGCCCTATCCGGTCTCGAGACGCTGATGGTGGGTATCGGTGCGATCCCGATTGCGCTGGCGTACCGGTGGACCGGCCGCTTTCACCGACGAAGCATGGTTCAGATCTTCGTGGTGCCGCTCCTGATCGGTGGACTGTGGACGGTGCGCGAGATCGTGATGGGCTCGTGGCCATACGGCGGGTTCCCCTGGGTGCGATTAGGAATGACACAGGTCAACGGGCCCTTCCCTGAGGTCGCATCCTGGATCGGAGTCACTGGACTGTCGTTCCTCGTTGCGATCGTGTCTGCGGCGCTGGTGCAGTGGATTCGTGCCGGGGGCACCCGCTTCTTCCTGGGACTGCTTCCCGTCGGGGCCACGGCCGTCATCCTCATGGGGGTACCACAGTTTCCGACCACGGATGCTGGAACCTTCACGGTCGGGTGGGTGCAGGGAAACGGGCCCTCCGGGTACTTCGACGACAGACGACCAGGAGCTATCCTCGACGCCCACTCCACTGCCACCGAGTCGCTGATCGGGTTGCCGATGGATCTGCTCGTCTGGCCTGAGGGCTCCGTCGACTCCGACCCGCTCAACGAGAGCGCCACTGCGACGGAATTGGACCGTATTGTCACGTCGGCTCAAGCTCCGCTTCTGGCCAATGCTGCCACGACTCGAGGTGGCAGAACTTTCAACACCTCGCTGTTGTGGACAGCCGACACCGCAGACCCGCAGATGCACGACAAGGTGCATCCTGTGCCATTCGGGGAGTATGTGCCGGATCGTTGGCTGTATGAGAAGCTAGCGCCGGATCTGGTCCAGCTCATCCAGCGCGAGTACACCCCGGGCACTACCGCTCCTGTCATGAACGTGGGACCCGTGCGGGTGGGACTCGCCATCTGCTTCGACGTGATCTTCGATGATGTGATCCAGGCCGGTGCCCAGGACGGGGCACAGCTTTTCGTTTTCCAGACCAACAACGCCGACTTCCGAGGCAGCGACGAGAACCTGCAGCAACTCGCCTTCGCACGCATGCGCGCGATCGAGACGGGACGAGCTGTGGTCAATGTCTCAACCGTGGGCACCAGCCAAGTCATCAGTCCGGCCGGCGAACCCATCGAGATGATCGGCATCGACGAAGCCGCTGCCAAAATCACCACCCTTCCACTCCGCACCGGACTGACCCCCGGCATCATCTTGGGGCCATGGCTGTCCGACCTCATTATCGCGATGTCGCTCGCTCTCCTGGCTCTCGCTGCACTCACTCGTCACGTCGGACTCACAGCCGACGTTCGACGTCGTCCGCCGAAAAGGAGGCTTGCCCTTTGACCCCGCCTACCCCTAATCACCGCAAACCGAACGTTCATCAGACACCCCGAAGTCGTGACGAATCAAACGGCCGCGCGCGCGGTACCGAACATGAGGTTGAATTCGCCCTCACCCGAGCAGCACTGCGTCGCGAGCGGCAGAGGGAGGGCACGACCGCGACCGGGCGTGTTGCGCGCGTCTCTGACGGACCGTCAGGGGACCACATCGCCATCAGGATTCTTGGCGATCATCCGGTTGTGCCCACGAGGCGCAATTACGTTCAACCAACGCAGAAGCCGACTCCGCAGAGATGGATCACGCGCCGAATCGATCAGAAACTGCTGAGGATCGGCACGCTCGCGGTGGCAGGTGCCTTCGCCGTCGGAATGACGATCCCCGCCGTCGACCGCGAAGGGCTCGAACGGACTTCAGCGGCTCAGTCCAGCGCCGCCGTCACTGAGGAGAACGAACTCGAGGATGAGATCCAGGCCTTCGTCGCCCCCCGGGACACGCGTGCCGAAGAATTGGATCGCGAGACCCAGTTCACCGTCGTCACGGTCGCGGATCTTGCTGCGGCTGCAGGAATCCGCCACTTCACCGGCAGCCTTCCGACCGACTCTGATGCGGCACTGCGGTGGCCGTTCCCCGTCGGCGTTCCGACATCGTCGAGCTTCGGTCCGCGCGATGGCCGGATGCATGTGGGAGCCGACTTCACTCCGGGCTCGGGGGCGGAAATCCAAGCCATCGCCGACGGGGTCGTACGGATCGCGACTGAACAGGGAGGTGCCTTCGGTGTCACCGTGTATATCGAGCATGTCATCGATGGACGTTCCGTGTTCAGTCGCTACGCACACATGCAGTACGGCTCGTTGAACGTTCGCGAAGGCGAGCGGGTCACAGCGGGGCGGAAGGTCGGGCTCGTCGGCAACACAGGCAGAAGCTTCGGCGCGCACCTGCACCTTGAGATCACGGACGGGGAAGAGAAAATCGATCCGGTGGCGTGGCTGCAAGAGAAGACCAGCTGATATGTGCGCGTCAACATCGCATGCCCCGGCCCACGAATAGGACTTGGACCCCGGTGAACGTTGTGTCTGATACGGGGGTCCGGGTCCAGCTTCGCTGAGAACAGAACAAGGACAGCTCCGGGCTAATTAGGGGTCCGGTCGGGAGGTGATTGGCCGAGTCGGACATATCTGCCGCGTGATCGGCCGGCTCGATGCGATCGGCGCCAGCAGCGAGATCAAGTAGTCGCCTGATTCGGTGAAGCAGGTCGATTCCGTCGCCGCGGATCATGCGAATCTCCTGTCGGTGCAGACAAGATGTCGGCCACGTCACACCTGCTCGGCCACATCCGCAGTTGCCGGAGTACCTGCGGAGGCGGCAGTGATCGCGGCTCTTTGCGGGTGCGTGTCCCGGTCTTGTAGACGGCGAGGTGCCGGACCATGCCGAAGCGCTCGAAGACGGCGCCGAACTTAATGAACACAGCGAATTTGCTGGCCGCATCGATCGCGACGACCGTCAGCGGAACCGAGATCGCCAACGCACACGGAGGCCGCGCCTGGCACCACGAGCGCGCAAGTGATCCACATCATCGGGTCGCCCAGCAGCGACCCGATAGGCGCGACGAGCGCCGCGAGGATCATTACCCCGGGTACCAGCTGGCGGGCAATCCTGTCCGCCAGACGAGCACGAAGATGGCACTGATCGTCATCATCAGCCCGATGCCGAGCTTGCCCTTGAATACCTTCCGAATCGCGTCTCAGACCGCGTGGGAAGCGGCAGGAGAGGGGGAATCGCAACGTTCCCATCCCTGCGGGCGACGACGAAGAGGGAACATAGAGTGACCCCGACCAGCTAGTGCAGAACTTCGCCGTTGCGGTTCAACGAAATCGAACCAAGGTGGAGGGATCTCACTCTTTGGGCTCATCCTCGGCGCGGATCATAAGGAGCGCTCCGGCGATCGCGGCCGCGAAGATCACGATGTCGGCAATGTTCCCGATGAACCAGTTTCCGTAGGCGAGGAAGTCCACGACGTGACCCCGGGCGAACCCGGGATCTCGGAAAAGACGGTCGCCTGCGTGTGAGGCGGCAGCGCCGCCGAGCGCGCCAATGATGATCGCCCATCCCAGCCGTTGCACTCGGAACGTGAACACGATCGCTGTGACCGTGGCGGCGACAGCGAGCAGCGCGAACACCCAGGTGAAGTCCTCACCGAACGAGAATGCTGCTCCGGGGTTATAGGCGAGCTGCAAACCCAGCAGGTCACCGATCAGCGGGATGCGCTCACGCTCGCTGAGGGTCGCTTCGGCCCACACCTTCGTTCCCTGATCAATCAGCACGACGACCACGGAGATCAAGAGCGCTCCACCAGTGAGCTGCCACCGTCGCGTCGACGACAGCTTGCGCGCAGCGGGCGGATGAGCCTCTGCCTGGGAGGAGGTCATGCGAGGACCTCGATCAGACGGACGATGACCCCAGATTCGATCAGGATGAACAGGCCCAGGCCGATGAACACGACGGGGACGAGCCAGTGCTCGACGCGTTCGAGCGTTTCGGTGACGGCCTGGTGGGTGCCGATCAGTCGCCCGGCAGCGCACCAGACGGCGACGAGAATGAGGAACACGACGATCATGACCGCGACGTCGCCGGGGGTGCTGGTGCGGAAGATCGGTGTGTAGAGGGAGATGTTGTCGGCCCCGTTGGCGATCGTGATACCTGCGACGCCCCATAGTCCGACTGCGGTGATCTTGGAGTCGTCGTCATCGTCATCGCCGTTGCGGCGCAGGCCGCGAATGAGCGTCCCGATGCCGATGCCGAGCGGGATCAGACCCAGGAAGCCGACCCATTCGTCCGGGACGATGGTGAGACCGAGGGCGGCGATCACGCTGATCACCACGAGGGTGAGGAACCCGAGGTACTGGCCCGCGACGATCTGCCACGGTCGCGGCTTCCCTCGACTGGAGGCGAGGAACAGCACGGTGAGCACGACGATGTCGTCGATGTTGGTCGCAGCGAACAGGCCGATCGCCGAGCCGATGGTGGCGAGCATCAGCTTTCCAGTCGTGGCGCGCGGGTGCGGGCGGCACGCAGGCCGTTGAGGATCACGATGACCTCCGCGACCTCGTGGACCAGGACGACGGCCGCGAGCCCCAGGACGCCGAAGAGCGCGAGCGGGAGCAGTGCGGTGATGATCAGCAGCGACAGGATGATGTTCTGGTTGATGATCCGTCGACCGCGCCGGGCGTGGTCGAACGCCCGTGGGATGAGGCGGAGATCATGGCCGGTGAAGGCCACGTCGGCGGATTCGATTGCCGCGTCGGAACCGGTCGCGCCCATCGCGATACCGATGTCTGCGCCAGCGAGGGCCGGGGCGTCGTTGATGCCGTCGCCGATCATCGCGACCGGTCCCGCCTTTGACAGTTCTGCGATCGCGGTCGCCTTGTCCTCCGGGCGCAGTTCCGCGCGCACGTCGCTGATCCCAGCCTGTGACGCCAGTGCGCGAGCGGTACGGGCGTTGTCGCCAGTGAGCATCGTCACCCCGACACCCTGACCGGTGAGCGTCCGGACTACCTCGGGGACTTCCGGGCGCAGCTCGTCGCGGACGCCGATCGCGGCGACCGGTGACCCGTTACGGTGCACGATCACGACGGTCATGCCCTGCTCTTCCAACTCCGCGACCTGCTTCCGGAGGTCGCCGGCGTCCAGCCAGCGGGGACTGCCGACGGTGATTCTCGATCCGCCGACAGTGCCATCGATGCCGTGCCCGGCCTGCTCGGTCACATCCGCGGCTGCCGGTGTCCCCGGGGCCGCGGCGGTGATCGCTGAGGCGAGGGGATGCGTGCTGTGCTGCTCCAGTGCGGCCGCCCAGGCCAGCGCCTGCGTCTCGGTCACGCCGTTCGCAGTGAGCACGGCGGTGACCGCAGGTTCGTTGCGGGTGAGGGTGCCCGTCTTGTCGACCGCGACGTGGCGGACTGTGCCGAAGCGCTCGAAAACGGCGCCGGACTTGATGATCACGCCGAACTTGCTTGCTGCGCCGATCGCGGCGACGACCGTCAGCGGCACCGAGATCGCCAGCGCACACGGAGAAGCGGCGACCAGCACGACAAGCGCGCGGGTGATCCACACCTCTGGGTCGCCCAGCAGCGACCCGATGATCGCAACAAGCGCGGCGAGGATCAGAACGCCGGGCACCAGCGGGCGGGCGATCCTGTCCGCGAGACGCGCACGCTCGCCCTTCTCGGTCTGCGCCTTCTCCACCAGCTCCACGATCGTGGTGAGCGAGTTGTCGGTGCCAGCAGCGGTCGTTTCGACCTCCAGCGCGCCGGCGCTGTTGATCGCGCCGGCCGACACCGCATCGCCGGGCTCGACCTCGACGGGGATCGACTCCCCGGTGATCGCCGAGGTGTCCAGGCTGGAGCGGCCAGAACGGACGATCCCATCGGTCGCGATCCGCTCACCCGGGCGGACCACCATGACCTGGCCGACCGTCAACTCTCTCGCCGGCACCTGCGCAGAGACACCGCCCCGCAGCACGGTCGCTGTCTCCGGCACGAGCTTCAGCAGCGCCCTCAGCCCGCCACGGGCACGGTCCATCGCCTTGTCCTCAAGCGCCTCCGCGATCGAGTACAAGAACGCCAGAGCTGCAGCCTCCTCCACGTAGCCGAGGATGACCGCGCCGATCGCGCTGATCGTCATCAGCAGCCCGATGCCGAGCTTGCCTTTGAACAGTTTCCGGATCGCGCCGGGCGTGAACGTCGATGCGCCCAGGAGCAGGCCGGCCCAGAACAGCACGAGCGCCGGGATCTCGAGTCCGGACCATTCGAAGACTAGACCGGCCAGGAATGCGACACCGGAGAAGACCGGCACCATGATCCCGCGGTCCCTCCACCAGGGCCGCTCCACCTCTTCGGTCTCATCGTCCGCCGCAGTGGCAGGCTCGTGCTCGCAGCCACACGCCGCACTCACGCGTCCGCCCCCGTCCCACAGCAGCCGGCCACCGTGCACGCTGAGTCCACGCAGGGTGCGTGCTCATCGACAGCCAACGTCACATCCACCAGCGCGACGAGCGCAGCAGCAAGATGCGGATCCGCGAGCTCGTAGCGAGTCTGGCGGCCCTCATTCTCAGCGACCACGATCCCGCAGTCGCGCAGGCAGGTGAGGTGGTTCGACACGTTCGAGCGCGTCAGCTCCAGCTCGCGTGAGAGCACAGCCGGGTAGCTCGGGCCGCCGAGGAGGGTCATCAGGATCCGCGAGCGCGTCGGATCCGCCATCGCCCGGCCGAGCCGGTTCATGACGTCGAGGCGTGAAGCAATAGTCAGCATGCGCTGAACTATACAGCACATGCTGACCTTTACTTCACTGTGCTACGACGGCGGCATCCTTCGTCAGCGCCGATTGTTCTGGTCGATCTGCTGGAGGTAGGCGTTGTACGCTTCCAGCTCAGCATCTTCACGGGCGTCGTTCAAGCGAGCACGGCGCCGATCGCGCGACTGCCAGCGGGAGAGGCAGACGATGAGTACGATGAGCAGCGGCAACTCCGCATAAGTCCATAGCAGCATCCCCGCAATCGCCTGGTCGAAGGCCGGATCCACTCCTTGCTGCGGGACTGTGTAAGCGGTCAACAGCGGTTTTCCCGCGCGAATCAGGATGAGTCCGAGAATGGCGTGAACCTGTATCTCGACGACGATATCGATCAGGCGTGCCGGGAACGACGGCGCCCGTGGGAGCGGGTCCGAGGACCACAGAGGCACAGCCGCAGTGATTCCCGCGCCCAGGAAGAAGATGAGGAGGAGAGTCGCACCGACCCGGTTGGTCATCACGACGCTGACCACATCTGTCAGGTAGAGGCCCGGGAATGCGACGAGAGCGATCGCGATGGGCATGAGCGGGTGGAGGAGTGCGCGCGTCCACCGCGATCGAAGTCCAGCGTGAGCAACTCGCAGGATCAACCGTCCGGCTCCCCGGTGTGAAGTGCTGCGGAGAAGGAGCCGACCTGGAGACCCGAGGATGAGGAGGGGCGGGATGACGGTCATCGCGGTGATCTGCTGGAACATCAGCGCCGTGAGTGAAACGCTCGCGTAGCGGTTCACGCCGAAGGTCGCGATCACGAACATCAGTGCACATCCGAGGACGAACGAGATCGTCCTCGGCGCCGACCAGGGCCTACTACGCACCCACATCCGGATCGCGCCCTGCAAATACCAGGCACACAGCAGCAGCGCAGCAACTGCGATTACGGGCGATGCACCAACCAAGTCGAATTTGAACCAGTCGGGGAAGAAAGGAAGGATGGCGTCTGTTGACACGCAGCCTCCTTGAAGCGTCCGCGGTATTCGATGTCGATGCTCTAGCCGGACGACCGAGCATCCCTGCCGGGGTCGTGAACCGCGGTCCGGGTCCCCTCTCAGCCTAGACCGTGACTTCCCCTCGGTTCCCGCTCTACTCCGACCACCCGACTGATCTCGTAGTCAAGAACCGGTACTCGTTGCTTCCTGAAGGTGCCTTCCGCTCTCCGGAGACGACTTTACGTGTGGCTCGTCGGTTTGCCGATTCCGGCTGCGACGCTCACGTGGTCGCCGTCGCGACAAGTGAGGAAGAGAACCTTCTCACCGCGACGTCGCGCACTACGCCGGGTGCAGACTGCCCTGCCCGCCCAGTTCATCACACCTGCCGAAGCGCGCAGAGCGCGCGCGACGTCAGTGCGCTGATCGCGGCTGCCGCTGACAGCCGGGTCGTGGATTGTGTTTCCGCGCTCAACCGTCGAGGTGAGCAGGTTTTCGATGGCGAGCGCTCACCGGCGGGGATACTCAGCGGCGCGTCCCTCGCACTCAATGTTGCCGAGTCGGAGCCGCGGAGCGCGCTGGAGGCAGTGCAGTGGTTGAGTGAGCTTCGTCACATGACTCAGTATGCGAAAACGATGGAATCCGTACCGGAGTCACCGGCCGTGAGTGATGTGACTGTGGCCCCAGCGGGGAGATGATCTGGCTTGCATTGGAACGATGTCACAATCCTGAGTATGAGTGCAATCCGGGTATGAAGACGTTGACGATGGCGTAGTTGAAGATGACGGCGAGGAACCCTGTGATCGCTAGCCACGCGGAACGTGTTCCGCGCCATCCGCGGGTGGCTCGAGCGTGGATGTATCCGGCATAGATGATCCAGATGATGAACGTCCAGACCTCCTTCGTATCCCAACCCCAGTACCGGCCCCAGGATCGTTCTGCCCAGATAGAGCCGGCGAGTAGGGTGAAGGTCCAGAACACGAATCCGATCACTGACGTGAGGTAGGTGAGGTTCTCCAGCTTCGTGGTGTCGGGCAGCGTTTTCATCAGCGCCAGCGACTTTTTGCCTGCTTCCCGCCGGGTCTGCAGGAGCTGGGTGACGGCGAGGCCGGCTCCGATGGCGAACAGCGCGGTTCCGAGCGACGCAACGATGACATGGATGATGAGCCAGTAGGAGTCCAGCGCCGGGGGCAGCGGCTTTACCGGAACGTAGTAATTGACGGTCCCAGCCCCCAGGGTCATCAGGATGAACCCGGCGATATACACCCCTAGGAACTTAAGGTTCTGCCATCGTTGTATGACGATGAAGACACCGCCGACCAAGGCGGAGGAGATCAGCGAGAACTCGTACATGTTCGCCCATGGCACGAAGCCCTGCGCAAGGCCTCGGAGCACCACGCCCGCGACGTGGAACATCCAGCCAAGAACAACGAGCGAGAACGCGATGCGCTCGCACGTGCGGCGTGGTGCGCGCCGCACCGAATCGGGCTCGGTCTTCTGAAGCGTGGCGATGGCCCCGTTCGCTTCGGACCCGCGATGAGACACGGTTGTGGTGACGGCTACAGGCGTGCGTGCCGACCGTTTTGCCATGTCGATTGCGAACATCATGAACGCGAGCGTGTAGACGCCCATGGCGGTGTATACCGTGACGAGAGAGTATTCATCGAGCAAGAGGTTCATGGTGCGTCCTTGATGTTGAGTTGTCGGCGGTGTCGATTCGCGAGGTCGTTGACGGCGGGTTCCAGTCCCGGGTCATACCCGCGCGCAAGGCCGGCATACTCCAGTCGGATGGCACCTGCGGTCTCGATCGCCTTTACCCATACCCGCCGGCGAGGGATGAACAGGGCGGTCAGGAGTCCGCTGAGGGACAGCAGCGCGAACGCGAGTACCCATCCCCGCGACGGGTCATGAGTGATATCGAAGCTCGCGAACCGCAGGACGCTTTCCGTGTAGTCGGTAGCGGTAGCGGTAGCGGTAGCGGCAGCGGCGTCGGCGTCGGCGTGTTCGAAGGTGACCGTGCCGAGCCCGTTCGGCAGTGGTGCGCTTTCGCCGGGACGCAGCTTGATCGCCTCGACGCCGGTGTTCCCTCCCGCAACCTGGGTCATGGCGTCGACATCAAGCGCATACACGTTGCGTGAGATACCGTCATCGACGCCGAGATCGCCTGTGTAGACATTGAGCGTCAGTACTGGGTTGAGAAGATCAGCGTGCATGGAGGTAAGCGCTCCGGTGGGGAGTTCGCCGGCGGTTGGGTAGAAGAACCCGATCATGCCGATCTGTGCCGGCAGTGCGTCGGGCGCCTTGATGAAGCCCATCGAGGTGAGATTGGCGTCTTGGGGCAGGAAGGGGACGATGTCGGTGAGGGCCACGTCCCCGTTCCCGTCGGTCACGGTGATTCGTGGTGCGTAGCCGTTGCCGAGCAGGAAGACGTCTGAACCGAGCAACGGCAGTGGCTGGTTGACCTTGATGGTGCCTCTCGACGCGGGTTCTCCCGGGGTCGAGACCGAGACATCCGCTGTGTAGTCGATAGGGAACCCGAATGCGTTGAGGTTCTCCTCCTCGTACTCGACGGAGAAGTCGTCCAAGACCATGCGGAACGGAAGCAGCATGCTCTCGTCGAAGAACCGGCCGGGGGTGAAACTTGAGTAGTCGCTCAGCACGTTCACGAAGGGTTGTCCTTCGACGATGACTCGCTGGCCCGTGTAGGTGAAGCCTCCGCCGATGCCGACGGCGATGAGGACACCAATGAGACCGGTGTGGAACACCAGGTTGCCGGTTTCACGCAGGTAGCCGCGCTCAGCTGACACAGACCGGTGAGGTGCGTCGAAGACGCGGACGCGGTACCCGCTCTTGCGCAGAAGGGTCCGAGCAGATTCGATGGCGGCATCCGCATCTGTTTCCTTCATTTCCACCCAACTGAATGCAGGCAGACGTTGCAGCCGGACAGGTGTCCTCGGCGGTGGCGTGCGCAGCGCTCTGAGGTGGTGGCCGGTGCGCGGGATCACACAGCCGATCAACGACAGGAACAACAATAGATAGATGCTGGAGAACCACGCCGAGGTGAAGACATCGAAGAGCTGGAGAGCATCCAGGATCGCGGCGAGTTCGGGGTTTTCCTTGATGTATTGGAGGACACCGTTCGGATCAGAACTGCGCTGAGGCACTAATGAGCCCGGCACCGCGGCAAGAGCCAGCAGCAAGAGCAGCAGCAACGCTGTTCGCATACTCGTGAGCTGGCGCCAGACGAACCGGACGTAGCCGGTGACACCGAGCGTCGGCTGTGCAGTTGGGTGGCTGTCACCGGCGAGCACCGGAGTGTCGATGTGGTCAGATGGCCGGGACAAATCCGCTGATCACCCCACCCAGGCTCGACATCAGCGCGGTCCACAGCCCAGACACCATGACGAGGCCGATAAGGATCAGCATGACGCCGCCGATAATGTTGATGACGCGGATGTGTCGCTTGAGCCAGTCCACCGAACCCGCCGCCCAACTCAATCCCAGGGCGACCAAGAGGAACGGTATGCCCAGACCGAGGCAGTACACCGCGCCGAGCAGCGCACCACGGGTCGGAGAGCCGCCGTTCAAGCTGAGCGCAAGAACGGCAGCGAGGGTCGGACCGATACAGGGCGCCCAGCCCAGTCCGAACACGACACCCAGGAACGGCGCGCCGGCCAGGCCGGTCGCTACCCTCCAGCGGGGCTTGATCATGCGCTGCATCGAGGTGAACATCCCGATGAAAACCAGACCCATCAGGATGACGATCACGCCGGCCGCGCGGGTGATCAGATCCATCCACGGCACCAGCAGCAGCCCCGCAGTCCCGAACAGCAGCCCCAAAGTCACGAAGATCGCACTGAATCCCAGGATGAAGAAGAGCACGCCGAGTAACATCCTCCGGCGATCACTGCGACCGCCACTGTCGCTGAGTCCGCCGATGTAGCCGAGATACCCGGGAAGCAGCGGGAGGACGCAGGGCGAGGCGAAGGACAGCAGCCCCGCCAAAAGCGCCAGTGGTAGAGCGATCAGAAGACTGCCCGAGATGACGATCTGGTCGATTGCCCCCATCACGGTTCCTCCGTGATGAGATCGCTGATGATGGCGTCCAGCATCGAAGGCGCCTCGACGAGTCCGATGAACCGTGCGGCAACGCGACCCTTCTTGTCCAGCACCAAGGTCGTCGGCACCGCGCTGGGCGGTGCGTGACCGGCGAATGCGAGCCGCACAGTGCCCGAGTTCGCATCGATGATGGACGGGTAGGAGATGGCGAACCTTCTCGCGAATGCGAGCGATGTCTCCGGCTGGTCGTAGACGTTGACACCGAGGAAACTGGCGCCGGCGTCCTGATACTTTGCAGACAACGCGGCTAGATCCGGCGCCTCGACACGACACGGAGCGCACGCGGCGTACCAGAAGTTCACTACCAGCACCTCGCCGGCATAATCGCTGCTGGTGACTTCGGTGCCAATATCTGTCGTGCCGTCAAAGACGACGGGTGCTCCTCGGTCGGCCTCGGCGAACTCGGTGACGGTGCCGTCCGCCGATGCGTAAGCTGTGTCGCTGTTCTCGACATACTTTTCGGCCAGGGGGTCGGCGGCGCAACCTGACAACAACAGTGCAGCGGCTACACACACAGCTATGGAACGGGGGATGATTCTCAAAGTGTCTCCAGGTGCGAACGATCTCTTGGTTACTTCACGTGCGCCGGTGCGCGACAGGGCTGACGCACCAGTGGCGCTGCAGGAACCGGCTACGGGTTCGCGGCGCTCACGGATAGCCGTGTGACCGCACACGCTGAATAGCGCGTCAGGTCAGAAATCAGGTTCGGCTGATGGAGAGAAGAACCAAGGACACCCGAACCGGTCGAGTCAGCAGCGCAGGAGATGCCGTAGACGGGAGACGATCGCGAGTCAAGAACCACGAGCCTCTCGCATCGCCTCGAAGGTGGCGTCGGATCACAATGAACCCAAGAACGCAGCACCCGAGCAGCGCTGCGCACACTCCAACTGCGACGAGAATGGGGAGCGCAACGATCGCCGTCCGCCCCTGAAGCTCTCCGCTGGCGGAGTCGGTCGTTGCAGAGCCGACGTTGGCTGAGGTGTCGGTGGCAGAGAGCGAGACGGCAACATCTGTGCTCGTTGCCGCAACTGTCGATTTCGTGTCCGGTTGGACCGAGATTCCCACGACCGAGACGAGCACGAGAAGTGCTGTCGTCACGATCTTCACAAGTAACGTCTGCACTGCACTCCTTCCCAGTCGCAACCCGAGGTCAGTCGTCACCGGCACCATACCCCAGCGAGGTATGGACGCAACTCGGATGTGCTTCTCGGCCATCACCGCTCAACGCCGACAGTGAGGATGCAGCGGTGAGCGGCAGGTCGAGGCCGGAAAATGAAATGCTTCCTCGGTGCCCTCGTCTTGCGGAATCCGGACGTGCTGGAACTTACTCAGCAGGTGATCGAGGATCAGACCGCCGAGATCTCGACCATGCAGGACCTCCTCAACGAACTCTGAAGTCGCGGGCGGGCCGGAGCCGAACCGGCCCGCCCGGGCACTTTTGGCCCGACAGGCCACGCATCCTTCCAGACCCACTATCGGAGCCCTTCATGACCCGCCGTCTCCTCATTCTTTCAACCCTTCCCCTGCCGCTCTCGCCGTCGCCATCCCAGGCTGCGCGACGCAAGCCAGTACGGCCGACGCCGTCCCCCCCCGCAGATCGAACATATCCACGGCATCGCTGCCGACCCCGCGGGGAGCGCCTGTTCCTGGCCACCCACGGAGGTATCTTCACCATCAGCAAGTCTGGCGAGCTCGCCGGGCCCCTCGGCGGCAATGACTTCGACGCAATGGGATTCACCGTTGCCGATGACGCCCTCTTCGCCTCCGGCCATCCTGGTGCGCAAACGTCCGCGGAGCTTGGCGCCCCGAATCTCGGGATCATCCGCAGCGACGACTACGGCGCCACCTGGGCACCGATAGCTCTCAATGGGACCGCGGACTTTCATGTTCTCACCGCTGATCCCGACGGTACGCTCTACGGATTCGCCTCCACACAGGTCGATCTCCTAGTCAGTACCGATGAGGGACGAAACTGGAAGCCGGGCGCCTCGCTCTCCGCAGCGGACCTCGCAGCCACAGAGGAAGGTCTGTACGCGGCGACCGAGGACGGCTTGCTGATCAGCGCAGATCAGGGGGCGTCGTTCATCCCGGTCGACGGCGCACCGCTGCTGTACTCCATCGACACCGCCCCGGACGGTACCCTCGCCGGCGTCGGCACCGACGGCGCTCTCGGGTCCCAGGAGCCGCAGCGCGACTGGGAGCGCGTCGGGTCATCGCTCCAGGGCGTTGCCCAGGCCTTCAGCATCGTCGGCGCTGCACGATTCGTCTTCGTCGACGATCGCGGTGTCGTCGAGGTCACCTCCGACCTAACCACTGTCCTCGTTCCCGCTGATCAGCCCGGCTGACGACGCCGAGTCAGGAGCTGCGCATGGACAAGTCCCGGAACCCTTTCCGAAGTCAAGCGATATTCTTCACCGCGTCAACGGTGCTCGTCGTCGTACTGACGGTGGCCAGCTACTTCGTCATCGAGGGGATGTTCGGTTGAATCACATACCCGAAAGCCGTCGGAACATCTCCCCGTTCGTCATAAGCCTGATAGTTCGGCCGCCGCCGACGCGCCATTCCATCGCGCCTTAGGAGAGCACCTCGTGCAGTCCGTAGATGGCGACGTCGGAGTTCGCCCTGAACCGATCCGGATGCTCATCGATTGGTTCAGGCGATCTGCGAGGGCTTTCCGTAGTCGAGACCCTACAAGTAGCGGCAGACCTGATCCGGGCTGCACGTCGCGGGGTCCGGGTGCGCGGCGTCCCGCCTGAGCTCGGCGATGGTGCCGTGCAGCGCGCAGAGCCGGTTGATCTGCTGCTCGATCTCTGCCAGGCGCGCGTCGAGCAGGTCTCGCACGTGCTCACAGGGTGCGGTTCCATTGTCGCGGATGTTCAGGATCTGGCGGATCTGGGCCAGGGTGAGGCCCGCGGCCTGGCCGCGGTGGACGAAGTCGATCCGGGCGACCGTCTCGGGCGCGTAGTCGCGGTAGCCCGAGGGCGTCCGCTCGGCCGGCGGGAGCAGTCCCTGCTCCTCATAGAAACGGAGCGTCTTCGCCGTCGTCCCAGACGCCGCGGCGAGTTTCCCGATGCGCATAGCTGCCCTCCCTGTGTTTGGCGGGAGCGCGCTTGACCTTCCCCTGCACTGGAGGGTTCAGTATGGCCGAGAAGTAAGAGAAGTCCAAGCGTTGACGGGAGTTAGTGATGCCTACGAAGTACGACCTCGCCATCATCGGATCTGGCGGCGGAGCGTTCGCCGCGGCGATCCGCGCAACCGCGCTCGGGAAGTCGGTGGTGATGATCGAGCGCGGCACGCTCGGCGGCACCTGCGTGAACACCGGATGCGTGCCGTCGAAGACCCTCATCGCCGCCGCGGAGGCACGGCACGTCGCCGCCGACGCCACGGGCCGGTTCCTGGGGATCGCGACGAGGGCGGAGCCGGTGGACATGCGCGCTCTGATCGCAGAGAAGCAGGCGCTGGTCGAGTCGCTGCGCGGCGAGAAGTACGCCGACGTCGCCGCGTCCTACGGCTGGCAGATCCGAAGAGGGGACGCCGCATTCTCCGGCACGCCCGATGCGCCGGTGCTGGAGGTCATCTCCGCAGACGGGACGCTCAACACCGTCGAGGCCGAGCACTACCTGGTCGCCACCGGCTCCCGGCCGTGGGTCCCGCCGATCGACGGTCTGGACGAGGCCGGGTACCTGACCTCGACGACGGCCATGGAGCTGGTTGAGGTCCCCGAGTCGTTGCTCGTGCTTGGCGGCGGGTACGTCGCACTGGAGCAGGCGCAGCTGTTCGCCCGCCTCGGATCCCAGGTCACCGTGCTGGCGCGGTCCCGGCTCGCGTCGAAGGAGGAGCCGGAGGTGTCCAGGGCGCTCCAGGAGGTGTTCGCCGACGAAGACATCCGCGTGGTGCGCCGCGCGGTTCCGACCCGGGTGTCCCGCGACAAGGAGACAGGGCAAGCGATCGTGACCGCGGACGTGTCCGGCGGTGCGCGGGAGTTCCGCGCCGACCACGTGCTAGTCGCCCTCGGACGCCGCCCGGTCACCGACGGGCTGAATCTCGACGCGGTCGGAGTGAAGACCGGCGGATCCGGCGAGGTGGTTGTCTCCGACCGGCTGCAGTCGTCCAATCCGCGGGTCTGGGCCGCGGGCGACGTGACGGGGCACCCCGAGTTCGTCTACGTCGCCGCCCACCATGGCACCCTGGTCGCTGAGAACGCCTTCGCCGACGCCGCCAGGTCTGTGGACTACGCCAGGCTGCCACGGGTGACATTCACCGGCCCGGCGATCGGCGCTGTTGGGATGACCGAGAAGCAGGTCATCGCCGCTGGGATCCGCTGCGATTGCCGCGTGCTGCCTCTGCGCCACGTGCCCCGGGCGCTGGTCAACCGCGACACCCGCGGGTTCATCAAGATCGTCGTGGACGCCGACACTAGCGAGATCCTGGGCCTCACCGCGGTCGCCAAAGACGCTGGAGAACTCGCCACAGCAGGGGTGCACGTGCTCGGCAAGACCGTCGCCGAGGTCGCCGACGCGTGGGCCCCTTACCTGACCATGGCGGAGGGCATCCGGATCGCCGCGAAGGCCTTCACCACCGACCCGTCGATGCTGTCGTGCTGTGCATGACTGTCCCAGGGGCGTCGCGTCCATGACGAACTCGACCGCTACGGAGTCGAAGTCATTACTGGCATGCGCGTTACAGGCATTGCCCGGGAGGGGGCGGGCTCACGGTGATGGGCACTCGTGACGGGGAAGCCGTCGCGTGCAGCGCAGACGTGGTTCTTGTCGTCGTCGGGTGCGCCCCAACACAGATCTCCTGACCGCTGCGGGCGCAAAGATAGGAGCAGGTGGAGCAGTGGTCGTCGACGGGCGGATGCGCACCTGATTGCGCCATGTGTGGGCGGTAGGCGATGGCGTGGTCACGCATCATCGCCTCCTCGGCGTCACTCACCTCCCGCTCGGTACCCCCGCTCACAAACAGGGGCGCGCGGCGGGGGGAGAATGCGGTCGGCGGTGACACCCGGTTCGCCAGAAGTCTGCAGGTGCGGGCATCCTCGAAGTGAGTGACTGGACCGCTAGATGAGTGAGTCCTATTGGTTCAGTGGTCGTAGGCGATGAGGGAGCGTTTGGCACGTGCGCCGGTGAGCCAGTTATGCCAGATGCCGGCGGCGAGGGCGAGGAGGCGGGCTGCGACGCGGGAGT
>JBARWR010000072.1:0-1916 GCA_049646915.1 Microbacterium sp.
GTGCACAAGCTGGCCGACGCGTACCGGCGCCGCTCGGGCCTGACAGACGTCACCACCCTCGTGTACGCGGATGCGCGTCATGAGATCTTCAACGAACTGCAGGCGGACGAGGTGCGAGCCGACGTGCTCGCCTGGCTCGACAAGCACGTGCCCGCCCGGAGCTGAGATCGCCGATGCCGAGCTCAGGCGATGCTGCGGAGAAGTCGAGGCCGCTGCGGGGGCTCATCGGCGGCCGCGGGGGATCAGTGGTCGCTGTGGGGGATCAGTGATGCGGCGCTCGGATCGACGACGCTGAGGAAGTGCTCCCGGACGGAGTGCGCGTGCACCGCGACCGCGGCCGCGAGGTCTCTCCGGCCGAGCGTGGTCAGCGCCACGCGCACCGAGCGCCCGTGCCCCGCCGAGGAGCGGCTGAGAAGCCCGCGCTGCTCCATCCGCCGCAGTTGATGCGAGAGCCGGGATGCCGACCAGGAGAGGGAATCGCCGAGTTCGCGCTGCAGCATCTCGCCTCCGGCATCCTGTAGGCGGATCATGGCCTCGAAGTCGCTGACGGAGAGTGAGGACTTCGAGGCCAGATCTGCACCGACCGCCGCCATGGTCCGCTCCGACCAGCGCAGGAAGTCGCGCCACAGTCCGAGCTCTTCCGCGGTCAATGTGTCCGTCATGGGACAAGTCTGTCATTACCGACTTGACACATCAAGATATTGTGGGTCAGAATAACTTGATACATCAAGTCAGGAGATTCGACATGCAGCACGCCGCAGGACCGTCAGGGTGGAGGCGCGTGGTCGCGCTGCTCTGGTTCCCGTGCCTCTTCGCTGCCGGCTTCGCGACACTCGGCCTGTTCGCTTTCGCGCATCCGACCCCCCATCACATCCAGGTCGGTCTGATCGCGCCCGCGACGGCATCCGACTTCGCCGGACTGCCGCAGGGGATCGATATGGTCGATGTCCCGGACTCCGAGCAGGCTCGAGACCTGGTGGCATCAGGAGAGCTCGCCGCCGCGACTGACGGTGGCGACCTCTACCTGGCCTCGGCGGCGAGTTCGACCCGATTCGGCTATCTCGAAGACACGTTCGCTCAGCACGCCCCGCACAGACTCGCCTCGATCGATGTGAACCCGCTGTCGCGCGGGGATGCGTCCGGGGTGGGGCTGTTCTTCTACGCGCTTCCCAACCTTCTCGTCGGGCTGGTCACCTCCATCGCCCTGCTGCAGGCCGGGGCCTGGCCGATCGGGAAGAAGGCGCTGACGATCCTCGGGACCGGACTGTTCTCGGCGATCTTCACCTTCGTGCTTGCCGTGGCCATGCATGTCATCCCCGCCGATCCTCGGCTGATCGGGTACGCCCTGCTGCTGACGCAGGCGATCGGCTGGCTGACAACGGCGGCCGCCGTGTATGCGAAGCGGTACTTCATGCCTCTGGCGATGACCTTCGTGCTCATCATCGGCATTCCGTCCTCGGGTGGCACCGTCAACGCTGACATGCTCCCGTACTGGGTGCGCTGGTTGGGGGAGTGGCATCCGTTCGCCCAGTTCATCGAACTCGCTCGTGCGCAGGCCTACCTCGGTTCGGGCATCGCCCGTCCGCTCGCCGTCGTCCTGGGGTGGGCGGCGCTCGGCGGCGCTCTGCTGCTCATCCGCAGCCGCCTCGATCGGCGCGAAGCTGCGCCCGCCGTCCCGACGAGCCGAACTGAGACCCGCATGCCCACAACAGTGCCCACAACAGAAGGAGAACACCATGTCCGTGCCTGAACCCCTCACCCCCGAGAACACCACGATCGTCCTCGTCGACCATGCGGTCGGGTTCGCGAACCTGCTGCGCTCGCACGACCTCGACACCCATATCAACAACGTCGTCGGCCTGGCCAAGACCGCCACGTTGTTCGGCAGCGGCCTGGTGGTGACCAACGGACTGAAG
>JBARWR010000073.1:0-2582 GCA_049646915.1 Microbacterium sp.
CCGCGGCATCCCGAGCACCCCGACACGCGCAGGTCGGCGCCCTCACCGCCGCCGGATGGCTCGCCTGGGCGCTCGGACGCTCCTCGCACGCGGGCACCTACGTCGACCGGGCGCTCGAGATCGATCCGGAGCACAGCATGGCATCGCTGATATCGACGATGCTGTCCGCCGCACTCCTTCCGGAGTGGACACTGCAGCGCGGGTGAGGGGCGCGGCTACTTCACCAGCGGGAACAGGATGGTCTCGCGGATGCCGAGGCCGGTGATGGCCATCAGCAGGCGGTCGATGCCCATTCCCATTCCCCCGGACGGCGGCATGCCGTGCTCGAGTGCCCGCAGGAACTCCTCGTCCACGCGCATGGCCTCCAGGTCGCCACCGGCGGCGAGCTTGGCCTGCTCGACGAAGCGCTCGCGCTGGATGACCGGGTCGACCAGCTCGGAATAGCCCGTGGCCAGTTCGAAGCCGCGGATGTACAGGTCCCACTTCTCCACGACACCGGCGATCGAGCGGTGCTCGCGCACCAGCGGCGACGTGTCGACGGGGAAGTCCATCACGAAGGTCGGGCGCACGAGATCGCCCTTCACGAAGTGCTCCCACAGCTCCTCGACGAGCTTGCCGTGCGTGGCGTGCGGAGGAACGTCCACTCCGTTGGCCTCGGCGAACGCGATGAGGTCCTCCACCGCGTCATCCGGGGTGACGGTGCGTCCGGATGCCGCCGACAGCGACTCGTACATCGAGACGCGGTCCCACTCGCCGCCGAGATCGTACTCGGTGCCGTCGGCCCAGGTGACCGTGGTGGAGCCGGCGACGGCGACCGCGGCGTTCTGCACGAGCTCCTGGGTGAGCTCGGCCATCTGGTTGTAGTCGCCGTACGCCTGGTAGGCCTCGAGCATCGCGAACTCGGGCGAGTGCGTGGAGTCCGCGCCCTCGTTGCGGAAGTTGCGGTTGATCTCGTACACCCGCTCGATGCCGCCGACCACGGCGCGCTTCAGGTACAGCTCCGGCGCGATGCGCAGGTACAGCTCGGTGTCGAACGCGTTCGAGTGGGTGATGAAGGGACGGGCGGATGCTCCACCGTGCTGCACCTGCAGCATCGGCGTCTCGACCTCGAGGTAGTCATGGCTGGTGAACGTGGCGCGCAGGCTGGCGTTCACGGCGGCACGGGCGCGCACGGTGGTGCGGGCCTGGTCGCGCACGATCAGGTCGAGGAAGCGGCTGCGCACGCGCGTCTCCTCATTCAGCTCGGAGTACGCGTTCGGCAGCGGCAGGATCGCCTTCGACGCGATCTGCCACGAGTCGGCCATGACCGACAGCTCGCCGCGACGGCTGGAGATCACCTCGCCGTGCACGAAGACGTGATCGCCCAGGTCGACGAGCTCCTTCCAGCCCGCCAGCGACTCCTCGCCGACGTTCGCCAGCGAGACCATCGCCTGGATCCGCGACCCGTCCCCGGCCTGCAGGGTGGCGAAGCAGAGCTTGCCGGTGTTGCGGCTGAACACCACACGACCGGCGATGCCGACGATCTCACCGGTCTCGGCGCCGGCCTCGAGCTGGCCGTACTGCGCGCGCAGCGTCGGGATCGTGTGCGTGACGGGCACGCCCACCGGGAAGGCCCCGCCACCGGCATCCGCGCGGTTCGCGATCAGCTTCTCCCGCTTCGCCAGACGCACGGCCTTCTGCTCGAAGACGTCCTCCTCCTGGCCGGCAGGGTCGGACGAGGGGATCGGCGCAGACGCGTCAGTCATGTGTGGGAGCTCCTTGAAGAAAGTCGCCCCCAGTCTACCGGCGCGCGCACGGGCGCCGAGCGGTGCGGGTTAGCCTCGATGACATGCGACCTTCCGCCGGACCGAACACCCGACACCGCATTCTCGCGGTCCTCGCTCTGACCATCGCGTCCGCGGCCGCCGTGCTGCTGCCGGCATCCGCCGCGAGCGCCGACGTCGACGACTTCTCCTATTCGTCGTGGGACTCGCAGTACGAGGTCTCGCTCGACGCCGACGGTCACGCGCAGGCGCACGTGACCGAGACTCTGGTCGCCGAGTTCCCGCAGTTCGACCAGAACAAGGGAATCATCCGCGGCTACCCCGAGCGCTTGGAGGGCGCCGGGCTCAGCATCGAGATCCTCTCGGTGAAGGATGCCGAGGGCCGTCACGTGCCGTACGAGACCGAGACCGAAGACGGCATGCTGCTCGTGCTCACCGGCGATGACGACTACGTGCACGGCCCGACCACCTATGTCATCGAGTCGACCATGCGCGACTTCATGATCCACGGCATCCGGACGAAGAACGACGAGTTCTACTGGAACCTGCTGCCGCTGAACAGCACGCAGTCCATCGGCCGCTTCCACGCGTCGATCGCCCTGTCTCCCGAGCTGGCCGACGCCCTCACCGGAGACGTCGCCTGCTACCGGGGTCAGGCCGGCGAGCGTCTGCCGTGCACCGTCGACGGTCCGAATGCGGATGCCGAGGGCGCGACCTTCACGGTCGACTCGGGCAAGCGCGTCGCCGGAGACGGCGTGACCCTCGCCATCGGCTTCGCGTCGGGCACGGTCACCCAGCCGGCGGCGCGCGGGGCAGACC
>JBARWR010000074.1:0-2134 GCA_049646915.1 Microbacterium sp.
CGCAGCTTGGTGATCGTGAAGGAGGCCACCGGCACCAGTCCCGTGCGCTGCGCCAGCTCGGATGCCCCGAACTCGGCGACCAGGTCGGCCGCAGCTCCGGCCGAGCGGGTGTCGTTCCACAGCAGAGCGTCACGGACGACCGCGCCGGACTCGTCCAGCGCCACCATGCCGTGCTGCTGTCCGCCGATCGCCCAGGCCTCGACGTCGGCCATGCCGCCGGCATCCGAGATCGCCGCGCGCAGCGCATCCCACCAGGCCTGGGGGTCGACGCTGGTGCCGTCCGGGTGCGAGGCCCGGCCCGTGCGCACGATCGCACCGGAGCCCGCATCGACGATCACGACCTTGCAGGACTGCGTCGAGGAGTCGACGCCCATCACGAGTGCCATGGCAGGCATCCTCTCACTTCTGTTTCAGCGAACATGGCGCCGAGACCCCGTCCCTGTGCGGGGGCCGGGGTCTCGGCGAAGGTGCGCAGGTGCGGGTCAGCGGGCGCCCAACAGGTGCTCGGAGGCCAGCTGCTGCAGGCGCACGAAACCGAAGCCCTTGCCGCCGAGGTAGGCGTTGGCGTCGAAGTCCTCGTAGGCGCTGCGGTCGGCGAGGAAGTCGTCGTAGCTCTCGCCCTCATTCAGTGTGGGCTGCGACAGCTCGGCGACCTTGGCGGCGGCCAGCGCCTCCTGCACCTCGGGGTCGGCGCGGAACGCCTCGGCACGCTCCTTGAGCAGCAGGTACATGCGCATGTTCGCGGCGGCCGAGTCCCAGACACCCGTCTCGTCCTCGGTGCGGCTGGGCTTGTAGTCGAAGTGGCGCGGGCCGTCGTAGGTGGGTGTGTTGCCCGGGCCGCCGTTCTCGAGCAGGTCCACCAGCGCGAACGCGTTGTGCAGGTCGCCGTGACCGAAGACCAGGTCCTGGTCGTACTTGATGCCGCGCTGGCCGTTCAGGTCGATGTGGAACAGCTTGCCGTGGTACAGCGCCTGGGCGATGCCGGCGGCGAAGTTCAGGCCCGCCATCTGCTCGTGTCCGACCTCGGGGTTGAGGCCCACCAGTTCCGGCCGCTCGAGGGAGTCGATGAACGCGAGCGCGTGACCGAGGGTGGGCAGCAGGATGTCGCCGCGCGGCTCGTTGGGCTTGGGCTCGATGGCGAAGCGGATGTCGTAGCCCTTGTCGGTGACGTAATCGCCGAGCAGGTTGACCGCCTCACGGTAGCGCTCCAGTGCGGCGCGCACATCCTTCGCGGAGTCGTACTCGGCGCCCTCGCGACCGCCCCACATGACGAAGGTCTTCGCGCCCAGCTCGGCGCCGAGGTCGAGCTGACGCAGCACCTTGCGCAGGGCGTAGCGGCGCACCTGGCGGTCGTTGGAGGTGAAGCCGCCGTCCTTGAAGACGGGGGCGCTGAACAGATTGGTGGTGACCATCGGGACGATCAGGCCGGTGTCGGCCAGCGCGCCCTTGAGGCGATCGATCTGCTTCTGCCGCTCGGCATCCGTGGATCCGAACGCGAACAGGTCGTCGTCGTGGAAGGTGAGTCCGTACGCGCCGAGCTCAGCGAGCTTCTCGACGCCGTGCACGACGTCGAGGGCCGGACGGGTCGGGCCGCCGAACGGGTCGGTGCCGTTGTAGCCGATGGTCCAGAGGCCGAACGAGAACCGGTCCGCCTTGGTGGGGGTGAGTGACATGATGATCCGCCTTCAGCGACGTCGATGAAATGTTGTAGGGCAGAACATATCAAGTTCGGGAGGCGGATGCAATGCCGACCGGATCTGCGCCGGTCGAGCGACCGCGGGCCCGGCGTCAGCGCCTCGGCGCAGCCGTGGAGTCGCGAGCCCTGAGCTCCGCGGGCATCCGCACGTCCTCGCGCTCGCCGCCGTCCATCATGTTCAGCAGCACGCGCACGGCCGCTGCTCCCATCTCGGTCAGCGGCTGGCGCACGGTGGACAGCTGAGGCGTATGCGATGCGGCGTCGGGGATGTCGTCGAATCCGATCACCGAGAGGTCGCCGGGCACGTGCAGACCGCGCTCGGCGGCGACGCGGATCATCTCGATCGCGGACAGATCGTTGGCGGCGAAGACCGCGGTCGGCGGGTTCGCCAGGGCGAGCAGCGCGTGCGCCCCGGCGGTGGAGTCCATCGCCCGGTAT
>JBARWR010000075.1:0-3265 GCA_049646915.1 Microbacterium sp.
GCGCGAGCGAGACGCGTGAGCAGCCCGGGGCGGCGCGCGATGCGATCGGCGTTCTCGGCGATCATCCGCCGCTGCTCGAGCAGCCGGGTCGCCTGCGCGGCCTCGAGGGTGATGAGGCGGTGGGTGAGGTACGGGTCCTGGTACATGGGATGCCCCTTTCGATGCATCCCTACACTCCTCGCTGAGGCGGAGTGCGAGCATCGGGAGGATTCCCTATTCCTGACATGCTTGACCTCAGATCATGCCGGATGCCGGATGCCGGGACCCGTCCTCAGGAGCCGATGAACTCCTCGCGCGGACCGTACTCGGCAGCCTCGCGGATCTCGACGGTCGCACCGAGGCGGTCGGTGTCGAGCGCGACGATCTGGTTCTCGCCCTCTCGCCAGAGCGGGCCGGGCGCGTAGAGGGTGACCTGCGGGCCACGATCCCAGTACCGGCCGAGCAGGAACCCGTTCAGCCACACCATCCCCTTGATCGATCCCGGCAGCGCGATCCACGCATCAGCAGGCCGGGCGACGGTGAGCGATGCGGTGGCCAATCCATCCGCAGCCCCTTCCGCCGCCGTTGCCGCACCGACGTCCACCGAGGGAACCGCGTCGCGCGGCAGCATCCGATGCTCCCACCCGTGCTGGTAGCGCCGGCCGATGAGCACCCCGCCCAGAATGCCCTTGTGCTGACCGGTGAGCGGGCCGTAGTTGACGCGTCCCAGGCTCTCGACCACGATCGTCAGCCGGGCCGATCCACCGTCGGCCGGCAGCGGCAGGCTCTGCGCGCCGTCGTGCTCGATCGTGCCGAGGCGCACGTCGTCGAGGAAGACGGTGGCCCGGTCGCGCAGCTCCCGCAGCGTCAGCGTCGTGCCTGGCTCGAAGGTCACATCGGAGGAGTAGACGACCAGACCGTCCTCCGCACCGAGCTTCTCGTACGTGAGCGGCTGCGGGGCGGTCGCGACGACGGGCTGCGCCCGCACGAAATCCAGCAGCGAAGCCACCGGATCGAGCAGGATGGATGCCGCGGGCTGGTGCTCCGGAGCATCCGGAATCGGCGGCAGCTCGCCGGCATGGAACGGCGCGAAGGCGGCGCGCAGCGCGTGGAACTTGTCGTTGAGCGTCCCGTCCTCGCCGATCGGGGCGTCGGAGTCGTAGCTCGTGATCGTCGGCTGCAGGTGGGTGCCGTCATGGTTCGCGCCGGCCCAGAGTCCGAAGTTCGTTCCGCCGTGCGCCATGTACATGCTCACCGAGCCGCCGGCATCCAGCAGCTCATTCACCGTGGCGATCATGCTCTCGGCCGAGCGCACGTGATGCTTCTCTCCCCAATGATCGAACCAGCCGCCCCACAGCTCGCTGCACATGAGGTGGTGATCGTCTCGGCGCAGCTGCTGCGCCAGCGCGACTCCTGTGCCGAACGTGAAGGTGCCCATCGCGCCGGGGATGCTGCCGTTGGCGACCATGTCGGCCGTCGTGCCGTCGGCGGTGGTGAGCATCTCGACCAGACCGCGTTCGCGCAGGCCGTCGCGCAGGTGAGCGAGGTAGGCGGCATCCGAGCCGTAGGAGCCGTACTCGTTCTCGACCTGGATGAGCCGGATCGGTCCGCCGTGCACGGCCTGCAGCGGCTCGAGCTGCGGGATCAGCGCGACGTACCAGGCGTCGACCGCAGCCAGGAACACTGGGTCGCTCGTGCGCAGCGCCCGGGTGCGTCCGGAGAGCCAGAACGGGATGCCGCCGTTCGACCACTCGGCGCAGATGTACGGGCTGGGGCGCACGAACACGTCCAGGCCCACCTCGCCCGCGAGGCGGATGAAGCGCGCGACATCCCGCCAGCCGCTGAAGTCGTACTCGCCCTCGGTGCGCTCGTGGAAGTTCCACGCCACGTAGGTATCGACCGTGTTCGCGCCCATCGCGGCGAGGCGGCGCAGGCGGTCCTCCCACTGATCGGGATGAATGCGGAAGTAGTGCACAGCGCCGGAGAGAACACGGTGCGGCGTGCCGTCGCGGAGGATCCGACCGTCGCGCCAGGCGAGGGATGCAGGGGGCATGACACTCCGAGGATGGGTCGTGGGCGGCTGTGTTGACGTTCACATTACCGGCCGGCGCTCGTCCGGCCGGCCAGCGCGGGCGGGCACCCGGATACGCTGTGGCCATGGCGACGATGACCGCTTCCGAGGCTCTGGCCGAGCTCGCCGCGCTCGAGGATCCGAAAGCACGGGCCGTGAACGAGCGGCACGGCGACGCGCACGGCGTGAACCTGTCGAAGATGCGTGCGCTGGCGAAGCGGATCGGTATGTCGACGCCGTTCGCGCGCGAGCTGTGGGCCACCGACGATGTCGCCGGACAGCTGCTCGCACTGCTGATCGCCAAGCCACGCGAGCTGACGGCGGACGAGATCGACCGGATGCTGCGCACCACCCGCAGCGCGAAGGCCCACGACTGGACGGTCAACTACATCGCCAAGAAATCACCGCTCGCCGAGGAGCTGCGGCGGCGCTGGTTCGACGATGCGGATGCCGACGCCCGCGCGGCCGCCTGGTCGCTGACATCCGTGCGGGTGGTGAAGAGCCCGGACGGCCTGGACCTCGACGGGCTGCTTGACCGCATCGAACGCGAGCTGCGTGACGCGCCGTCGCGCGAGCAGTGGGCGATGAACGAGACCCTCGCGTACATCGGCATCCATCACCCGGCGCTGCGCGAGCGCGCACTGGAGATCGGCGAGCGCCTGCAGGTGCTCGCCGACTACCCGACTCCACCGAACTGCACTTCGCCGTTCGCCCCGCTGTGGATCGCCGAGATGGTGCGCCGGCAGGGCTGACCGGTCTCGACGCGGGCGGCAGTCAGTGGTGAAACAGGCGCAGCCCGGTCGTGACCAGGTCGATGCCGTGCTCGGATGCCGCAGCCGCAACCTCATCCGAACGCGTGGATCCACCTGGCTCGACGATGGTCCGCACACCGTATTCGGCGGCGTGGTCGACGTTGTCGCGGAAGGGCAGGAAGCCGTCGGAGACCAGCGTGACATCGTCGAGCTTCTCGGCCCACTTCTCGCGCCAGGTGCGGTCGTCGTAGCGGGCGGATGCTTCGGTGCCGAAGAGCTCGGTGAACTCGACACGCTGCGAGCGGGTCATCTCGGCGCCGGCGAAGCGGATCTGCCAGTTCAGCCGGTCCTGTCGCCGCATCCCCTCGGCCACCGGAAGCTCGCGGACGAACGGATGCCGCCGCAGCCACCACACGCGGGCCTTGGCGCCCGCGAGGCGCACGCAGTCCACGCGGTTCTGCTG
>JBARWR010000076.1:0-2596 GCA_049646915.1 Microbacterium sp.
GCTCGGAGAGCGTGCGGCGCAGCTCGGCGACGATCTGTGACCGGTGCACGGGCTCGTCGCTGCCCTCCTGTGCGATCGACGCCTCGGTGTTCGCGAGTCGCGTCAGCGCTTCTCTGGCCATCGCGACGGCCAGCGTGAGCTCCCGCTCGCTGCCTGCGCGCTCCGCGGCGATCAGCGCCGCCAGCACGCTGTCGTGCATGAGCGCGGCCATCGCCACGCGCTCCTCCTCCGCGGCGGATGCTGCGGCCGCCGCCGCATAAGACTCCACGGCACGGGATCTGGCCTCATCGACGCCGGCAGCCACCTGACGGAACATCCACGCCAGCGAGACGATCACCATGCCGAGGATGAGCGTGAACGAGACGTCGAACGCCGTCGTGATCCAGAAGCTCTGCGAGAACTCGCCCTGCGCCAGCCGCACGTACCCGTAGATCAGCGGCAGTGCGAGCGCCCACGCGAACTGCAGCCTGGGCATGAAGGCGAGCATCGCCGCGATCACCCCGATGTTCACCAGGAAGAAGATCCACGGCTGGCTGGCGGCCTCCGACAAGGAGCGCTCGACGACAGCGGGCCACAGCAGCAGCGCCAGAACGTACGCGACGGCGAAGGTGCCGGCCGCCTGCTTGACCCAGCGGCCGGTCACGCAGGCCAGGATCATCCACATCAAGGGGCCGAACACCATGATCATGATCGCCAGGTGCGGGCCGTCCAGCCTCTGCAGCCGCGTGATGGCGCTCAGTATGGCCTGGACGCCGAGGGCGGCGGATCCGATCGCCCCGACCACGGCGAGGATGCGCTCCATGCGCTGTCCGGTGAACCGCTCCAGCCCCACTCCCGCTTCGCCCGGCGACGGGATGCTGCTCCACGCCTCGCGGATGCTGCGGGTCTCAGCCACTCGATACCCCGCCACTCGATACCCCGCCACTCGATACCCCGGCGCTCGACGTCCCGTTCGGAGCGACGATGCCGTCCTCCATGGCACGACGCAGCAGATCCACCTTGGTCGGCGCGGGACGGCCGACGTCGACGTACTTCACCCGGATGCGGGTGATGTTCTCCTTCGCCGTGGAGTAGGCCACGCCCAGGCGCTCGGCCACGGACTTCAGCGGCAGCCCGGCTGCGTACAGCCGCAGCACCTCGCGCTCGCGCGTCGACAGCTGCGCGTCGGCGAACTCGCGGTCGCCGTCCACCGCGCTGGCCCATTCGACATTGTTCAGCGCCTCGCCGCGGGCGACCGTGCGGATGGCATCCAACACATCGTCCAGGGCCGACGACTTGCTCACCACACCCACGGCGCCTGCCACGAGCGCCTCGCGCACGGCCGCAGGACGGTCGGCGACGCTGTGGATGACCACACTGGCACCGTCGGCGGCGAGAGTCGCCACGTTCTCGGTGACAGTGGTCCCGTCGCCCAGGGTCAGATCCAGCACCACGACCTCGGCGGGTGGCGCCCCCGTCTCAGAACGCCAGGACAGATACTCCTTGACCGTGGCTCCGGAGAAGACGACGTTCTGCTCGCCGTCGCGCAGACAGGCGGCCTCGAGTCCCAGACGTACCGATTCGTGGTCGTCGATGAGGGCGACGGTGCTCATGCCGCCAGCCTACTGCGCAGCGCGAGCGCCCCTCAGTCGTCGGGCTGCTCGGCCGGGCGCGTCAGCGCGTGAGCAGAGCGACGGACTCGAAGTGGTGGGAGTGCGGGAACAGGTCGAAGGCGCTCAGCGATTCGGCGTTCCAGCCCAGGCCGCGGAAGGTGCCGAGATCGCGTGCGAGCGCCACCGGGTCGCAGGCGACGTAGACGACCGCTTCCGGGTTCAGCGCATGGATCGACTCGACCACGCCGCGACCGGCACCGGCTCGCGGAGGATCCAGCACGATGGCACCCGCCCGGGTGCTGTCCGGAAGCCCCGCCAGGAAGCGGTCGACCCGTGCGGTCACGGCGTGCGCGTCGAACTCCTGCAGGTTCGCGCTGGCATGCTCGGTGGCGCGGCGGTCGGACTCGACGGTCACGATGTCGTTCGCACCGTACTCGCCCAGCGTGGCGGCGAACAGCCCGACGCCGCCGTACAGGTCGAAGTGCGTGGCATCCGCATCTATGCGACCGGCGACCACGTCGGCGACCGCATTCTGCAGTGTCTCGGCGGCGCGCGGGTGCACCTGCCAGAACCCGCCGGCGTCGACGGCGAATCGGCGTCCACCGGCCACTTCGAACACCGTCTCCTGCTTGCCGCGCCGTGCACCCTCGGGTCGTGGCAGCACCCGCACCCGCCCATCGCCGGGCTCCACGAGATCCACCCGACCGGGCTTCTGAGAACGCAGTGCGAACGCCGCGTCGGCGACGGCGGGACGGGCCAGCGGCATCGTGGCGACGTCGATCACGCGATGGCTGCGGGCGGCGTAAGGTCCGACCCGTCCGTCGGCATCCACGTGCAGCGACACGCGCGTGCGCCAGCCGGTGCCGTCTCCGGCCCCGACGGCCTGCACCTCAGGAGCCTCGAGGCCGGTGCCGGCGAACTTGTCCAGCGCCTCCTGCAGCACACGGCGCTTGAGCACGCGCTGCTCGTCGAGGGCGATGTACCCGAGGTCGGCTCCGCCCACG
>JBARWR010000077.1:0-1597 GCA_049646915.1 Microbacterium sp.
ATCTGGTTCAGGGCGGCCTCGACCGGCTGGGTGCCGGCGCGGTGCACGCCGCGGGCGGCGAGCAGCCGGTGGGCGAAGACCGGGATGACGAGCTCGGTCAGGTCGTCGGGAACCACGTACTCGCGGCCATCCAGCGCCGCGCGCACCTTCGCCGCGCGCACCAGCTGCAGGGTCGCCCGCGGGCTGGCGCCCAGGTGCAGGCTCGGATCCTGCCTGGTCGCCTGGGCGAGTGCGACGGCATACTCCTCGAGTGACTCGGCGACGTGCACGCGACGCGTCCATGCGATCAGCGCGCGCACTGTCGCGGCGTCGGTGACGGGGCTGATGGCGGCCAGCGGGTTGGTGGTCTCCCGCCGGCGCAGCATGAGGGTCTCCGCAGCGGCATCCGGATACCCCATCGAGATGCGCATCATGAATCGGTCGCGCTGCGCCTCGGGGAGCGGGTAGGTGCCCTCCATCTCGAGCGGGTTCTGCGTCGCGACGACGAGGAACGGCTCGGGAAGGGGGTGCGTGGAACCGTCGACGGTGACCTGCTGCTCTTCCATCGCCTCCAGCAGTGCGGACTGCGTCTTCGGTGAGGCGCGGTTGATCTCATCGGCGATCACGATGTGGGCGAACACGGCGCCGCGCTTGAACTCGAACTCGCGGCCCACCGGGTCGTACACGGCCACTCCGGTGACGTCGCCGGGCAGGAGGTCGGGGGTGAACTGGATGCGGCGGACGGTGGCGTCCACGCTCGCGGCCAGGGCCCGCGCGAGCATGGTCTTCCCCACGCCGGGCACGTCCTCGATGAGCAGGTGGCCTTCCGCGAACAGACAGGTCAGGGCGCTGCGAACCGCCTCCGGCTTCCCATCGATCACAGAAGAGATCGAGGCGATGATCCGTGAGGTCTGCTGAGCGAACCCCTCGGCGGTGATCTGGTCGACGGCGACCTGCCGGGTCTGCTGCTCGGTCAGCTGCTCTTGCATGCGGTGTCTCCCCTGCGCGACGGTGCGAACTCTGATCGTAACCCGGTGAGGTGAACGCGGCGCAGGATCAGCCGGGGCATTCCCTCGGAGATCTGCACAGTTTCGGAGACCCTGCAGGATCCCGCTCCGAAACCATGCAGATCTCCGGAGGTGTGCGGCGGTGAGGTGGGTCGGATGCTGTGGTCAGCCCCACACCGTCGTGCGAGCACCGCTGTCGTCCAGCCGGGCGGCCTGGGTGCGCGCCTCACGCAGGATGACAAGGCCCGCCTCTCCCTGCAGCTCGATGAGCCCGCACGGGCCGACGGCTTCCCTCCACAGCTGCGCGAAGTGCTCGGCATCCGCGCGCCGACGGGCGATCTGCTGCGGCACGGACAGGTAGGCGACCCTGCGGCTACCGAGCCGCAGCAGGAACCGCGGCGTGCGCACCGGTCCGAACAGCTCCTGCACGGCATCCGCCAGCATCCGGCGCACCCGCGCGGATCCCTGGAAGATCAGGCGCATCCGCGCCGACCCGTCGGACTCGCGCTGCATCTCGACGTCGATCGCGGTGTCCGGCAGGGGCGGGATACGGCCGGCGTCCTGCAAGGACTGCGCCACGACTCCCGCGATCTCGCGGTAGGCGAGCGAGG
>JBARWR010000078.1:0-10608 GCA_049646915.1 Microbacterium sp.
CGTCGGCGCCGTCCTCGCCGAACAGACCGACGAATGGGCCGAAGGCCGCCGCTACCTCGGCCTCGACATCCTCGCCAAGAGCCGCCGCACCCTCGTCACAGACACAGGAAACGAGGTGAACACCGACACCGTCCTCGAACTCAGCGCCTAACAACCAGAAGGATCACCAACCGCTACACCACCACCCGGGACTTGACCGCCGGTGGGGTCAAGCGATCGGGTCACGAGGTAGAGGCACTTCAGCGCGGCGGCGTCGTTCGGGAAGTGCCCGCGCGCACGGACGGCGCGTCGGTAGCGGGCGTTGAGGGACTCGATCGCATTCGTGCTGCAGATGATGCGGCGGATCTCGACGTCGTAGTCCAGGAACGGGATGAACTCCGTCCACGCGTTCTCCCACAGCTTGCGGATCGCCGGATACATCGTGCACCACTTCTCCGCGAACTCCTCGAACCGAGCTCTCGCGGCGGCCTCGGTCGGTGCCGTATAGACCGGTCGGAGGTCGCGGGCGATCTGGTCCCAGTACTTGCGGGACGCGAACTTGAACGTGTTGCGGATCAGATGGACCTTATGCCGACGTCGGCATAACGTGCATTATGCCGATGTCCGGGTTATGCCGATGATGCTGGTGGATCTCTGGTGGGGCGCGGGTTCCGCGTTGCCGAGGTCGGCATAATCAGAGGGCTTCGAGCCATGCGATGAGGTTGTCGGGCGGACGGTATCGGCTGTCTCGCCCGTGCGGTGGAGTGGTTCGATGAGTGCCGTACGCGGGGGTGGTGCGCCGGTGCGCGGGTCATCGCCGACGGGGGAGACCTCGAGCATGTGCGCAGCGAGATCGTAGTAGGGATCGAGCGTGTCGCGTCGCAGGTGAGCCGGCCACCGTGGGTTCAGAGCTGCATCAAACGGACGGGCGAAGACATTGGCGTAGGCGAGGGATCCGCCGCCCCATCCCGCGGCCTGGACGGCGAACATGCCGCCCAGGCCGCGGATACCGTAGAGACCCTGGTCCACGGCCCACAGCCATCGTCCTTCCAGCACGGGGTTGCGCGGGAAGTCCCCGGGGTTCCAGCGCCGCCCGCGTTCGAGAATGAGGACTCGGTATCCGGCTTGGGCGAGGCGGGCGGCAGCGACCGCTCCGCCGAATCCGCTGCCGATGACGATCGCGTCGGTATCCTGCGTGTCAGGCATCATGTCTCCTCTCCTCGGTGGTGAGCGCTGGGGGCACCGCGTGTGGTGGTCCGTATCAGCGACGTTCGGGGACGCCGCTGCCTCGGTAATCGTCGATGGCGTCGACGAGGCCCAGGATGTCGGGGTGAGCGTCGAAGCGGCGTCGGTGGATGTCGGCGATCTTCGCGCCGATCTCGGGGTCAGGGTCGTCGGTGATGTCGATCGAGTGGAATCGGTCGACCAGGGGCAGACCGACACGGTCGACCTCGAGATGGGCGGGGTGGTTCATCATCGCTTCGTACGCCGCGAGGTCGGCGATCTGGGAGACCGCAGCGAAATCGAAGGTGTCGCCATAATCGCGGCAGAACACCCCGGGGGCGGCTCCCGTTTCGGCGCCCATCCGGGCGCTGGCAGCTGCCATGCGTTGCATGGCCGCGCCGATCTGTTCTTCGGAGACGTCGGGGCGGATGGACATGCGAACAATATGGGTGATCATGAGGGTCTGCCTCTCCTGGGTGATGGGGTTACGGACGAGTGAAGGCGGCTGCGTAGTCACGGGCGAAGTCGGTGACGTCACGGGCGGGCCGCCCGGTCAGATCCGCGACGGCCGTGGTGACGTCTGACGCCTCACCGCGCGAATAGTGGGCGTAGTCTTCGACGAGCCCCTCGAGCTGCCACTGGGGGACGTAGTTCTCCAGCGCAGCCATGAAATGCTCGGGCGGGAGGTCCTGGAAAGTGATCGCGTTGCCGGTGGCCGCGCCCAATGCGTCCGCGATCTCTGAGTGGGTGATCGCCCGGGGCCCGGTCAGCGTGTGGGTTCTGCCGTTGTGGTCGTCACTGGTGAGAACTGCGGCAGCCGCATCGGCGATATCTCGGGTGTCGATCGCACTGACTGCAACGGCCCCGATCGGGGCGGCGAGTATGCCCTGTGCGATGGTGTCGGCGAACGCGAGGAGTGATTGCAGATACAGGTTGGGGCGCAGCACGGTGGCACTGAAGTCGAGCGTTCGAATGTGGTCTTCCACCTGTGCGTGCCAGCGCAGGAATCGGACGGGGGAGTCTGCTGTCGCGCCGTACTGCGACAGCACGACCACCTTGGGGATGCCTGCCTTCGCGGTGAGGTCGAGGAATCGTACCTGGAGTGCTGCTGCGTCCTCGGTGGATGGCGAGTTGAGAAACACCGCGTCGATACCATCGAGTGCTGCGGAGATGGAGTCTGAGTCGTGCAAGTCAGCGAGCTGCGTCTGCACACCGGGCAGCGTGTATCCGGGGTTCCTGGTCATCGCTCTCACGTGTACGCCGGAGTCGCGCAGGACGGGGACGAGGGCGGATCCGACGGTGCCGGTCGCGCCGGTCACGAGGATCGTGGGGGTGTTCATACCGTGTTCTCTCTTTCGTGTTCTTGCGGGTCAGTGGGTTTTCGTCGAGGCGTGGCGTGTGGTGAGGGCGCTGAAGCCCGAGATGGCGATGGCAGCAGTGATGAGCATGGCTGCCCCGAGGAACGCGGCAGTGAAGTTCATCTCCCCGGCCTCTCCTGTGGTCAGGGCGATCCCGGCAAGGACCGCAAGGCCGACCGCGCCGCCGAGGGACTGGGCCGCATTGACCACGCCGCTGAGGAGCCCGGATTCGCCTTCGGTGCTGTCGCGCACCGCCATCGTCATACCGGTCACGAGCCCGAGCCCGAGACCCAGGCCGAGGAGAACGAACGCACCAATGTGCTGCCAGGTGAAGGAGGTGGCAGGGTTGAGCGCGATCCACACGAACCCGGCCAAGAGTGCCGTCAGCGATACGGGCAGTGCCCGCTCGAGGCCCATGACCTTGCTCATCACGGGGGCCAATACGCTGCCGACGATGAGCATCACCGCGATGGGCACCTGGGCGAGCCCGGTCTCCAGCGCACCCATGCCGAGGTCGCCCTGCTGGTAGAGCGGCAGGAAGAAGAACGCGCTGGTCAAGGTCCCGCCCAGCAGCATCATCACCACCGATGCGGTCAATACCGGAACGCGTCGGAACACGCTCGACGGAACGAGCGGATGCGGCGACTTCCGCTCGACGGTGACAAACATCAGAAGTGCTGCCAGCCCTGCTGCCAGGGCGGTGAGTGTGATCGGGCTGGTCCAGCCGACCTCTGCGGCATTGACTGAGCCGAGGGCCAGCGCGGTGATCGCGATGGTGATGGTCAGCGCGCCCGCGACATCGAAACGGCCAGATCTCCCAGGAATCGGCGGGATCGTCCTCCACACCATCGCCATGGCGATGATGCCAAGAGGCACCGGAGCCCAGAATACCGATTGCCAGCCGAGCGCCTCCGTGAGCATGCCGCCTGCGAAGACACCGATCAGGCTGCCCGCGGCGGTCACTGCTCCCCATACTCCGAGCGCACGGGTGCGGTCGGCCGCCGTGGTGTAGATCACCAGCACCAACGCGAGTGCAGCAGGAATGGTCATCGCGGCACCCACACCTTGACCGATACGCCCGACGATCAGCATGGGGCCGCTGATCGCCAGCGCGCACAGTGCTGATGCGGCCACGTAAGCAGACATGCCGATCAAGAACATGCGCCGCGCGCCGAGCACATCGGCTAAGCGGCCACCGAGCAGCACGAGACCTGCTACGGCGATGAGATAGCTGTTTGCGACGATGGTCAGTTCTGCCGACGTCAACCTGAGGCCGTCACGGATGGTCTGGGCAGCAAGGTTCACCATCGCACCGTCGAGCACGATGAGGAACATCGATGAAGCCAGAACGGCGAGGGCTGAGCCGCGAGGGATCCGCAGCTCGGTCAGAGATGAATGGATGGTCGTGGTCATCATTTCCTTAGTGAGTGGTCACTACCTGATGTTCAAAAAAAGAGATGCCTCTGGCCGGGGCGTGAACCGTCACGCCCCCGAAGCCAGAAACCGAGCCGCCCACGCGTCCTCGCCCTCGCGGGCGGGAAGATCCATGGCTGTGGCAACCATGTAGAGCATGCCTGCGGCAAAGAAATCGTGAGAGGCATCTTCGCCGACGCCAGGTAAGGCCTCCGTCCGCTCGAACACTTCCCGCGTCCAGTCGTGCATGAGGTCGCGGATCGTGGAGTCATCGGAGGCTGCATACCCCTGCAGGAGCATGAACATGTTCTCCCGCTCCTCCATCAGCTCCCCCCAGGCATCCGACATCGCATAGAGCGGCTCGCCTTCGGCGGACTCGCCTGCTGCCAGCATGGTCGCCTCGATCTTCTCGAAGACCCGCTGCAGCACGGCCACGAACAGTTCGTGCTTGGTGGAGAAGATGCGGAAGATGTTCGGCTGCGAGATGCCGACCTCACGAGCAATATTCATGGTTGATCCGCCGTGCAGGCCCTTGTGACTGAACTCATGGAGTGCTGCTTCGAGGATCTGCTCGCGGCGCTCCTCCAGGGGGACCCGCTGGGTCGAGCGTGGCGTTGTCATGAATGATAGTGAACACTCACTACTAGGTCGGTGTCAAATCTCGATCCGAGATCGGACTCTTGTCGTGAGGAGCCAGAGGGATCACGCACGCACCGTCCGCGCAGGCGAATTCCAAGGCATCCGTTCCGGGAGGCTCTGGTTCGGGGCTCAAGGAGACGAGCTTGTCGTCGTTCATGCGTCGGCTGCTTTCTGGAGCGCATCGAGGTAGGTCTGCATGGGCTGTGCCCCAGAGATACACCACTTCCCTTGGATCACGTAGAGGGGAACTCCGTTCGCGCCGAGTGCGCGGAGCCCATTGCTGTCTTGATCGACCGCTTCCAGGTAGCGGCGGTCTGTGAGCACCGCACGTGCTTCCTCAGGGTCCAGGCCGACGTCCTCGGCAAGGCCGACGAGTTGGTCGATGTGTCCGATGTGGCGGCCTTCGGTGAAGTATGCGGCGAACAATCGGCGGGTCAATGCGGCTCGGTGCCCGGTCCGCTGTGCGTGGTGGAGGAGTTCGAGGGCGAGGTGCGAGTTCGTCGGACGAGTGAGGTCGGGGCGGTAGCTTGCGCCTTCCGCGTGGGCGAGTTCGGCGAGGTGTGCGTTGATGGCTTCGACACGCTCGCGGTTCGCGCCGGTGTGCTGTGCGATCTGCTGTTCCTTGTCGATGTCGACCGGTGCCTCGGGGCGGAGCTCGAAGGAGTGGTACGTGACCTCGACCTCGCCGTGGAACTCGGCCACGGCTTTCTCGAATCTGGGGTGGGCGATAAAGCACCATACGCACTGGGGATCAGACCAGATCTCGACCTGCACCGGCGTTGAAGCTGTGGTGGTCATGAGAGGGGAGTCCTTTCTCTGGGGACTGTTGATCAGCCGTCATGCTCGACAGTGAGGGCGTCAGAGGGGTTCTGGTCATCACGGTCGGTTTCGTTCACTGGCTTTGTCGGGGTGGAAGCGTCGTCGGGGCCGCGGAAGAGTACGAAGATCACGAGGATGGTCATGACTGCGACGCCGACCCACATGGCCTGCTGCCATCCCGCGACGAACGCCTCGTTCGCGGCGGTGAGAATCTGCTCTGCGTGATCACCGGCGTTGTGGCTGATGGCGGTGGCGTTGGCGATGCCCTCGCGCGCCGTCGCCGCGAATTCTTCGGGCACACCGGCGAGGCGTCCTGCGATGGCGTTCTGATACCCGGCGACCAGGAGGCCGCCGAGGAGTGCGATGCCGAGTGCGGCTCCGAGCTCACGCGTGAGATCGTTCAGCGCCGAGGCGACACCCTGCTGCTCGCGGGGGAGCGAGGAGGTGATCGCTTCGGTGGAGGGTGTCATGGCCAGGCCCGCGCCGAGTCCCATCGCGATGAGTCCGGGGAGCACGCTGAGGTACCCGCCCTCGGCGGAGACGAGAGCTGCCATGAGTGCGAGCCCGGCGGTGGCGATGGCGAGGCCGGTGACCATGGAGGCTCGCGCTCCGATTCGGGCGGCCAGGCGGGGCGCGAGTCCGGAGGCAAGCATCATCAGCAGCGCCATGGGCATCATGGCGAGTGTGGAGAGGAGCCCGCTCCATCCGAGGACGACCTGGAAGAACGGGTACAGCACCAGGGACACCCCGCCCTGTACGCCGAACAACACGAGCAGGAGCGTGGTGCCCGAGGAGAGGCCTCGGGCACGGAAGTGCCGGATGTCCAGCAGTGGGAACGGAGTCTGCAGCTCCCACAGAATGAACCCCGCGATAGCGAGCCCGGCCGCGATCAGCGGGATCAGTACGATCGGGTCGGCCCAGCCCAGCGACGGTGCTTCGTGCAGGGCGAAGGTGAAGCCGACAGTCGCGATGATCGAGGTCAGTGTTCCCAGGACGTCGAACCGGCCGGGGGCACGGTCTCGGGAGTTCGGAATCGCGCGAGCACCGATCAGCAGTGCCGCGATGGTGAGCACAATCGGAAGTGCGAACAGCCAACGCCACGACGCGATATCGACCAGGAGGGCAGAGAGATACATGCCCAGAATGCCGCCGCCTCCTGCAACCGCAGTCCACATCCCGATCGCCCGGGATCGTTCCTTGTCCGGGAATGAGGAGGTGATCACCGACAGGGTGACCGGCATGATCAGTGCCGCGCCGATACCGCTGAGGAACCGCGCGGCGAGCATCACCTCCATCACAGGAGCGATGGCGGCGGCGACGTTCGCGATTCCGAACACCGCCAGCCCCACGATGAGCACCGGCTTTCGACCCAGCCGGTCGCCAAGCGCTCCCAGCGGCAGGAGGAGCGCTGCGAGGGTGAGGGTGTAGGTGTTGATGATCCACAGCACCTGCCCCTGGGATGCATCGAACGTCGTTGCCAGCTGCGGCTGAGCGACGTTCAGGCCGCTCACCGAGGCCACGACGGACATCAGGGCGATACAGACGGCCCAGAGGATGGCGCGTCTGCGTCGTGGATCATCGATGACGGGTGCGGCATCTTCTTCATCGGCGTGAGTGGTGGGAGTCATGGCGGAATGTGTTTCCTCTCAGGAACTGTCGGTGCTCGGCGCTTGTCGCAGGCAGGTCGAAACAGCGCTGATGGTGAAAGACCTTGACGCGTGCGCCATAGAAGGCGCCCTCGCCGCGTCGCTGCTTCAGTGGCGTGAGCGGGTTCACGCCCTCCGGTCCGGGAAGACCGTGCGCGGACGCCGCCCGAGCTTTCCTTGGTGCCCCACGGTCGATGACAATGCCGCGCGGCGCGCCCTGGCGAGCATCGGCGCGGCGCCCAACCTGGATGACCCGCCGCCGATGCTCGCGACGTCGTAGATGTGGTCGTGTGTGGTGCCCATGGCGCTGTCCTCCCGCTTGTTTCGCGATGTCCATACCAGGATCACCCACACCAGCTCTGCTGGCAATCAATCTTGCCAAATGGCAAACTAGACACATGAGTGAACATTCTGATCAGACCCTCGATACCGTGGGCCCCCGCTTGAAACATCTCCGACTGCGCCGCGACATCACCCTCACCACGCTCGCTGAGGAGACCGGGATCTCCACGAGCACCCTCTCTCGGCTGGAGGCCGGGCTGCGACGTCCGACGCTGGAGCAGTTGCTTCCGCTGGCCCGCTACTACGGCGTCACTCTCGACTCGCTGGTCGACGCACCCCGCACCGCCAACCCCCGTATCGATCTCCGGCCCATGTCGTGCACTGACGGGTCGATCATCATTCCCCTCACGCGCCGCCCCGGAGGTATCCAGGCTTACAAGTTCGTTCTGCCCACCGGCAGCGATGACACAATCCCAGATCTGCGCTCCCACGAAGGGTTCGACTGGGCCTACGTGCTCAACGGAAGCCTCCGCCTGGTACTCGGCGACCAAGACCTGCTCCTGCATGCAGGTGAAGCAGCCGAGTTCGACACCCGCACCCCCCACTGGTTCGGAGCCACCAGTGCAGGCCCGGTCGAGTACCTCAGCCTCGTCGGCAGGCAAGGCCAACGCGCCCACATACGCGCGTCGGACATCGGCCACGAGCACTGATACTCCACTGCACCTTTCTGCGTATGCGGTTCACAGTCGGCTCGTCATCCCTGAGCAGCCCTGCCAGCAGACCCTTACTGAAACAGACCCAGGCAGGCCAGATCTCGTGCGAGCGAGTCTGATGGCGGCGCAGTGGTATCGGCATCCGCCATCCTCGACCGCGTGGATGCCCTGTCGGCGGCGCTCGACCGGCGACGTCGTGCACATCGCGCACGACCGTAGAGTGGATGGCATGTCAGACCCTGTCGAGTTCATTCGGGCGGCTGCGTTCGGCACTCGTATGACGGTGCGCACACGCATCGATGGGGGCTTCACCGATGCGGTCGGCTACCTGCGCGAGCGCGACAATGACGAGTGCGTCCTCGAAACGCGTCGCGGTATGGTCACCATCTCCTTGAAACGGGTCCACCTGGCGAAAGCCGTGCCTCCTCCGCCTCCGCGCCGCGCCCCACGATTCTGAGACGTGAACACCGACGCAGGTATCAGCCTGTCGTGCGGCTTCGGCAGCAGTTCACGAGTGCCCCGGCCACGTAAGCTCAGCTCATGATCATTCCCCAGTTCGAGGAACTCGACTGGCAGGAGACCCCCATGGGGGAACTCATGCTGCGGCACCGCCTTGAGCCGACGCTCGGTGTTGACGTGTTCGAGGTGAAGTTGGGCGACGAATTCCTCATGTCGAGCCTGTTCACGGTCGCGGAGATCGCGCTCGCACAACTCGGGCTCGCAGCGGTCACGCACGATGATCTGCGGGTCGTTGTCGGGGGACTGGGGCTCGGATACACGGCTGTCGCCGCTCTCGCTGATTCTCGGGTCGTCTCGCTCGACGTGGTCGACGCGCTCGCCGCCGTGATCGGGTGGCATCAGCTCGGGCTGCTGCCTGTGTCTGCAGAGCTGATCGGGGACAGCCGCACCACCCTCGTCCACGAGGACTTCTTCGCACTGATGCGCGCCGAACCGACCAAGATCTACGATGCGATCCTGCTGGATGTGGATCACACTCCGCGCCACCAGCTCGATCCGAGCCATGCCGACCTCTATGGCGTCGCCGGTCTCAGGCGGGTGAGCGGTCATCTCGCCGATGGTGGTGTCTTCGCGCTGTGGTCGGACGACCCCGCCGACGACGAATTCATGGAACGTCTGGACTCGGTGTTCGTGAACTCGACCGCGCACGCGGTCTCGTTCGACAACGCGCTCACGGGTGGGGTCTCGTCCAACACGGTGTACGTCGGGACGAAGAGAGAGTAGCGATCCACGCGCCGCCGGTCAGCCGGTCGTGCGGGTTATGTTGGCCTGATGACGGACATCGCGGATCGACGGCCCGGACTCGATCGAGCCATCACGTGGACCGGCGTCGGGGCAATGACCGCGCTGGTCGCATTGCTGCTGATGCTCAGCGCCTTCGGGTTCGAAGGTTCGAGCCCGAGGACGGACAACGTCGGGGAGGAAGGTGTCAGCGCTGCGATCGGCGTCTTCGGACTGATTCTCGCGCTCGTGGTCGCACTGCCGACGGGATGGGCGCTCGCACGGAGGGGGAAGCCGGAGCGGCGGTGGATGCTGCGTGCACTCCCGCTGATCGTGGGCATCCTCTGGCTCGGACTGGCGGCGATCGCCCTCTACAGCGGCGCGGCCGGCCACCTGCTTGAAGAGATCTGGCAGCGTGCCGACCATGCTGTGGCATCGCCGGGTCTCGTGCTGTCGATCTACACCATCGGCGCGATACCCATCGGACTCGCACTGCTCATCACCTGCGTCGTGCTGGTCGTCATCCGCGCGGCGCTCATTCTGCGCAGATGACCGCGCGAGCGTCGTCGCCGATCACTCGGCCGGTGACGCGCCGTTCTCCAGTTGCGCGCGCACATCACGCGGCACGCGCAGCCCGCGAGCCTGCAGACTCGCGATGAATCGGGCGGCAAGAGGATCCGGATCTGCGGAGGTCACCGCGAACAGCTGCCGCCTCCAGGGCGGTGTGAACGGCCGTACGACGCCGGGAAATCCCGCGCTCAAGGCGCTCACCGGACTCACCGCGAGCCCCAGCCCGGCGGCCGCAAGCTGCGGTGCCGCGGAGGTCACCGCGGTTCTCATCGAGATCTCCGGCCGAACACCGGCATCCGCGAGCGCCCTGTCGAGCCAGACGCTCAGACCGTTGTCGGGCGCGTAATGCACGAGAGGGACTCCGTTGAGCTGACCGAGCTGCACCGCCGACGACGCGGCGAGAGGATGATCCGACGGCGTGCTCAGCACGATCTCCTCCACGGCAACGATCGTGCCGGTGAAGCGCTCGGGAGGAGGCCCGGGGATCAACGAGATATCGGCCTCGTTTGCGTCGATCACCCCGAGCAGTTCGCTCATCGAGGTGGACTCGCGCAGACTGATGGTCACCTCGGGATGCTCTCCACGCCAGTCCCGGATGACCGGGGCGAGCATCGCCACGCTGAGGCTCTGAACGCAGGCCAGCCGCAGCACTCCACCGGTCGCGTCGCCCACTGCGCGCGCGGACCGCACCGACGCGGCAGCCGACTCGATGGCCCTTCGCGCCTC
>JBARWR010000079.1:0-7489 GCA_049646915.1 Microbacterium sp.
CCTGCACCCGGCGAGGGCGATCACGGTCACCACAGCCAGCACAGCGGCGAGCATCCGCCGTCCCGCGATTCTCATCGCTCCCCCGCCACGGGCAGCGCGAACGTCACAGCCAGACCGCCGCCCTCAGGCGAGGCGACCTCCAGCCGACCGCCGACGGAGCGCAGCAGGTCGGTGGCGATCGCCAGCCCCAGCCCCGAGCCGCGCACGTTCTGATTGCGCGGGCTGCGCCAGAATCTGTCGGCGGCCTGCTCCAGTTCGGCGGGCGCCAGACCCGGACCGTGGTCGCGGACCGAGATCCGGGCAGCGCCATCGGCCCGGTCAGTGGAGAGCTCGATCAGGCCGCCCTGAGGGGAGAACTTCACGGCGTTGTCGATCACCGCATCCAGTGCGCTCTCGACGATCGCCTCGTCCACTCGTGCGAGAACGGGCCCGGCACCGTCGAGGCGCAGGATCATGCCCTTCCGGGAAGCGACCTCGCGCCAGGCCCCGGCTCTGCGCGTGAGCAGCGCGTTCAGGTCGATGTCCTCGAAGTCCGACTCGCGGACCGCACCGCGAGCGAAGCCGAGAAGAGTGTCGAGGATGCGCGTCATGCGCTGCCCCTCCTCGCGGATCTTCTCCACGTCGGCGGCGCCGGTCCCGCCCAGATCCGCGGCCAGCACCTCGACGCGCAGCAGCAGTGCATTCAACGGGTTGCGCAGCTCGTGCGAGGCGTTCAGCGCGAACTCCTGCTGCCTGGCCATGACCCGCTCGATCTCATCGGCCATCCTGTTGAACATCAGGATCATGCGATGCAGCTCAGCAGGACCGGTGTCGTCGGCGATCCGGGCCTCCATGTCGCCGCGCTCCATCGCCTCCATCGCCTGATCGAGGCGACGCACGGGCCGCAGCACCCACCCGGCCAGACGGAACACCACGAGCAGTCCGGCCGCGATCACGACGGCGGCGACCACGATGATCAGCAGCCACTGCCGCCCGATCTCCGCGCGCGGCACGTCGACGCTGGCCGACATGACGACGGCGCCGATCACATCGCCGCCGTCGAACACCGGCTCCACCAGCGACAGGTCGGCGAACTGCCAGGGCAGCACATTCTGCGGCAGCTCTCCCCGGCGCCCGGACAGCGCCAGCTTGATCTGCGCATCGACATCCGGGTCGTCGAACACCGGATCGGCGTCCGCCGGCGCCCACGGGCGACCGGTGCGGTCCACGATCACGACACGCGTGCCGTAGAGCTCGCGGTAACGCTGCACCTCGCCGTCGAAGACCTCGGTGCTGCCCGAGAGCAGCGCCTGACGCGCTCCCGTGACGAAATAGCTCAGGTCGCCCAGCTGGTCGGCATAGAACTCCTGCTGCACGCCCCGCGCTGCGCTCCAGGCGTAGGCGCCGCCGAGCACGGTGAGCACCAGCACGAGCGGGACGAGGAAGACGATGATCAGCCGGCGGCGCATGGTCACGCGTCCAGTCGGTAGCCGACGCCCCGCACCGTCTCGATCAGCGACGCGCGCCCGATCTTGCGACGGATCGACGCCACATGCACCTCCAGCGAGCGTGCGAAGCTCTGCCAGTCGGTGTTCCACACCTCGCGGATCAGCCGATCGCGCGGCACGGCGACGCCCGGGTAGCGTGCGAGCACGGCGATGATGTCGAACTCCTTGCGGGTGAGGTCGATCGGGATGCCGTCGACGAGCACCCGCCGCGCGACCAGGTCGACGTTCACCCCGTCCGCTTCGACGACGGCACGATCAGCGGATGCCGGCGGCAGCGCGTCCAGCGGATGCAGCCGCCGCGTGACCGCCTCGATGCGTGCGAGCAGCTCACGCACGTCGTACGGCTTGACGACGAAATCGTCGGCACCCGCGCGCAGCCCCCGGATGCGCTCCTGCACCTCGCTGCGCGCGGTCGCGATGAGCACCGGCACCCCGCTCTGCGCCCGGATGCGGCGGCACAGATCGATGCCGTCGATGTCGGGCAGCCCCAGATCGAGCAGCACCACCTCGGTGTCGGACCCGAGCAGCTCGAGGGCCTCGGCACCGTCGACGGCGCGGACGGTCGCATATCCGGAGCGACTGAGGAAGGCCTCCAGCGCCTCGGCGACGCGATCGTCGTCTTCGACGATCAGGATGCGCATGTCGTCACGCTCATCCGCCGGCGCGCTGGGCGAATGCGCTCTCGTACAGGCAGACACTCGCCGCCGTCGCGAGGTTCAGCGACTCGGCGCGGCCGAAGATCGGGAGTCTCAGCGCATGGTCGGCGAGACCGAGCATCTCATCGCCGAGCCCGTGGGCTTCGTTGCCGAACAGCCAGGCAGTCGGCTCGGCGAGCACGCCGCTGGCCCTGGCCTCCAGCAGATCATCGCCCTTCACATCCGCGGCGAGGACCGTCATCCCCGCCGCATGTGCGCGGGTGACCACGTCGGCCAGATCTCCGCCGACCGAGATCGGCAGGTGGAACAGCGAACCGGTGGTCGAGCGGACGACCTTCGGATTGTAGGGGTCGACGGTGCGACCGGTCAGCACCACGGCATCCGCTCCGGCCGCGTCCGCCGCGCGGATGATCGTGCCGAGGTTGCCGGGGTCGCGAACCTCCTCGCAGATGGCGATCAGGCGCGGGGATGCCGCGAAGATGTCGCGCACCGAGGTCGGCGTCTGACGGGCCACCGCGACGATCCCCTGGGGAGTGACCGTGTCCGCCATCGCCGACAGCACACTTTCGGTGACGTACTCGACCTCGAGGTCGATCTCCGCCGCCAGTGCACGCACGTCGGCATGCTTCTCCCACGCCGTCGGCGTCGCGAAGAGCTCGACGATCGCAGCGGGAAGGTAGTTGAGCGCCTCGCGGACGGACTGCGGTCCCTCCAGCAGGAAGAGACCGGTCTCGGTCCTCGCGCTGCGCTTGGTCAGCTTCGCGACGGCACGGACTCGGGGTGAGCGGGGATTCTCGAGCACGCCCCCAGTCTAGAGGGGCCGCGGACGGCAAGACGGGCGTCTCCCCAGGGGGAGACGCCCGTCTCGGATCGGATCAGATCGATCAGGCAGAGGCCTTCGGAGCGTTGACGTCCGAGGGAAGAGCCTTCTTCGCGATCTCGACGAGCGACGTGAACACCGCGGCGTCGGTCACGGCGAGGTCGGCGAGCATGCGACGGTCGACCTGCACGCCCGCGAGACCCAGACCCTGGATGAAGCGGTTGTACGTGATGCCGTTCTGGCGGGCAGCGGCGTTGATGCGCTGGATCCACAGACGACGGAAGTCGCCCTTGCGCTTGCGACGGTCCCGGTACGCGTAGACGAGCGAGTGGGTGACCTGCTCCTTCGCCTTGCGGTAGAGACGCGAACGCTGGCCGCGGTATCCCGAGGCGCGTTCGAGGATGACGCGACGCTTCTTGTGCGCGTTTACCGCGCGCTTGACTCTAGCCATTATCTGTATTCCTATTCGTACGTTCGAGCGCTCAGCGACCGAGAAGCTTCTTGGCGACCTTGGTGTCCGCCTTGGAGAGGACCTGGTCCTGGTTCAGGCGACGCGTGCGGCGGCTCGACTTGTGCTCGAGGTTGTGGCGCATGCCGGCCTGCTGCTTCTTCAGCTTTCCGCTGCCGGTGATCTTGAAGCGCTTCTTCGCACCCGAGTGGGTCTTCTGCTTCGGCATCTTCTCTTCCTTCGTGTGGCGCCTGGGTCGGCGACGGTGGGTGACCCGCACGAGGCGGGAGCTGTGGGGCGGCTCAGGCCGCGGATTCGTCCTTCGGTGCGTCCGCGCTGCCCGAGGTGGACTTCGCATCGCGCGAGGCCTGCTTGTGCGCAGTGCGCACCGCGTTCTGCTCAGCCTTCGCTTCGGACTTGTTCTTCAACGGTGCGACGACCATGACCATGTTGCGGCCATCGATCGTCGGGTTCGACTCGACGACGCCGAGCTCGGCCACGTCCTCCGCGAACTTGCGCAGCAGACGCACACCCTGCTCGGGGCGCGACTGCTCGCGACCGCGGAACAGGATCATGGCCTTGACCTTGTCGCCGGCCTTCAGGAAGCCCTCGGCGCGCTTCAGCTTGGTCGTGTAGTCGTGCGCCTCGATCTTCAGGCGGAAACGCACCTCCTTGAGGATGGTGTTCGCCTGGTTGCGGCGTGCTTCCTTCGCCTTCTGCGCGGCCTCGTACTTGAACTTGCCGTAGTCCATGATCTTGACCACGGGCGGCTTGGAATTCGGGGCCACCTCGACGAGATCGAGATCGGCTTCCTGGGCCAGACGCAGCGCTGCCTCGATGCGGACAACACCGATCTGCTCACCCGCGGGGCCGACGAGGCGGACCTCGGGGACGCGGATGCGCTCATTGGTACGGGGATCGCTGATGCGGAGCTCCTTAGACGTGGTTTCGGCCACCGCGATGCTGTCTGCATCCCGGGCGAAATCAGAGTCTCCCCACCCGCCGATGTATTCAGAAACACCGGCTTGTGACACCCATTCCACCGGAGCCCGGCGGGGTGTGGAACCCGGTAGCCTGGAACGGCAAGCGCGGGTGGGAATGAATCCTCTTTCGATTCGGAACTCGAAGCTCCGAAGCCCGCAGAAGTCTACCAGAAAGCATCCCGAAGTGACGATTCCTGCTGAGCACGCCGATGACCGCCACGAGCGCTGGGCGGAGCAGGAGCAAGCAGCGACCGCTGCCACCCGCGACATCGCCGACGTCCCCGCCGTCGAGGTGATCACGACGACTGCCGTTCACCTGATGAGCGCGGCCGCCGTGAAGCTCGGCCTGGCCGACGACCCGAATGCGCAGCTGGACCTCGATGAGGCGCGCAAGCTCATCAACGCTCTCGCCGGCCTGATCACCGCGGGCGCCCCGGAGATCAGCAGCGCGCACGCCAGCCCGCTGCGCGACGGCCTGCGCTCCCTGCAGCTCGCGTTCCGCGAGGCCTCCCCGATCCAGGACGAGATCGGCAAGGGCCCCGGCGAGAAGTGGACCGGTCCGGTCACCTGACCAGGACGAGAGTCTCAGCGTTCGACGGACCTCCGCAGCGGTCTGTCGAGTGCGTCCACGCGATGCGGTGCGTGGTCTCCTGCAGCACAGCACCGGCGGCATCCGTCACCCGTATCGTCACCTCATCCGGCGTCTCCACGCTCAGGAACGAGAACGCCCAGACGCCGGCGTCCTCGCTCGCGCCGATCCGGAGGTCGGGCGACTCGGTCTCCCCCGGGGCTGGGGAGCAGACCCCGTCGGCGCACAGCCGCACCCAGGCGGCCTCTGGAATGCCGGTGGCATCCACCTGCAGTCCGGTGATGTAGCCGATCGCTGGACAGACATCGACGAACGGCTGCATGCACGCGGTCGTCAGCGTGCCCGTCAGCACGAGAGTGAGCACCGCGATCAGTCTCCGCATGGCACGACCATAGCGGGTCTGGGCTGCTCAGGATGCCGAGCGCGTGAGCTTCACAGTCAGGGAGTCGACCAGCACGGCCATGCGGTCATCCGCCGCCCAGCGCTGGGCGAGGCGGGCGAGCACGGCATCCAGCGTCTCGCGATCCAGTCCGTCGATCAACTCGAGAGTGACGATCAACTCGGGTCCGTGCATCCTGGCATCCGGATCCCCCGGCGCGACCGCGACGTCGATGACGGCCATCTCGTGGCCGATGCTCTCGCGCAGCGCGGTGAAGACCTCCGGGGAGAGGAAGCTCGGCTCCCAGGGCTGCTCCTGCGCGATCGCCCAGACCGCGGGGCGACGCAGCACGAACTCGGTGTCTGATGCCGGGTCCAGCACGATCAGATCGGTCTCCTCGCTGGAAGCCGACAGCGCCACGCGAATCGCCTCGACGGGGATCGGACGCGCCGCGGCATCCCACCGGCGCATCGTGTCCACGGAGGAGAACGCGGGCTGCACGCGACGACCGTCGGGGGCGGCGACCGTGACGATCGACAGCTCCTGCGTCTTATCGACCTTCAGGCCGGTGGGTCCCACTCCCTCGTCGCCCTTCTCGGCGACGAGAGGGACCAGCACGCGAGCGGAGCGGAATGCGTCGATGACCTCCACCTGCGACGCGTCGCCTGCGCGGAAGCGCAGCAGTGCGTCGAGCAGGGCGGGGTCGGCGGAGCCGTCGTCCCCCGCGTTCGAGTTCTGCTGGAACGTGCGCCCCGCCCACGGCACTCCGGCGGAGTCGCCTGCGTTCGCGCGGTCTCCGTGGTCGCAGGAGTCGTCAGTCGCCTGCGACATCCAGCGCCTCTGCGAGCGTGAACTGCCCGGCGTACAGCGCCTTGCCGACGATGGCACCCTCGACGCCCAGCGGCACGAGGTCGCGCAGCGCGGCGATGTCGTCGAGGTTCGAGACGCCGCCGGAGGCGATCACGGGCTTCGGAGTGCGCGAGGTGATCTCGCGCAGCAGGTCGAGGTTCGGTCCGCGCAGGGTGCCGTCCTTGGTGACGTCGGTGACGACGTAGCGGCTGCAGCCGGCCTCTTCCAGGCGCTCCAGCACCTCCCAGATGTCGCCGCCGTCCTTCGTCCAGCCACGCGCCGAGAGCGTGGTGCCGCGCACGTCCAGGCCGACGGCGACAGCCTCGCCGTAGCGGCTGATGACGTCGGCCGCCCACTCCGGGTTCTCCAGGGCCGCGGTGCCGAGGTTGATGCGGTTCGCACCGGACTCCAGCGCCGCCTCCAGCGTGGCGTCGTCTCGGATGCCGCCGGAGAGCTCGATGTTCACGCCGCGGTACTGCTTGATCACCTTGCGCAGGATGCCGGCGTTGCTGCCGCGCCCGAAGGCCGCATCCAGATCCACGAGGTGGATCCACTGGGCGCCCTGATCGACCCACTCACCGGCGGCGTCGACGGGGTCGCCGTAACTGGTCTCCGTGCCGGCCTCACCCTGCGTGAGGCGGACCGCCTTTCCGCCCGCGACGTCGACCGCGGGGAGGAGGATCAGCGAGGGAGACTGCGCGAAGTCGTTCATGACGTCCTTGGTTCGGGGATGGTCGCTGCGTGCGAACACGATTCCTGAGACTAGTCCGCCCTGATGCCGGGTTCAACACGAGGGACCCCGTGTGACCGGCCGGCCGCGCGAACCGTCGGTGGATCAGCCGGTCAGACGAGGGATTCCACCCAGTTGCGGAGCAGCCGGATGCCGGCTTCACCGGACTTCTCGGGATGGAACTGCGTGGCTGCGAGCGGGCCGTTCTCGACCGCGGCGAGGAAGCGCTCGCCGTGCGTCGCCCAGGTCAGAGCGGGCTGGTGGAACGGCGCGATCACGTCGAGATCCCAGGAGGTCGCGGCGAACGAGTGCACGAAGTAGAACCGCTCCTGTTCGACCCCGCGGAACAGCACACTGCCCTCGCCGGCATCCACCGTGTTCCAGCCCATGTGAGGCAGCACCGGCGCGTTCAGTTCGGTGACCGTTCCGGGCCACTCCCCCAGACCCTCGGTGTCGGCACCGCGCTCGACGCCGTGCTCGAACAGGACCTGCATGCCGACGCAGACGCCGAGCACCGCACGCCCGCCGGCGAGGCGTCGGTCGATGAT
>JBARWR010000080.1:0-3896 GCA_049646915.1 Microbacterium sp.
GGCCTGCTCCGCCTCGGCCCTGGCACGACCGATGCCGGAGTCGGAGTTGGCCGTGTTCGTGTCGAGCGCGGTCTGCTCGATCAGGTTGGCTTCCTTGTTGGCGATGTTCTTCTGGTTGATCGCGCGGTCGGCGTTGGTCTGCGAGATCTCGGCGGCCTGGCGCTTCGCCTGGATCTCCGGGGCGCCGAGCGACTGGATGTAGCCGACCTTGTCCGTGATGCCCTTGATCTGGAACGAGTCGAGGATCAGACCCTGCTCGGCGAGCTCCTGGGAGACATCGGCGGCGATCTGATCCGAGAACTTCTTGCGCTCCCGCATGAGCTCGACCACCGAGAGCGTCGCGACGATTCCGCGCAGGGCGCCCTCGAGCTGCTCGGTGGTGAACTGCTCGATGGCCTTGTCCTGCGAAGCGAAGCGCTCGGCGGCGCGGCGCACATAGAGCGGGTCGGAGCCGATCTTCACGATGGCGACGCCGTCGACGTTGAGTGTGACGCTGTCGAGCGACTGCGCCTCGGCGTTGAGCGACACCTGGCGGGAGCGCAGCGAGATGATCTCGTGGCGCTGCGTGATCGGGTTGACCAGGGATTTGCCGTTGACGATCACCGTCACGGGCGACTCCGCCATCTCGGAGCTGGTGCTGCCGTCGGCGTTGATGATCGCCCGCTGCACCTTCTGTTTGCGACCCGAGATCACCAGTGCCTCATCGGCGCGGGCGACCTTGATCCAGCTGCGTGCGAACAGCAGCAGGATGAGTCCGATGACGACAGCGGCGATGATGACGATGCCGATGATGATCAGGATGCCGATTGCTCCGGCGATCTCCATAGCGATCCTTTCCCCTCAGAAGGTGTGTCTTCGTCAACCTTGCCAGAGATCGGGCCTTCGGCGGGGGTGCGCGGATGGGTTCTTCTGCCCGTGCGCCTGCGTCGACCCGCGGCTCAGGTGCCTCGCAGCTTGTTCGTCAACTCGAGCAGGGTCCTGAGCTCGTCGTCGTCGAGCGCTGACATCCGTTCGGCGATGGAGCGTCCGTGAGACGCGGCCAGGGTGCGGAAGGCGCGTGCACCGACGTCCGTCGCCGTGACGATCGCGCCCCGTCGGTCATCGGGATCGGATGCCTTGGTGACGAGCCCTCGCGTCACCATGCGATCGATCAGGCGCGAGACACTGGGCTGGCTGATCAGCGAATTCGCGGTGATGTCGCGCAGCCGGGCGGACATGCTGCGTGCGCGTACGACGGTGAGCAGTACGTCGTACTCGGCCTGGGTGATCTCGGCACCGTCGAAGTCGGAGGCCATCTGGCCGAAGAGTTCATGCTGCGCGCGGAACAGACCCTCCCAGGCCTGCAGGGCGAGCTGGCGGTCGGTCATGCCTCTCAGCGTACTGGCGTGCGCCGACATGCGCGGTGCGCGCAGTAAGGGCCGGTCGGAGAGGCTTCCGACCGGCCCTTGTCCCTTGCACCAAGAGTGTCCTGCAATCACATGCGGTGTATGCCACAGCAAACATTCACCGTGTGATGAGTGTATAACGGCGAGGTAACGAATGTAAAGGTTTGGTTACGGAAATCGAGGAAGCGTGGGTTCGCGTATCGTCTGTCGATCCCGCTCTCACGTGTCAGTACGCCCCCCGTTGTTGTCAGTAGCGCAGGGCGGTTGTCAGTGGCGTCGAGATTGTTGTCATGAGTCGGTGTGTCGTCGTCGAAGCTGGCGGTCGAGGTCTACCTTCCGAAGCGTAAGCACCGTGACGCAAGAGGAATGACCACCGATCGCAGAGGAGCAGACTTCCCATGCTCATGTCCGAGGTGTTACCCACGACCGAAATCCGCGCTGGTCAAAGTTCCGTGGAAGCTGACATCGGTGGTCGACGGGTCACCGTCGATGCAGCTGACATGGTGGACTTCCCTGTGAGCAGGCTGCGGCAGATGCGAAGCTCCCCATCTTGGAAGGGGAAACGCAACTACTCGGGCTTCTACTGGGCCGCGACGACACACCGGCATCATTGGTTTGAGTCGCTCTACGAACAGGCGGCGTTGATGTCCGTGGACCGCGATCCGTCGAATCTTGAGATCAGCACCCAGCCGTTCACTCTCCGATGGGGAACAGGCCGCGTTCACACCCCGGATATTTGCGTTCGCCTCGACGACGCCAGGTTGCTGGTGGTAGACGTACGTCCTCGCCCGCGAATCGACTCACGCGCACGAGAGAGCTTCGCGTGGACCAGCGCACTCTGCGAGCAGATTGGAGTTACCTATCGGCTGTTCGCCGACGCTGAATCGCAAGCGATCGCCAATCTCCGCTTCCTCAGTGGATACCGCTTCAGCCGGTGGAGTCTGACTGGGCGGGAGCAAGACCAGATCGCCGCGTCACATGGAGATGTTAGGGCGATCCAAGCTTGGATTCGGGAGATGGGATCCAGCGACAGGCCTGCTGCTGGCCTGGTTTACTCAGCGCTCTGGAGCGGCCACCTCGACGCTGATTTGACGGTGCCTTTGAGCATGAGATCGCTCGCGCTCGCGCACCTGAACTCTGCCCAGGCACTAGTAGTACTTGGTTAGGTTCTTGTTAGTCGTTTCTGGAACTGTTAACCTCGCGGCGTGGATCAGGGTGAGATTGAGCGGGTGCGTGCGGAGCTGGATGAGTTCGTCGGGGACGCGTTCGCGTCGCTGGTGCGGAAGGATCAGCGGGTCAAGGGCGGCTTGTATCTTCGAGGACTGATGCTCGAGGGGCGCCGGAAGTCGATGCAGCCGATGGGTGATCGGCTCGGTATCGATTACCAGCAGCTGCAGCAGTTCGTGTCCTCGTCGCCGTGGCCGGTAGAGCCGGTCCGCCGCCAGCTCGCGCGCAACGCCGTTTCGGCGATCGAGCCGGAGGCGTGGGTGGTCGATGACACGGGGTTCGTCAAGGACGGCCCGGCCTCGCCCGGAGTCGCGAGACAGTACTCGGGCACGCTCGGGAAAGTCGGGAACGTGCAGATCGGTGTGACCGTGCACGCGGTCACCGACGCCGCGTCATGTCCGTTGGACTGGCGGCTGTTTCTCCCCGAAGCATGGGACGACGTGTTCTCGGACACCAACGAGCACGCCGATTTCGTTGCCGCTCGTCGGCGCAAGGCGCAGATTCCCGACACGGTGCGGCACCGTCCGAAGTGGGAACTCGCGTTGGAGATGATCGACGAGTTGGGCACGTGGGGGGCCGTGCCCCCGCTGGTCTGCGCCGACGCCGGGTATGGGGAGATCGGCTACTTCCGCACCGGGCTGACAGAACGAGAGATTCCATACGTGGTGCAGGTGAAATCGTCCACGAGCCTGCATGATGCTGCCGCCGTGTTCGAGATACCTGCCTCGACAGGAAAGCCAGGGCGCCCGGCCACGACCGCGAGCTATCAGAGCGCGCCGGTCCAAGCCCGCGCTTACGCAGAGGGGCTGCCCGACGACGCGTTCGAGCCGGTGTCGTGGCGGCAGGGATCCAAGGGCATCATGGCCAGCCGGTTCGTCGCTGCGCGCGTGCGCCCGGCGAACCGGAACCTGCCCAAGGACCCGGACGGGTCACTGCCGGAGTGCTGGCTGCTGGTCGAATGGCCTACCGGCGCTGCCGCACCCACCGACTACTGGCTCTCGACCCTGCCCGAAGAGACGCCGATCAGCGAACTGGTCCGCCTTGGCAAGATCCGCTGGCGCATCGAACACGACTACCGCGAGCTCAAACACGGTCTCGGCTTGGATCATTTCGAAGGACGCACCTGGCTGGGCTGGCACCACCACGTCACCCTCGTCACCGCCGCGCACCTGTTCATCACGCTCCAGCGCCTGACCGCCGACCCAAAAGCGCACGGGGCAGCCTGAGCTTCTACGGCACCCTCCGCGAACTCCAAACCGCGGTAATCCGCCTACTCAGCTGCTG
>JBARWR010000081.1:0-4696 GCA_049646915.1 Microbacterium sp.
GTGCAGGATGCGCCGCCGGCGGATGCCACCGGGCAGACCGCCGAGCCCGACCTGCCCCCCGCGATCACCGACGGCCTGCCGTCGCCGACCACCCGCTGACCCGACCAGGATGGAGACCGCCCCGTGAGCACTCGAGCAACGCGCGGAATGCGGCGCCGCACGGTCGTCGCACTCGCGGTCATCCTGACCGTGCTGTCGGCATTCGTCGTCCGCCTGGCCGACATCCAGGTCGTGCACGCCGACGATCACGTGGCCGACTCGGCGGGCAAGCTCAGCAGCTCGACGACCATCCCTGGTGCCCGAGGAGACATCGTCGACGCCAACGGGACGGTGCTCGCCCAGGGCGCCTTCGTGTACGACACCATTCTGGATCCGAAGCTCATCAATGAATTCGAGACCAACCCCAAACTGATGAAGAAGGCGAAGATGCCGTGGGCGGGCGCCAGCGAGAAGATCGCCGAGATCGTCGGGATGACCGGGGATGAGATCCGCGGGATCGTCGCCTCGGCTCTGGAGAAGAACCCGAACAGCCAGTACGCGAAGCTGAAGAACGGACTGTCCACCGATCAGTACCTCGCCCTGCGCGACCTCGGGCTCGCATACGTGCACAGCCAGGCGCGACCCATCCGGGTCTACCCCAACGGCGCCGTCGCCGGCACCATCATCGGCTTCCTGAACGGCGCGGGCAAGGCGGAGTACGGCATCGAGCGCATGCAGCAGAAGTGCCTGGCGGCGACGAACGGCTCCAACAGCTTCAAGCGCGGCCAGGCGGGCGTGCGCATCCCCGGCAGTGAGCGCACGGTGCCCGCTGTGGACGGCGGCACCGTGCAGCTCACGATCAACAGCGACCTGAACTGGTACCTGCAGCAGATGATCGCCGAGGAGGCGCAGCGGCAGGGCGCCAAGGCGGGCAGTGTCACGGTCGTCGAGGTGAAGACCGGCAAGATCCGCGCCGCCGCCGAGTACCCCTCGGTCGATCCCAACGACATCGACGCGGTGGATCAGGATTACTGGCGCTCGCACATCTTCTCCGACGCGCATGAGCCCGGCTCCACATTCAAAGCGGTCACCGCCGCGACGATCATCGATCAGGGCAAGGCGACCTGGTCAAGCCACGTCAGTGCGAAGTCACGCGAGAAGCTCCCTAACGGGCAGGTCATCAACGACGCGTTCCCGCATCCCCAATACGAGTACACCCTCGCCGGCGCGCTGATCGATTCCTCCAACGTGTCGCTGTCGAAGTTCGGCACCATGGTCGACCCTACGACGCGAGCCGACTACCTGAAGCGGTTCGGCGTCGGTCACAAGACCGCGATCGGCTACCCGGCCGAGCAGGCGGGAAGCCTCCCCATGGACCGGAAGGGCAACGTCCTCGACCCGGCGAAGTGGGACGCGCGGACGCTGTACACCACGACGTTCGGGCAGGCGTTCACCGTCACCCCCGCGCAGCTCGCGGGTGCGTATCAGGCGCTCGGCAACGGCGGGAAGAAGATCGACCTTTCGCTGGTGGAATCCTGCACCGACGCAGACGGGACCGTGCACAAGGCGGCCGAGCCGAAGAGCGAGCAGATCGTCAAGCCGGACACCGCGAAGGAGGTGCTGCGGATGCTGGAGAACGTGGCCGTGCAGGGTGGCAACGCCCGGGCGATCGAGATCCCCGGCTACCGCATCGGCATCAAGACCGGCACCGCGGAGAAGTCGGATGGACACGGCGGGTACAAGAAGGGCATCTACTTCACGAGCATGATCGGCATCGCGCCCATCGACGATCCGCAGTACGTCGTGGAGGTCACTCTGGACGAGCCGACTAAGATCAGAAGTTCGGCAGCGAACGCCGTCGCCTTCCAGCAGGCGATGACACAGGTGCTCAAGACCTACCGCGTCGCGCCGTCCTCGCAGCCGATGGAAGAGCTGCTTCCCAAATTCAACTAGCCGGCGTCAAGCCGCGCATGGAGATGTCACATGATCGCTCTGTCGCTTGCCGAGATCGCCGAGATCCTGCACGGTGAGCTGCGCCTGTCCGGCGCCGACACCCCGGAGACGGTCGTCGACGGCTCGGTCGACACCGACTCGCGGGAGATGCGAGCGGGGTCGATCTTCGTCGCCAAGCCAGGAGGGACGACCGACGGGCATCGCTTCGTCGGCGCCGCCGTCGAGGCGGGGGCGGTGCTCGCGATCGTGGAGCGTCCCGTGGACGATGCGGTCACGCAGATCGTCGTGGCGGATGCCGTTCACGCCCTCGCCGATCTCGCCCGGGTCGTCGTCGCCCGGGTCCGCGCAGCGGGCGAGCTGCGCATCGTCGGGATCACCGGATCCAACGGCAAGACGACCACGAAGAACTTCCTCGCCCGCATCCTGCAGGACAGCGGCGAGACGGTGGCGCCGGTCCGCTCGTACAACAACGAGGTCGGCGCTCCGCTGACCATGCTGCGTGTGACCGAGACGACGCGGTATCTGGTCAGCGAGTTCGGCGCAGCCGGCCCCGGCAGCATCGCCCGCCTCGCCGGCTTGGTCGAGCCCGACGTCTCGGTCGTGCTCATGGTCGGCCTCGCTCATGCCGGAGGATTCGGCGGCATCGAAGGGACCGCACTCGCCAAGTCCGAGCTGGTCCAGGCCGCACGCCGCGGCGGCGCCGCCGTGCTCAACATCGATGACCCGCGCGTGTGGGCGATGCGCGAGATCGCCGCCGAGCGGGATCTGACCGTGGTCTCCTTCGGCCAGGCCGAGAATGCCGATGTGCGCGCGGAGGAGGTCGTCGTGACATCGTCCGGAACCTCCTGCACGGTCATCCACGACGGTCAGCGGCTGCCGCTGAGCCTGCAGGTGCTCGGCGCCCATCACATCGCCAACGCCCTGGCGGCCATCGCCGCCGCGAGTGTGCTCGGCATCTCCGCATCCGATTCCATCGCCCGCCTCGAGACGCTGCAGATCGCCGAACGCTGGCGGATGCAGCCGATGGGCAGCGACCGGGTGCGCATCATCAACGACGCCTACAACGCCAGCCCCGACTCGATGGCGGCAGCCCTGCGTACCCTCGCGCAGATCACCGCGCCGGAGGAGCGCACCGTCGCGGTGCTCGGCGCGATGAGTGAGCTCGGCGAGGCGGCCGGCGAGGAGCACGACCGCATCGGCCTGCTCGCCGTGCGACTGAACATCCGGCGCATCGTCGTCGTGGGGGCAGAAGCCCGCCGCCTGTACCTGTCCGTCGTCGGCGAGGGATCCTGGGACAGCGAGGCCGTCCACCTGCTCGACCAGGATGCCGCCTTCGAGTATCTGAAGACCGAGCTGCGCGATGGCGATCGCGTGCTCGTGAAGTCGTCCAACTCCGTGGGCCTCCGGCATCTCGGCGATCGTCTGGGAGAATGGTTCTCGTGAGGTCCTTGCTTATGGCGACGGCGATATCGCTCGCCTTCTCGCTCTTCCTGACTCCGGTGTTCCTGAAGGGGTTCCGCCGGATCGGCTGGGGTCAGGTCATCCGCACCCCAGAGGACATCGCGAACCCGAGCCACGAAGCCAAACGCGGCACGCCCACGATGGGTGGGGTCATCTTCATCCTCGGCACGATCGTCGGCTACTTCGCCGGTACGTTCTTCGGCGGCACCACGCCCGCACTATCGGCGATCCTGGTGCTCTGGCTGATGGTGGGCTTCGGAGTCGTCGGCTTCATCGACGACTACATGAAGGTGCGCAGCCAGCGCAGCCTGGGTCTGTCCGGGTGGCGCAAGATCGTCGGGCAGCTGGCAGTGCTGATCCCGTTCGGCGTGGTGGCGCTGAACTTCCCGAACTCGCTCGGCCAGTACCCGGCCAGCGGCTTCGTCTCCCTCTTCCGCGACATCTCCTGGCTGAACCTGTTCGCCTTCGGTGCCGTGCTCGGCTGGATCCTGTATCTGATCTGGGTCTCGGTCATCGGCGTCGCGACCTCCAACAGCGTCAACCTCACCGACGGTCTGGACGGCCTCGCGGCCGGAGCCGGCGTCTTCGTCGTGGGCTCGTACGGTCTGATCGCGTTCTGGCAGTTCAAGCAGTCCTGCGTCGGCGAGGGCATGAACGCCGTGGGCTGCTACGAGGTGCGTGAGCCGCTGAACCTGGCGACTGTCGCCGCAGCCTTCGCCGGCGGCCTGATCGGATTCCTGTGGTGGAATGCACCCAAGGCGAAGGTCTTCATGGGCGACGTGGGCTCGATGGCCATCGGCGGCGTGGTCACCGCGATGGCCGTGCTGACCCGCACCGAGCTGCTTCTCCTGGTCATCGCCGGCATCTTCGTCATCTCCTCGGGCTCCGTCATCCTGCAGCGGACCTACTTCAAGATCACCCGCGGCAAGAGGTTGTTCCTGATGAGTCCCTTCCACCACCATCTCGAGATGCGCGGCTGGGCCGAGGTGACCATCGTCGTCCGGCTGTGGATCATCGCAGGCCTTCTGGCGGCATCCGCCGTCGGCCTCTTCTACGTGGACTGGTTCGCCCAGGCCTCGAACGGCTGACCTATGGCTGCGGATCGTCTTGACGTGCTGACCAGCTGGCACGCCGACTGGAGCGGGCTCCGCGTCGCGGTGCTGGGGTTGAGCGTGACCGGCTTCTCCGCCGCCGACACGCTCGCCGAGCTCGGCGCCGACGTGCTTGTCCTGTCGGAGGACGCCTCGGAGGAGTACGCGCGTCTGGTGCCCGTCATCGGCGCCCGTCTCGAACTCGGCTCGCT
>JBARWR010000082.1:0-3847 GCA_049646915.1 Microbacterium sp.
CCTGCGGGCTGGCCCTGCTGGGGTCGATGATGCTCGGGCGCGATGCCGTGCTGCTCGCGCAGCCCGCGGCCTGGGCGATCCCGCTGACCACCGCAGTGGTGATCGTCGTCTCGCGACTGGACCGGCACCGTGCGCCGACCCGCGCCGACCGCTATCTCGCCCGCCTCCACCTCCCCGAGCGTCGTCTGCCGGACGGCCGCTGAACCCCACCCACGGTCCAGTCGTCGAGAGCACGGGACCTCGCCGACTGCACGGAGACTTCACGTGAACAGGCCGTGCGCTCGGCGACATGTCGTGCTGTGGACGACCCACTGCGTGGAGACCAGCCTGGGGCGTGGAGACGAGCCCGGGCGTGGAGACGAGCGGGGTCAGGGGGATGCCAGGATGTCTGCGGTCGTGGACAGGGTGATCTGCGGGGGATAGAGGCCCAGCACGTGCAGCGCGGCGGCCTGGTTCTCGGCCGTCGAGCCCGCGCAGGCGTCGGTGGCGACGGTGATGCGTGCTCCGGCATCCGCTCCCGGCAGCGCCGTCGACAGCACGCAGCAGTCGGTCGACACCCCGGTCAGCACGATGTCCGCGCCATGGCCCACGATCGCCTCGAGCTCCGCGCCCCACTTTCCGAACGTCGGCAGGTCGAGCGTCGGATGCGGTGACAGTCCGGCCGCCTCGGGAACCAGATCGTACAGCGGGTCGGAGGCCGGCTTGTCGGCGAACGGCCAGGCGGCGAAGTACTCGCCCCACGACGTGGAGCGGTCGGCGGTCGGCAGCCAGCGCGTCACCAGCACGCGCTCGCCGAAGGCCACGGCGAGGCGGCGGATGTTCACCATCGCCTCGTCGAAGAACGGCGAACCCCACTCCGAATCCGGTGAAGCGAAGATGTTCTGCGGGTCGATGACGACCAGCCAGCGCTCGCTCACGCGTCGGCCTCCTGTCGGCGGATCCTCCCCGCCCGTGCGAACCAGGTCACGACGAACGACAGCACGAGTGCGAAGAAGACGCCCAGGTTCGCGTAGGCCCAGTCGCCGTCCTTGCCGCCGATCAGCGGCAGCAGGTATCCCTGCCAGTTGTTCCACGCGGCCTCGTCGGCGAAGAGGTTCACGACCAGGCCCCAGCCGATGATCGAGGTGACGAGCATGGTGATGATCGCGGTCCAGTCCCAGGCGCCGTAGCGTCCGGTCGCGTCGAACAGGGCCAGCTCGTCGTAGTCCTTGCGGCGGCGCAGGATGTCGGCGATGAGGATGCCTGCCCACGATGCCAGCGGCACACCCAGCGTGATCAGGAACGACTGGAACGGCCCGAGGAAGTCCTCGGCGAAGAAGACGACCCAGATCGTGCCGAGGGTCAGGATGAGCCCGTCGATCGCCGCGGCGGACGGGCGAGGGATGCGGATGCCCAGGCTCAGCAGCGTCAGGCCCGAGGAGTAGATGCCGAGCACGGCGCCGGAGACCAGGGCGAGCACGGCGGTGAGCAGGAAGGGCACGAGCACCCAGATCGGCAGGATCGCGGCGAGGGCGCCGATGGGGTCGGCGCCGACGGCATCCATCAGCTTCTGGTCGGAGCCGGCGAGAAGCACACCGAAGACCACGAGGATCGCCGGCGCGATCGCACCGCCGAACGTGTTCCAGAAGACGATCGCGCCGTCGCTGGCAGTGCGCTTCTGATAGCGCGACCAGTCGGCGGCGATGTTGATCCAGCCCAGGCCGAACCCTGTCATCACCATCACCAGCGCGCCGATCACCTGCCCGATGCTGCCGTCGGGGTGGGCGAGCACGGCGGCGAAGTCGATGTGCTCGATCGCCAGGATCACGTACAGGATCGTCACCGCACCGGTGATCCAGGTGAGCACCGACTGCATCTTCATGATCGTGTGGTAGCCGAGCACGGATGCCGCGACGATGAGCGCCGCGACGATCAGCGTCGCGATGATCCGCAGGGCGATGCTGTCGCCGTCGCCGCCGAGCTGCGTGATGACTGTCGCCGTGGCGAGCACGGCCATGATCGCCAGGAACGTCTCCCAGCCGATCGAGGTGAGCCACGAGACGATGCCGGGCACCTTCTGCCCATGAACGCCGAAGGCTGCACGGGACAGCACCATCGTCGGGGTCGAGCCGCGCTTGCCCGCGATGGCGACTAGCCCGCACAGGAAGAACGACACGACGATGCCGATCACAGACACGAGGGTCGCCTGCCAGAACGAGATGCCGAAGCCCAGCACGAACGAGCCGTAGCTCATGCCGAACACCGATACGTTCGCGGCGAACCACGGCCAGAACAGGTCGCGCGGCCTCGCGGTGCGGTCGGCTTCGGGGATGATCTCGATGCCGGTGCGCTCGATCAGCGCGGATGTCGAGGTCGGTGAGGTCGCGGACATGGGTGCCTCCGTGATGTGGGGATGGTGCTCATCCTGGCACCAGTCGCGCCTGTGCGCGAGAGGCGGGCCGGAGTAATGGTCAAACTGACCTCAACGGGTGAGTTCGGCGATCAGCTCTTCCACGCGACGGCGGATGTCATCGCGGATGGGTCGCACTTCGTCGAGCCCGCGGCCTGCCGGGTCTTCCAACTCCCAGTCCTCGTAGCGCTTGCCGGGGAAGATCGGGCAAGCGTCGCCGCAGCCCATCGTGATGACGACATCCGCCTGCTTCACGGCATCCACCGTGAGCAGCTTCGGCTCGCCAGTTGTGATGTCGATGCCCGCTTCGCGCATCGCCTCGACGGCGACCGGGTTGATCTCGTTCTTCGGCTCGGATCCTGCCGAACGGACGTCGATGCGGTCGCCGGCCAGGTGCTGCAGAAAGCCGGCTGCCATCTGCGACCGGCCGGCGTTGTGCACGCAGACGAACAGCACGGTGGGCGTGGAATCGGTCATGGTGTCTCCTCGAGTGCTGGTCGGGTGAACAGAGCGGCGGTGAGCAGGATGCCGATCGCGGCGCCGAGCAGCTGGGCTGCGACGAAGGCCAGTGCCGAGAGCGGCGAGATGCCGGCGAACGTGTCGCTGAACACGCGTCCGAGCGCCACGGCGGGGTTGGCGAACGAGGTGGAGCTGGTGAACCAATACGCGGCGCCGATGTATCCGCCGACGGCGACCGCGATGGCGACGAGGCTCTGGGAGGCGCGCACCATGCCGGCGATCAGCAGGGTCAGCCCGGCGGTGGCGACCACTTCGCCGAGCAGCGTTCCCGCACTGGCGCGGTCGTGGGAGGAGATCGCGGTGGGGATCTCGAACATCGCATTCGCGAGCAGTGCCCCACCGACTCCGCCGGCGAGCTGGGCCGGGATGTACAGCGCCAGATCGCCGGGATGCAGGCGTCGCCGGTCGCGACGGCCCAGGATCGCGTCGGCGATGGACACGGCCGGGTTGAAGTGCGCTCCGGAGATCGGCCCGAACAGCAGGATCAGGGCGGCGAGCCCCAGCGCCGTCGCGACGGAGTTCTCCAGCAGTCGGAGCCCCGGGTCGGTGCTCAGCCGCTCGGCCGCGATTCCCGAGCCGACGACGACGGCGACGAGTGCGCCGGTGCCGAGGAACTCGGCCGTCGCGCGCCGGAGCGGATGCGTGTGAGTCATGTCGTGAACATCTTGACTCATCGTATTGACTCAGTCAAGATTGAGGCAATGGATGCTGAGGAAGATCCCGAGCTGGAGGCTCGAGCGCGACGTCATGCCGCGCTCGCCGAGCCGGTGCGCCTGCGGATCATGGACCTGCTGGTGCGGAGCGACCTGTCGCCGACCGAGCTCGGCCGGCGACTGGGGCTGGCATCCAATCTGCTCGCGCACCATCTGAACGTGCTGGAAGCCGAGGGGCTCCTCCGGCGCGGTCGCTCAGAAGGCGATGGTCGGCGCAGCTATGTGC
>JBARWR010000083.1:0-2436 GCA_049646915.1 Microbacterium sp.
CCCCGGCGAACGCGGTGCCGAGGGCCGAGCCGACCTGCCGCACGGTGCTCTGCGTCGCCGATCCCTGCCCGGAGATGTCGACGGGGACGTCCCGCAGCACGGTTCCGGTGAGCTGAGCGGATGCCAGTCCCAGTCCGAGCCCGTAGAAGACGAGCGGGATCGCGATGAGCCAGCTGGGGGTGTCGCCGCGCACGAGAAGGATCAGCCCGACCGCGCCTGCGACTTCGAGCGCGAGGCCGATCAGCACGGTGCCGGGTGCGCCGAACTTCGCGGCCAGGTGGCGAGCGGCGGCGCCAGAGGCGAAGGCGCCGAACGCCATCCCTGCCAGCACGAGTCCGGCAGCGAACACATCCAGGCCGAGCGCGTTGACCAGGTACAGCGGCAGCACGAACAGCAGTGCGAACTCGCCGACGGCCACCGTTCCCGCAGTCAGGTTGCCCCACGAGAAGGTCGAGAACGAGAAGAGTCCGAGATCCAGCAGGGCGGCGCGCTGCACCTTCTCGCGATGCCGCTCCCAGATCACGAAGAGCACGAGGGCGACGGCCGCGGTCGCGAACGCGACGGGGACGGCCGAGAGCGCAGCATCCGTCCCCCAGGTCCAGCCGAACAGCACCAGATCGGTCTGCGGCGTCCACCAGCCCAGATCCGGGCCCTCGATCACCGCGAACACCAGCGCGCCGAAGCCGATCGCGCTCAGCAGCGCACCGTCGACATCGACGCCAGGACGCTTCTTCTCGCCGCGCGTCTCTCGGATCGTGAACAGCGCCGCGATGAAGACCAGCGCGCCGAGCGGCAGGTTCACGAGGAAGATCCAGTGCCACGACGCCCACTGCGTCAGCGCACCGCCGGCCAGCGGGCCGATCGCCGCCGCGCCCGAGATGACGGCACCCCAGATGCCGAACGCCGCAGCCCTGCTCCTGCCGCGGAAGATCGCGTTGACCGTCGACAGCGTCGACGGCATGATGAGCGCCGCGCCGACCGCCTGCACGGCACGCGCGCCGATCAGCGCACCGGCATCACCGGACATCGCGGCGATCAGGCTGCCGCCCATGAACACCACGAGTCCGGCGAGGAACAGCCGCTTGCGACCCCAGCGGTCGGCCAGACTGCCGGTCGACAGCAGCAGCGCGGCCAGCAGCACCGCATACAGGCTGTTCACCCACTGCGCATCGGTGAGGTTGAGCTTGAGGTCGCCGATGATGGCCGGCAGCGCGACGCCGACGATCGTGCCGTCCAGCACGATAAGCCCGAGGCCGATCGACAGGACGGCCAGACCCAGCCAGTCCCTGCGGCTGGGCGCGGTCTCGGTCTCGACAGGTGCAGCGGATGCCGACATCGTCACGCGACCAGAGGTTCGGATGCCGCGGCGCCGGGCACCCGGTCGAGAACCGAGCGCCGCAGCGCCACGAAGAACACGATCAGCGCGGCCGTGAGGAGGATGTGTCCGAGACCTGCGATGCCCGCGATCATGGCCGTGGACTCCTGACCGAGGACGGTGAGGATGCCGTGCCAGACCATCATCCCGGCAGTGAGCACGAGGCCGGCGTTGTAGAGCCAGAAGAACCAGGCGAACAGGCGCGGACTGCGCGTGATCGTGAACACCTTCTCGAGGATGAGCACGATCAGCAGCACGATGAAGCCCAGCGTCAGCAGGTGCGTGTGCACCACGGCGAGCTGCGTGAAGGCGCCCTCGGTGAATTGGTTCGCCTTCGTGAATTCCCGGTAGAACAGGCCGGATGCGACGCCGGCGAGCAGGTAGATGAATGAGGCGTTGAGAAGTCGTTTCATGATTTTCCTTGTTCTGAGGGCGTCAGATCAGCCCGGTCTCCTGAGCGATGTGGATCGCGCGGGAGCGGCTGTCGACGTCGAGTTTGGTGAGGATGTGGGCCACGTGGCTCTTCACCGTGGCCTCGCTGACGAACAGCGTGCGGGCGATCTCCTTGTTCGCCGCGCCCGTCGCGAGCAGCCGCAGCACTTCCACCTCTCGGTCGGTGAGCTTGGGCAGCGGGCTGCGAAGCCCCTGCAGCACCCGCGCGGCCAGTTCGGGTGCGAGCACCATGTCGCCGGCCGCGGCACGGCGGATGCCCTCGACGATCACCTCGGGGGCCACGTCCTTGAGCAGGTAGCCGGCAGCTCCTGCCTCGATCGCGCCGAGGATCTCGGCATCGCGATCGAAGGTGGTCAGGATCAGCACGGCCGGTGCCGGTGTCAGGGCGCGCAGCGCTGCGGTGGTGCGGATGCCGTCGATGCCGTCTCCCAGGCGCAGGTCGCACAGCACGACATCGGGGTGCAGGTGACCCGACAGCGCGATCGCCTCCTCGCCGGTCGCGGCCTCGCCGACGACGTGCACGGAGTCCGTCTCGAGCACGGCGCGCAGTCCGCTGCGTACGACCGGGTGGTCGTCGACGATCAGCACGGTGGTCATGGCTTCTCCTC
>JBARWR010000084.1:0-3624 GCA_049646915.1 Microbacterium sp.
GCGCTGTGGGATGCCGCGGCCGCGGCCTTCGGCTCCGGTGTGGTGACTACGTCGATCATCGGCGCGGCACTGGTGCTCTGCGCGGTCGTCGTGGGATTCGTCACCCTGCGGCCCTCACGAGGCGAGAGGCGGCGCTGAGCGGCATCCGGTCCTGAACCGCGGCACGGACGGTGACTCGAGGTCGGGCGCGTTCGCGACCCGCCGGTACGCTGGAATGCAGTGTCCGCGGCGACTCGCGCGGCGGGCAGTCGTGGTTGCGAGGGAGACCCATGTCGCGCGTCGTGAAGCTGGCCGTCATTCCGGGAGACGGGATCGGCCCCGAAGTCATCGCACAGGCCGAGCGCGTGCTCGACGCCGTCACCGCAGGCAGCGACGTGACGTTCGAGAAGACGCCGTTCTCGCTGGGCGCGGCCCGGTATCTCGAGACCGGCGACACGCTCACCGACGACGACCTCGACTCCATCCGCGCCCACGACGCGATCCTGCTCGGTGCGGTCGGCGGAGTGCCCGGTGACCCGCGGCTGAAGGATGCCAACATCGAGCGCGGTCTGCTGCTCACGCTGCGCTTCGAGCTCGATCACTACGTGAACCTGCGCCCGTCGAAGCTCTTCGCCGGAGCATCCGGCCCGCTGGCGAACCCGGGCGAGATCGACTTCGTCGTCGTCCGCGAGGGCACTGAGGGCCCGTACGTGGGCAACGGCGGCAGCATCCGCAGGGGAACACCGCACGAGGTCGCCAACGAGACCAGCGTCAACACCGCCTTCGGCGTGGAGCGCGTCGTGCGCCACGCGTTCGATCTGGCCGAGCGCCGCCGCGGCAAGCTCACCCTGGTGCACAAGACGAACGTGCTCGTGCACGCCGGGGCGATCTGGAAGCGCATCGTCGACGAGGTGGCAACCGAGCATCCCGACGTGGCCGTAGACTACCTGCACGTCGATGCGGCCACGATCTTCCTCGTGACAGACCCCTCCCGCTTCGACGTGATCGTCACCGACAACCTCTTCGGCGACATCCTCACGGATCTGGCAGGTGCTGTCACAGGTGGCATCGGTCTCGCAGCCTCGGGAAACATCAACCCCGGCGGCGCCTTCCCCTCGATGTTCGAACCCGTGCACGGCTCGGCGCCCGACATCGCAGGGCAGCAGAAGGCGGATCCCACGGCCGCCATCCTCTCCGTCGGCCTGCTGCTCGATCATCTCGGGCTGCGCGACGAGGCCGCGCGCGTGCAGCGTGCGGTGGAGCAGGACATCGCAGCCCGCGAGGGCAGCCGCAGCACCAGCGAGATCGGCGACGCCGTGATCGCCCTGCTGCAGGCGTAATCTGAGACCATGCGCGCACTGCCGCCGCACCACGATCGAGGACAGACATGACCGACATTGCAACCAGCGCCCCCGAGCTCACGTTCGCCGTGACGAAGAACCTTGCAGCCAAGAGCCCCGCTCAGCGCGACGAGATCCTGCAGAATCCCGGATTCGGCACCAGTTTCACCGACCACATGGTCGACATCTGCTGGTCCGACAGGGGCGGCTGGCACCGTCCGCGCGTGCAGCCCTACGGTCCGATCTCGCTCGACCCGGCGGCCGCCGTGCTGCACTACGGGCAGGAGATCTTCGAGGGCATCAAGGCGTACCGGCACGCCGACGGCTCGGTGCACACCTTCCGCGCCGATCGCAACGCCGCGCGCCTGCAGAACAGCGCCCGCCGGCTGGCGCTGCCCGAACTGCCGTCCGAGTACTTCATCCAGGCGCTGCGCGAGCTGATCGCCGTCGACGGCGCCTGGGTGCCCTCCGGAGCCGACCAGAGCCTGTACCTGCGGCCGTTCATGTTCGCCAAGGAGGCGTTCCTCGGGGTGCGCCCGGCGAAGAAGGTCGCCTTCTACGTGATCGCCAGCCCGGCCGGCGCCTACTTCTCGGGAGGTGTGAAGCCGGTGCGCATCTGGCTGAGCGAGAACTACGCCCGCGCGGGCAGAGGCGGCACCGGAGCGGCGAAGACCGGCGGCAACTACGCGTCCAGTCTGCTGCCGCAGGCGGAGGCCTACGAGAAGGGCTGCGACCAGGTCGTCTTCCTCGATGCCGACCGCAACGTCGAGGAGCTCGGCGGCATGAACGTCGTGTTCGTCTTCACGGACGGGCGCGTCGTGACTCCGGCATCCGAGTCCATCCTCGAGGGGATCACGCGCGACTCGCTGCTGCAGCTCGCCGAGGACCGCGGTCTGACCGTCGAGCGTCGCGCGGTCTCGCTCGACGAATGGCGCGATGGGGTGGCTTCCGGCGACATCGTCGAGGTGTTCGCCTGCGGCACCGCTGCGGTGGTCACCCCGATCGGTGCGCTGGTCGGCGACGGCTTCGAGGACGAACAGCCCATCGGCGACCTCGCGCTCTCGCTGCGCGAAGAGCTCACCGACATCCAGTACGGCCGCCGCGAGGACAAGCACGGCTGGCTGCTGCGCCTGGACGCCTGAGCACCGGCGGTCCGCTTCGGGCGGGTCCGTCCTCCACCCGGCCTACCCCCCCCGGTCCGTCCTCGTCGCATGTCCCAGAAGCGGCGGGTCATTGCCCCTTCGTTCCGCCCGTTCTGGGACATGCGCGCGGGTTCTGCCTCACCACTGGCGACTCGGGATGCCAGAGACCCGCCATTTCTGGAGCACGGCGGTTCCCCTGCGCGCCGGATAGGCTGTGCGGGTGAAGATCGCACGATTCAGCCACAGCGAAGGCATCCGGTACGGCATCGTCGACGAGGGCGATCTCGTCGTGCTCGCGGGCGACCCCCTGTTCGCGGGGTTCGAGACGACGGGGGAGCGCATCCCGCTGGCGGATGCTGCGCTGCTGGCGCCCGTGATCCCCCGCTCGAAGGTCGTCTGCGTCGGCCGCAACTACCACGAGCACGCCGCCGAGTTCGGCAACGTCGCTCCCGAGGAGCCGCTGCTGTTCCTCAAGCCGAACACCTCGGTGATCGGCCCCGGAGACGCCATCCTGCGTCCGGCGATCTCGGAGCGCACCGAGTTCGAGGGCGAGCTGGTCGTGGTCATCGGCCGGATCGCGAAGAACGTCCGCGTCGAAGACGCCCTGGACTACGTCTTCGGGTACACGGTCGGCAATGACTTCACCGCGCGCGACATCCAGCGCAAGGACGGGCAGTGGACCCGTGGCAAGGGCTTCGACACGTTCTGCCCGCTTGGCCCGGCGATCGAGACCGACTTCGACCCGGCCACGGCGCGCATCGAGACGCGAGTGAACGGCGAGGTGCGTCAGCAGGCGCCGCTGACCGACATGATCCACTCCGTGGCCGACATCATCGCGTACGCCTCGGCGGCGTTCACCTTGCTGCCGGGCGACGTGATCATGACCGGAACGCCCGCCGGCGTCGGCCCGGTCGTGGCCGGAGACACCATCGAGATCGAGGTCACCGGTGTCGGCACCCTGCGCAATCCCGTGCGCGACGCGACACCCATCCCGTGAGTGACCTCGCCCTCGAACAGCTGCCGGCGCTGCAGCGCCGCACTGTCCTGGTGCTCTCGCTCGGGCAGGTGCTCGGCGGCATCGCCTTCGGGGCGACCGTGTCGCTGGGAGCCCTGCTGGCCGCCGATCTGTCCGGCGATGATGCGCTGTCGGGCCTGGCCACCGC
>JBARWR010000085.1:0-3105 GCA_049646915.1 Microbacterium sp.
GCGCGGCAGCATCCGGAGTCACCCGCGCGGCCGACACCGAACCGCCGACCGGACGCGCGTCGGCGACGTCGTCGGCGAACAGCGAGGCGGTGCCGAGGCCGCAGTCGTAGTCCAGGTCGGGGAGGGATGCCGCAAGCGCCGCGCCCTGTGACAGCCCGACCGCCGTATCCAGGGCGCTGGAGACCACGGCCGGCGGGCCCGTCTCCGCGACGATCGACAGTGCACGGCGGATGCCACCCAGCGGCTGTGCCTTGATGACGATGAGGTCTGCGGCCTTGGCCTGCGCGACGGCCAGCGGATCGGCGGCCTTGCGGATGCTCTCGTCAGCGGCGATCGGGATGCCCTTGTGCTTGACGCGATAGCGCAGCTCGGCCAGTTCGTCCACGGTCGCACAGGGCTGCTCGACGTACTCCAGGTCCAGCTCGCCGAGCTCGTGGATGGCGCGCTCGGCCTCGTCGAGGTTCCAGCCGCCGTTGGCGTCGATGCGGATGCGCCCCTCCGGCCCCATCGCCTCGCGCACCGCGCGCACACGGGCGAGATCGTCGGCCAGACTCTGGCCGCGCTCGGCGACCTTGACCTTGGCTGTGCGGCATCCGTCGAACCTCGACAGGACCTCCGCGACGCGTGCGGCTTCGACCGCCGGAACCGTGGCGTTCACCGGAATGCGGTCGCGCAGCGGCGTGGGCTGCTCGTTCCAGGCGAAGTCGATCGCGGCGTGCAGCCAGGTCGCGGCCTCGGCATCCTCGTACTCGACGAACGGCGAGAACTCCGCCCAGCCCTGAGGCCCCTCGAACAGCAGCGCCTCGCGCACGTCGACCCCGCGGAATCGGGTGTTCATCGGCAGGGCGACCACACGGGCGGTGGCGAGAAGTTCTGCGAGCGACGGGGTCATGCGTCCATCATGCCCTCGCACGTCGCGTTCGGCCGGGTGCGAATTCAGGTGGTTCGCTCTTCTGAAGGATGTTTCGCGCGCAGACATCCTTCAGAAGCGAAGACGTCCTTCAATGCGGATGCCGAAAGCGCGACCACGTCGTACGGCAATGTGTGATTGACAATAGTGTGTGGCGCACAGTAACGTGTGAGTCATGACCGATACGGAGTTCGACGGACACCTGCAGGAGCTGCGGCGCGGCACGATCGTGCTGGCCAGCCTGATGCTGCTGCGCACGCCGGGCTACGGCTACGGGCTGCTGGAGCAGCTGGCATCCGCCGGATTCCCCACCGATGCCAACACGCTCTACCCGCTGCTGCGCCGACTCGAGAAGCAGGGCTGTCTCGAGAGCGAGTGGAACACCGACGAGGCACGTCCGCGCAAGTTCTACCGCACCTCCGAGACGGGCATCCGCCTCGCCACGACCTTGACCCAGGAGGTCGCCGCCATCGCCGCCGCGACCGCCGCCCTCAACGAAAGGGAGGACTGATCATGACCGACACGAACGCTTACGCCGACCGCTATCTCGCGGCGGTCTCCCGCGCGCTGCCGGCAGCCTCGCGAGCCGAGATCGTCGCCGAGCTCGAGGCGTCGCTCGCCGAGCAGGTCGAACCGCGCATCGCCCAGGGCGAGAGTCGCGACGAGGCCGAGCGCCACGTCGTCGACGAGTTCGGCGAGCCGATCGCCTATGCATCCTCACTCATCGATCGTCCGATGTGGCTGGTCGGTCCGCGCTACTACGCGGCGTGGCTGCGTCTGATGCGATTGCTGCTGATCATCGTTCCGATCTGCGCCGTCGGCGCGACGCTGCTCGGACAGCTCATCGCGCGGGCATCGGTCGGCGAGATATTCGGCAGCGTCATCGCTGTGCTCGTCGGCGTCATCGTGCACGTGTGCTTCTGGATCACGCTGGTGTTCTTCATCCTCGAGCGAACCGGATCCACCGGAGATGCGATCCTGGACTGGAACCCCGACCAACTGCCGAAGGCCGCAGAGGTTCGATCCGGTCGCCCCGACCTGATCGCGTCGCTGGTGTTCCTGGCGATCGTGGTGGGTGCCATGCTGTGGGATCTTCTCCTCGGATTCTTCCCGACCGGCGGCAGTCCGATCCCGGTCCTCAACCCCCTGCCGGTCACCTGGGCGGTGCTGCTCCTGTTCGTCGTCGCCGAGGCCGTGTTCGCCATCGTGCTGTACCTCCGCCGGCGCTGGAGCACTGCGCTGGCCGTGGCCAACACCGTGCTGGCGGTGGCGTTCGCGGCGGCGAGTCTCGCTCTGCTCATCAGCGGTGCGCTCGTCAACCCCGCGCTGATCGGCTTCGTCACCGAGGCCGGGGGTGAGGGCTTCGCTCAGGGTCAGCTGGCATCCGCGGGGCAGGGTGGGGTGTTCGGCATCCTCGGCGTGATCCTCGGGTTCTGCCTGGTGGGCTTCCCGATCTGGGACATCGTCGACGGTTGGCTCAAGGCGCGCCGCGCGGCGTCGGCCGCCTGACGGCATCCGGCACAGCCCAGCGTCCAGGTCGCAATGGTTGCCGCCATCCGCGCTGCGGAGCGGCAACCATTGCGACCTGGACGGTCGTGTGTGCGGGTCAGCCCTGGGTGACGCCGGTGATCGTCACGGGCTTCTTCGGGGTGCCGTCGGACGCGCCGCTCGCGGTCCCCTCGGCGGCGATCCGGGCGACGATCTCGGTGCTGGCCTCGTCCAGGTGACCGAACACCGCGTACGCCGGCGGCAGCTGCGTGTCGGCGTACACGATGAAGAACTGCGAGCCGTTGGTGTCGGGACCGGCGTTGGCCATCGCGAGTGTTCCGGCCGGGTAGGTCTCCGTTCCGTCCAGCTCGTCAGGGAACGAGTAGCCCGGGCCGCCGGTTCCGGTGCCCGTCGGGTCGCCGCACTGCAGCACGAAGATGCCCTGGGTGGTGAGGCGGTGGCAGCTGGTGCCGTCGAAGTAGGCCTGCTTCGCCAGTGAGAGGAAACTGTTCACCGTGCAGGGCGTGGCATCCGCATCCAGCGTCACGGCGAGGTCGCCGGCGCTCATCGCGATCGTCACGGGCACCTCTCCCGAGGCGGTCGGGTCGGCATCCGGAGCATCGACCGGCTTCGACGCCGGGCGCGAGCCGGCAGGGTAGCTGCACTCACCGGATGCCTCGGGTGACGCGGATGCCGAAGAGGTGGGC
>JBARWR010000086.1:0-10039 GCA_049646915.1 Microbacterium sp.
GTCCGGCGGCGCGAACCGGCCGCGGTCCATGAGCCGGCGCAGACCCTCCATCGCGTAGTTGAAGATCGCGGGTATCTCATCGTGCAGCACCGACTCGTCGTACAGCGGCCCGGTGTTGTCCTCCGACTCGACCTTGTTCGGGAACTCGATCACCATCCACCGTCGACGCCACCCGTAGCTCGTGTCGGAGGTGCGGAAGAAGTCATTGGCTGCGAACACCGGCACCGCGTACGGCACGAACTCGAACGCCTGCCCGTGCTTGTACGCGGCGTTGATCGAGTCACCGCCCGTGATCTGCTTGAGGATCTCCGGATCGCGCAGGAACGCAGCCGACAGGTCGCCGTTGATGTTCGCGATCTTCCCGTAGAGGTTCGCCGACGAGAACCGATCCTCGACGAGCTGATGGACCGACACGCTGCTGTAGTTGTGCTTGCCGAGCATCTTCCGGATGATGCGCATCAGCGTGCCCTTGCCGTCGCCACCACCACCGATGAACAGGATCATCTTCTGCATCGGATTGCCGGTCATCAGCAGGTAGCCGAGCAACTCCCACACGTGACGATGCATCTCAGCGTCATCACCGAAGACCTGCACCATCCACGACTTGAACTCGTGCGGGATCGCGATCGGGTCGTGCTCGATCGGCAGCTTGGTCAGCGCGCCGAGCATCTCGTTATGCGGCCCCAGCTTGTCCTCGCGCCACCAGTACACGCCGTTCTCCAGGACGATGTACTCCAGATAGCCGCGCGGCAACTCGGGCAGGCCCACCTCCGTAAGCTCCACGTTCAGCAGGTGCGCTGCCGCCTGAGACTCGACGTTCTTCGTGTACGAGGCGCCGAGAGCGGCCGCGCACCGTCGAGTGACGACGCGCTCGTCGCGCTCGTAGACGCCGTCGCGGTACTCGTACAGCACGCCCGAGAAGTCGCGCCCGAGCTTCGTGGGCTCGTGCGCGATGTGATCCGCGAGCAGCGTCGCGTCGAAACGCTCAGTCGTCGGATTGGTGAAACTAGGCATGATCTGGGCTCCAGAGCGAGAAGTGTTCAGCGTCCGCGTGCTCTCGGCAGACGTCGCCCGCGACCGCGAGGTCGGCGACGGTCGGCAGCTCTGCCACGACCTTCTGCCAACCGCATTCCTGACAAGCAGCTATGAGGCTCACCTGTCCGGACTCCCAACCTCGCGGTCTGGAACCAGCGCATCGAGCAATCCACCAGTCGGTTCGACATCCTCGGGATACGTGCTCAGCGGCTCATCCCACTGTGCGAATCCGCGCTTGATGTGATTGCCGTCGTGGCCCTGGTTGAGGTCGCATCGGGTGCCGCCACCGTAGAACTCCGCACGGCATTGTCCAGTCATGACGTCCACATCTCACCATCCTCTGCAGCGTGCTCCGAGTGCAGCTCCGGGAACTCCCGGATGCATGCCTGCCCTTCGGTGCTGACGTCAGAGCACATCTCGGCTCCCGTCCTCGCGGTCTGCCCACAGCGCATCCGCGACGCTCTCGGCGAGCACGCTGATATCGATCACGCCGTCGATTACGTACAGGTTGCCGTCAGCATCATGCGGCACGACGTGCGTCACGATCTCATCCTCGGGCGACTGGATCGCGGATGGGATGAGACTCTGCTCGATTACGGTCTGCACCTGGTAGCGCAGGTTCTCCAGTTCGAGGATCATTGCGCTGCGCTCCCGTTCTCGCGGTCTGTGGCGGCGTCGTAGTCGTGCATCCAGCAGGCTCCGCAAGTCGGATCACCTGCACCGCCACACGAGTGCTCAGGCACCCACTCGCCGATGTACTCGTCATCCTCGGGTGCGCTCTCCTGCGGGTCGATCTCGCGCGCCATGAGCAGCGCGATCTCGCGCGGCGTGAGCAGCGCGATCTCGCGCGGCGTGTATCGGCTCATCGCTTACTCCCGTCCTCGCGGTCTGTGCCCTGCTCGTCGATCTGATTCATCAGGCGCACGACCCGCGTCTTGGCATTCGACAGGCGAACCGCCGGCATCACACCGCGATCCATCAGCCCATCGAGGATGTTCCCGAGTGCGGCCTGCACAACCTCGGCGTTAACCCTCACGACTCGCCCCTGTCGTGCCCGAACCGCATGCCGAGCTTGTACGCGGCCCACGCGCCGACGATGATCAGGATGTAGACGCCGTTGATGACCATCAGGCACCCGCGATCGCGTCGGCGAGCTTCTCGAGCGTGTAGACCGCGTCGGCGAGCTGCATGCGCACCGCGTCGTCGTCCCAGCCGCGCGGCTTCTCGGGCAGGTAGCCGCAGTAGAACTGGATCATCCGCACGTTGTCGAGCACGGCGCGAACGTCGGCGTGCATCGACACGGTCCGGTGATCCGGACGACGGATCGACGCGAGGCCAGCCTGTGACGAGATCGGCGCCGGCGGCAGCTCGCCGTCGACGAACGTGTGCGTGCCGTCGTCGTGGTGCTTAAGTCGCTGCCCTGGAGGGAGAACGCCGATCACGCTCGTCTCGCAGAACATGCACCGCACGAAGTTCAGTTGCTGGTTTTCACGCTGTCCGGCCATAGCCACTCCCCTGTCTGCTCGTCGCGTCCTTGCGAGGCGCGCATGTACATTTCCTGTCGTTCTTCGTCGGTGAAGTTCGCGCGGGCATACCACTCGTCGCGATCGACCGTGAGCCGGTACACCTCGGCCTCGAGGTACGCGATCCGATCACGCATGAAATGCCAGGTCGCCGGGCTGATGTGTGGATCGGTGCGCCCGGTCGGGAACGTGCGGTGCGTGCCAGCCACGACATCACTTCGACCAGTCCGCTGCGCGAGCGAGGACCGCCTCGACGTCGTCGGCGGCGTAGCGACGGTGCCCGCCGGTCGGCCGGATCGCGCGGATGACGCCCTTGTCCGCCAGACGACCGACGCTCTTCGGCGTGATCCCGAGAGCAGCGGCGGCATCCGCTGGGGTCACCCATGAGGTGACATCTTCTCGAACCTGAATATTCTTCATGTTCCGGAAGGTAGCAGATCAATCGCCCAAATCGGGAATTTCATTCCCGGGTGTGGCGAATTGTCCGCTTTGTCCCATATGATGCCGATATGAGCACAGTGAGCATGATCCGGGCTGGGGAGCCGATCGACGTCGCGATCGGCCGGCGCATCCACACGCTGATGTGGGAGCAGAGAGTCAAGAACAAAGACATCGGCGAGCTGCTCGGCCTCGAAGCGACCGGCATAGGCAAGAAGCTGCGGGCCGAGGCGAAATTCAGCGTCGAGCAGTTGGTACAGGTCGCCGCTCGCCTGAATACGACTGTCGCCTACCTGGTCGGGGAATCAGAAATCCCCCACCCAGTCAACCCGGGTGGGGGATCGTCCGTGCCCCCGACAGGAGTCGAACCTGCGACCTACGGTACCGGAAACCGGCGCTCTATCCACTGAGCTACGGAGGCGAACCCATCGAGCCTATCAGTTTCGGATGGCGATTCCGCGCATCCGGAAGGCCTCGGCAGCCCCTTGATTCACGCGATCCCGATGCTCACCGCGATGATCGCGAGCAGCGGTAGAACGCCCTGGATCGCGGCGGCGCGCAGCTTGGTGCGATCGGACAGCACCAGCACGAGAGACGCCGCCAGCATCATGCCCGTCGCGACGAGCACCAGAGTCGCGCTGACTGTCGGGTGCCCCGCGATCGCGAGGATCACGCCGACGAATGCGGCGATCGCGAGGAACAGGTTGTAGAACCCCTGGTTGAAGGCGAGGCCTCGCATGGTCTCGGCATCCTCGGCGCTGCGCACCCCGAAGACGCGGCGGGTGGTGGGCTCGGTCCACCGCACCGACTCCAGCACGAAGATGTACACGTGGATCACGCCGGCGAGCGCGGCGAGGGTGAGTCCTGTGATCAGCATCCGTCGATTCTCCTCCCCCGCGCTCAGAACCGGAAGCGATCAGACGAGAAAGAGCGATATCAGCCCGGGATTGTGCGCATGCACGAGCACGGCGAACACGACGGCGTCGAACAGCAGATGCACGGTGACCACGTAGGCGAGCGAGTGCGTGCGCAGGAAGATCCACCCCTGCAGCAACGCGAACGGGATGGTCAGCACCGGCCCCCATTCCCGGTATCCCAGCTCCCAGAGGAATGAGACGAACACGATCGTCTGCAGCACGTTCGCCAGCGCATCGGGAAAGTGCCGTCTCAGCAGCGCGAACACCGTGCAGATGAAGAACAGTTCATCCCAGATGCCCACGGCGCCGACGCCGATGAAGAGGCGGCCGATCAGCTCAGGCGTGTCGACGACCGGCCAGTTCAGGTAGACCCCGCTGGTGATGAAGTAGAACGGCAGGATCAGCCAGCCGAGCACCAGCACGGCGACCAGCCAGCCCCACTGCCAGCGGTTCCATCGACGATGCGCCCGCCACGGGAACGAGATCGCCCGATCCCGGAACACGAAGCGCGACACGAGGTAGGGCACGAGCACCGCTCCCCCGAGCGCGAGCGTGAATCGCAGCATCGCGGAGTCATCGAGCTGCGCCTCGAGCGAGATGGCGTGCACGATCAGCATCCCGAGTGCGATCAGAGCGAGATCCCGCGTGAGCGAGGGCAGGCGCTTCTCGCCGACCTCCCATGTCGGCCGATGCCCGGCCGAGACGGCGACGGCCTTCGGGGCGCCCCGCTCCACGAGGGCCGCCGACCCGATGCCGGCCACGATGAGAGCCCAGCCGACCCAGGTCCAGCCGAGTACGAAGAACGCCGGTGCCGCCAGGCACACGAGCACGGCGGGGCCCAGCCGGCTCCAGGCTGCGGGCGTCACGTCTTCTTCACCCTGCGGTAGGTGAGATCACGGATGTCGCGGCCTTTGGCGATGCCCTTGCGCTCGAACGCGGTCATCACACGCCCGTCGAAGCGTCCGGCCCATTCGCCCTCGAAGGCGCGCTCGAACTGCGGTGAGTCATCGAGCACCTCGCGCATCTGCAGCGCGTAGTCCTCCCAGTCGGTCGCGAGGCGCAGCATCCCGCCATCGCCCAGCGCGCGCGCCGCGGTCTCCGGAAAGCCGGAACGCACCAGCCGGCGCTTGGTGTGGCGCTTCTTGTGCCACGGATCGGGGAAGAAGATCCAGACCTCGGATGCTGCGGCCTCCGGCAGCAGCGTCGAGAGCACCTCGGGCGCGTTCGCCTCGACCAGGCGCAGGTTGCGCACGCCGGCCTTGTCGGCGTCGAGCATGGTGCGCGCGAGCCCTGCGCGGAAGACCTCGACGGCGAGGAAGTCGTTCTCCGGATGCGAGGACGCGGCCGCGACGATCGCATGGCCCTGTCCCGACCCGATCTCCACGGTCAGCGGCGCGGTGCGGCCGTAGACGGCTGCCGGATCCAGCCGGGCATCCGGATGCACCGACGTGAACGCCACGCCGCGTGCGACGTCGATCAGGTAGAAGGGTGCCAGCTCCTCGAACGCCCTCTCCTGCGCCTCGGACATGCGGCCGCTGCGTCGCACGAAGGAGACCGGCTCTTCACGGAAGGTACGGGGTTCTGGCATCCCTCCAGGCTACTGCGTGGGCTCCCCGGCTACTGTTCCGGCGCCGTCACGAAATCGATGAGCTCCTCGACTCGACCGAGCAGCGACGGCTCCAGGTCGCGGAACGTCGTGACGCGAGAGAGGATGCGCTGCCAGGCGCGCGCGATGTCGGCCTGCTCCTCGGCGGGCCAGCCGAACGCCCGGCAGATGCCCGTCTTCCAGTCCGTGCCGCGCGGGATCTGCGGCCACGCACGGATGCCCATCGCCGCCGGTGTCACGCACTGCCAGACGTCGATGAACGGATGCCCCACGATCTTGAGGTGGGCACCGTGCGGGCCTCGCAGGATCTGCTCCACCATCCGCGTCTCCTTGGATCCGGGCACGAGGTGATCGACCAGCACCCCGTAGCGGCGCTTCGCGCTCGGCGGCGCCTCGCTCAGCAGGTCCTCCAGCAGGTCGATGCCCTGCAGGTACTCCACCACGACGCCTTCGACGCGCAGATCGGCGCCCCAGACCTTCTCGACGAGCTCGGCGTCGTGCCGGCCTTCGACGAGGATGCGGCTGGGCAGCGCGACCTTCGCACGGTCGTCGGCGACGGTGAACGAACCGGATGCCGTACGACGGGTGCCCTGCGCTTTCGCCGCGGGGACGGTGAGCCGCACCGGCTTGCCCTCGATGAGGAAGCCACCGCCGAGAGGGAAGCTGCGTCGGCGTCCCTTCCAGTCCTCCAGTTCGACCAGGCCCGCTTCCACGCGCGTGATCGCGCCGCAGTAGCCGTCTTCGGCGACCTCGACGACGAGATCCTTCTCGGCGGGCACATCGCTCGCCCGCACGGTTCCGCGATCTCGCCATCCCGTCGCGAGCACATCCCCGCCGTACCTGTCGTCCATGCCCTCCAGCGTATGTGCCTCCGCTACGGGCGAACGGGCAAGGCGCGTCGGATGCTGTCGCGTGTCGACCTCAGTGCATAGACTCGTGCCATGGGGGCGCGGCTGCCGGTCGGAGGGATCACTATGAGGAATCGGTGGCTGGCCATGGTCGCGATCGTGCTGGGCACGATCCTGGGCGGGCTCTCTCTGGGCGCGGCGTCTGCGACTGCCCCCGGGCCCCTCGACAGCGGCACCTACATCACCGATACGAGCGGAGTGCTGTCCGCAGCGCAGAAGTCGGCCGCCGATGAACGTCTGACCCGGCTCACTCAGGAGACCGGCGTCGACCTCTTCATCGCCCTCGTCCCGGCGTTCACCGACGCGTCCAGCGACACTGACTGGGTCACGCAGTCCGCGATCGACAACGGGTTCAACGATCATCAGTACCTAGTCGGCATCGCCACGGACCAGGGCATGTTCGCCATGGCCGGTCGCGACTCCGGAGGCCCGATCTCCGCTTCGCAGCGCTCGCAGGTGACTGATGCCATGCTCCCGGCGCTGCGTCAGCACGACTGGGCCGCAGCCATCGACGCCGCCGCCGCCGAGATCCACGACATCCGCGTCGATGCTCCTGCGCGCACGGCTACGGGATGGACGATCGCCCTCGTCGTGATCGGGGTCGTGATCGTCGCGATCATCATCATCGTGCTGGTCCGCCGGGCACGCAGGCGTGCGGCCGAGCAGGCGAAGCGTCAGGCTGCACTCGCTGAAACCTCGCAGCAGGCGAGTATCGCGCTGGTGCGCACCGACGACCTCGTTCGCACCAGCGAGCAGGAGATGGAGTACGCGCGCGCCCAGTTCGGCGACGATGTGATCGGCGAGTTCGTCACTGCCCTGGAGACCTCGCGCAAGAACCTCGACGAGGCGTTCTCCCTGCAGCAGAAGCTCGACGACGAGATTCCCGACACTGATCAGCAGAAGCAGGAGTGGTACGACCGCATCCTGCAGCTGTGCTCGGACTCCACTCAGGTGCTCGATGCGCGCAAAGCCGAGTTCGATGAGCTGCGCAAGCTGGAACAGAACGCACCAGCCGCGCTGGAGAACGTCCGCCGGCTGCGTGCGGCAGCCGGTTCCGAGGTCGACCGCGCCGATCAGATCCTCGCAGCCCTCGCCGCGAGCTATGCATCCGACGCGTACTCGTCCGTCAGTGAGAACCCCGCGAAGGCTCGCTCGCGACTCTCGTTCACCGACACTCAGATCCAGGCGGCCGAGCATGCACTGGCCGCCGGTAGCACCGGCGACGCGGCCGTCGCCGTGCGTGCTGCCGAGGGCGCCGTGCAACAGGCCACCCAGCTCGAAGATGCCGTGGAGAAGCTGCAGACAGACCTGAAGGCGGCCGAGGCTCGCGGAGCCGCTCTGATCACCGATCTGAACTCTGATGTGCAGACCGCGCGGTCGTTGCCGGATGCACAAGGTGCTGTCGCGCAGGCCGTCTCCGCGACGCAGCAGGGCATTCGGCAGGCGCAGGGCCTGCTTGCCTCCGCGGGAGGCGATCCGATCGCCGCGCTGAGGGTCCTCGAGGCGGCGAACACCTCCATCGACGCCGTCATCGCGCAGGCCCGCGACGAGCAGACCAGAATCGATCGCGCGCGAAGCATGATCGCAGACGCCATCCAGCGCGCCGAGATCCAGATCTCCACCGCCGAGAGGTTCATCCAGAACAACCGGGGCGGTGTGGCCTCCGCGCCGCGTACTCGCCTGTCACAGGCCCAGGCCGCAGTGTCGGAGGCACGCCGCCTCGCGCACTCCGACCCGGTGCAGGCGCTCGCGCACGCGCAGAATGCCGATCGGCTCGCCAGCGACGCCCTGCGTCTCGCCCAGAACGATGTGAACAGCTGGGGCGGCGGTTTCGGCGGCGGTGGCGACGACAACCTCGGTGCACTCCTCGGCGGCATCCTGATCGGCCAGGCAACCGGTCGTGGCGGCGGTCTCTTCGGCGGTGGTGGAAGCCGTGGAGGCGGTTTCTCCGTCGGCGGCTTCGGCGGAGGCTTCGGCGGAGGAGGAGGCGGAGGATTCTCCGGAGGGGGCGGCGGCTTCTCCGGGACCAGCGGAGGCCACTTCTGAGTCGCCTTTCCGTCTGACACACAGACACACGTCAAGACAACCATCCGATAAGAAAAGGAATCACAAATGGCCAAGGAATCCATCTTCGGACGCATCTCCACGCTCGTCCGCGCGAACATCAACTCGCTCCTCGACCAGGCCGAGGACCCGCAGAAGATGATCGACCAGCTCGTCCGCGACTACACCAACAACATCGCGGATGCCGAGTCGGCGATCGCCGAGACCATCGGCAACCTGCGTCTGCTCGAGCGCGACCACGAGGAAGACGTCCGTTCCGCGACCGAGTGGGGCAACAAGGCGCTCGCCGCCAGCCGCAAGGCCGACGAGCTTCGCGGATCGGGCAGCACCGCGGATGCCGACAAGTTCGACAGCCTCGCCAAGATCGCTCTGCAGCGTCAGATCAGCTCCGAGCGCGAGGCCCGCGCCGCCGAGCCGCAGATCTCGTCGCAGACCGAGATCGTCGACAAGCTCAAGAGCGGCCTGAACGGCATGAAGGACAAGCTCGGCGAGCTCAAGACCAAGCGCAGCGAGCTGCTCGCACGCGCAAAGGTCGCCGAGGCTCAGACCAAGGTGCAGGATGCCATCGGCTCGATCAACGTGCTCGACCCGACCAGTGAGCTCGGTCGCTTCGAAGACAAGATCCGCCGCCAGGAGGCTCTTGCGCAGGGCAAGGCGGAGATCGCCGCCTCCTCGCTCGACGCGCAGTTCGAGAGCCTCGAGGACCTCGGCGAGCTCACCGAGGTCGAGGCCCGCCTCGCCGAGATCAAGTCGGGCAAGCCGCAGGCTGCCATCGAATCAGAGTGACCGGACGGGCGGATGCCGCACTCCGGCATCCGCCCCTCCTCAGAGCTGGAACCCATGACCCGATTCCTCATCGTCCCGCAGTGGCAGGGCTCGCCCGCTGCCCGCGCCATGCTCCTGGTCGACGGCGCGAACGCGATCGCCGGCGATCTGCCGCGCAAGGACACGACCGTGCTGGACGTGCCGCTCGAAGCCGGCGAATCGCTCGGCACCGGCGTACGCCGGCTCAGCTCACTGCTGCGAGTGCGCGAACTGGTCGCCGAGAAGATGACGGATGCCGGTGAGCCGACCGTCCTGATCGGCGGAGACTGCAGCGTGACCGTCTTCGCGCTCTCCGCCATCGACCGCACCGACACTGCCGTGCTCTGGTGCGATGCGCACCCGGATCTCAATGATCCCTCCTCTTCCCTCTCCGGATCGTTCTCGGGCATGGCCCTGCGAGCCGTCCTCGGTGAGGGAGAGCCTCAGCTGACGCTCTCCCCTGGTGTATCGCCCGAGCGCATCGTCCTGCTCGGCGCGCGCAGCATCGACGAGAGCGAGCGGAATCCGCTCTCGACCATCACCGCGCTCACCCCCGAGGTCGCGCAGGAGCCGGATGCGGTCGCGGCGGCGATCCGGGCGACCGGCGCCAACCGGGTCTGGGTGCACATCGACGTCGACGTCATCGACCCGGCGGAGTTCGAGGGCGTCTCGGAAGCGGCCCCGTTCGGCATCTCCACCGGCGCGCTGGTGGCGGCGATCAAGCGGGTGCGGGCCGAGCTGCCG
>JBARWR010000087.1:0-2382 GCA_049646915.1 Microbacterium sp.
GGCATGGACAGTGCATGGGCGGACGTCGTCCGTGCGATCACGCTGTCGCTGCCGAAGGTGGACCAGCGCATCCGCGAGCGCATACAGGCTCTCGTGAGCGAGGGCCCGCCGACCGAGACGGTCGGCCTGAGCCTGCCGATGCCGACGTTCGGGGCGCCGGGTGGCACGGGGCCGGTATCGAGAGGCTTCATCGGAACGGGGGATCGACCGTGAGCACCATGCAGATCCTGCTGTGGGTGGCACTGCCGTACGTCTGCGCGGCGGTGTTCATCCTCGGCCACATCTGGCGGTATCGGTACGACAAGTTCGGCTGGACGACCCGGTCGTCGCAGAGCTACGAGAACACGCTGCTGCGGTGGGGGTCGCCGATGTTCCACCTCGGCATCCTGATGGTCATCGCCGGGCACGTCGTCGGGCTGCTGGTGCCGCGCGAATGGCTGTACGCGATCGGCATCAGTGAGGAGATCTATCACATCGGGGCGACCGTGCTGGGGACGTTCGCGGCCGTGCTGACGCTCGCCGGCCTCGCCATCCTCGTGTTCCGCCGACGCACCGTTCCCGCGGTGTTCCTGGCGACCACGGTGATGGACAAGATCATGTTCGTCTTCCTGGGTGCGACGCTGCTGTTCGGCACCGCCGCCACGGTCGTGCATCAGGTGTTCGGATCCGGGTTCCACTACCGCGAGACCATCTCGCCGTGGATGCGCGAGGCGATCATCTTCCGGCCTCGGCCGGAGCTGATGCTGGAGGTGCCGCTGCTGTTCCAGCTGCACGTGATCACGGCATGCCTGCTGTTCGCGCTGTGGCCGTTCACCCGCCTGGTGCACGTGTTCTCCGCACCGGTGGGGTACCTGTTCCGTCCTTACATCGTGTACCGGTCGCGCGACGAGCACCGGGGTTCGCAGTCACCCAAGCGCGGGTGGGATCCGGTGGGTGCGGCACCCGATCCGGCGCGGCTGCGGCGGCCCTAGTCCTAGGGTGACGTCCCGTGGGGTGGTGTAGTTCTCGGCTTGGAGTGTCACGTCGTTGACGTGGTGAGCCATCGTGCGATGGTCAGTGAGAACCGACTAAAGCTACTCACAGAAAGACACAACGCACGATGGCTCTTGACCAGTCTGCCCTCCTCGAGCTCCTCGGGGAACTGAAACTCACCGATGTCACCGACCGGATCCGTGTCGCGACCGAAACGCTGTATCAGGAGCTGATCGATGCGGAAGCGGCCGCGTTCATCGGCGCGGCTCCGTTCGAACGCTCCGCGGACCGTGTCACGCAACGCAACGGCACCCGCCCGCGCACGCTGACGACCACGGCCGGGGATCTTGAGCTGCGGCTCCCGAAGCTGCGGCAAGGGTCGTTCTTCCCGTCGCTGCTGGAGCGGCGCCGCCGCGTCGATCAGGCGTTGTTCGCGGTCGTGATGGAGGCATACGTCCACGGCGTGAGCACCCGCAAGGTCGATGACCTCGTGAAAGCGCTCGGCGCCGACACCGGCATCAGTAAATCCGAAGTCTCACGGATCTGCGCGAACCTGGACGAGGATGTTGCCGCGTTCCGTGACCGGCCCCTCGCCGACACGACCTACCCGTATGTGTTCCTCGATGCGACCTACTGCAAAGCAAGGGTCGGCCGGCGGGTCGTCTCTCAAGCAGTGGTCGTCGCGATCGGCGTTGCCGCCGACGGGCGCCGGGAAGTCCTGGGCTTCGAGGTCGGAGAGACCGAGTCGCAGCCGTTCTGGACGAGCTTCCTGCGCAGCCTGAAGGCCCGCGGGCTCGGCGGGGTGAAGCTGGTGATCTCCGATGCGCACACGGGTCTGGTCTCCGCGATCGAGACGGTCTTCGCCGGCGCTGCCTGGCAGCGCTGCAGGGTCCATTTCATGCGCAACGTGCTCTCGAACGTCCCGAAAGCATCAGGACCGATGGTCGCATCGATCATCCGCACGATCTTCGCCCAGCCCGACACCGAGCACGTCTTCGCCCAGTTCCACGAAGTCGTCAGGATGCTCACCCGCTCGCACCCGAAGATCGCGGACATGCTCGAGGACGCGAAGAACGACATCCTCGCGTTCTGCGGATTCCCGCAACAGCACTGGCGACAGATCTGGTCCACGAACCCCCTGGAGCGGGTCAACAAGGAGATCAAACGCCGCACCGACGTCGTCGGCACCTTCCCCAACCCCTCAGCGCTCCTGCGCCTCGCCGGCCACGTCCTGATCGAGCAGCACGACGAATGGGACGGCGCCGACCGCCGCTACTTCAGCGAGCACTCCATGAAACTCCTCACCGCGAACGACGAGGAGGTGGCGATCCCAGAACTCAACGCGGCATAATCAACAACAGCTGATCCCGCACGGTGTCGAGAAACTCCACCACTCAGCGGGACGTCACC
>JBARWR010000088.1:0-5818 GCA_049646915.1 Microbacterium sp.
GCCGCCATCTCCGTTCCCGTGCTCGCCGTGCACGGCGGATCCGACCCGGTCTCCCCGTTCGCGCAGTCGCAGGCCGCCCTGTCCGCCATTCCCGACCTCGAGCTCGTCGAGACGGTCGACGGGCTGCACGACGCTCTGAACGACCAGACGCACCGCAGCGTGGCCGCGAGCATCGTGCTGTGGCTCGAGCGACTGCGCGCCGGCGACGTGAACGCACCGATCGTCCGGCATGTCGAGTCGACCACCGACACGGGTGTGCTCGCGTGACCGGCTTCGCCACATCCCCTTCCGAGCGCGGCTTCGCCACACCACCTTCCGAGCGCGGCTTCGCCACGACACAGGTGCACACCGGTTTCACCGCCGGCACCACCTGGGCCAGCGCGGTCCCGCCCATCCACCAGACCGCCGCGTACGAGTTCTCCTCACTGCAGGAGGCCGCCGACCTCTTCGCCCTGCGCAAGGCCGGCATCATCTACAGCCGCAATGCCAGCCCCACCCAGCAGGTGCTCGAAGAGCGCGTCGCCGCGCTCGAGGGCGGGGTGAGCGCCGTTGCGGTGGCATCCGGTCAGGCCGCCGTCGCCGTCACCCTGCTCGCCCTCGCGGGCCGCGGAGGCCACATCGTCGCCGCCGACCAGCTGTACGGGGGCACGGTGGATCTGCTGCAGGACACCCTCGACGACTTCGGCATCCCGGTCACCTTCGTCGATCAGGACGATCCCGATGCCTGGCGCGGCGCCATCACTCCGCACACGCGCGTGCTGTTCGCCGAGACCGTGGCCAACCCGATCGCGCAGGTGCTCGACATCCGGCGCGTCGCCGACATCGCCCACGAGGCGGGTGTCCCGCTGGTGGTCGACAGCACCGTCGGCACGCCGGCACTGATCCGCCCCGGCGAGCACGGCGCCGACTTCGTGGTGCACTCGGCCACCAAGTTCCTCTCCGGGCACGGCACCTCACTCGGCGGCGTCGTCATCGATCAGGGATCGTTCGACTTCGGCGCACAGCCCGAACGCTGGCCGCAGTTCACCGCCCCGTACCGCCGCTTCGGTGACCTGGTGCTCTGGGAGCGGTTCGGACAGGGCCAGGCCTTCGCAGCACTCGTCAAGTCCAAGTACGTGCACGATCTCGGCCCATCGCTGTCCCCGTTCAACGCCTGGCAGATCCTGCAGGGCATCGAGACGCTCGACCTGCGCGTCGCACGTCAATCGGCGAGCGCGCTCACGATCGCCCGGTTCCTGGAGCAGCATCCGTCAGTCGCCCGTGTGCACCATCCCGGACTGGACGGCAACCCCTGGCACGACCTGGCCCGGCAGTACCTGCCGCACGGCATCCCATCCGTGTTCTCGTTCGATCTCGTCGGGCCCGAATCCGGAGCGACCGACCGCGTCGCCCGATTCATCGAGGAGCTGAGGACCTTCCGGCTCGTGGCGAACCTCGGCGATGCGCGCAGTCTCGTCGCGCACCCCGCCTCCATGACCCACTCGCACCTGACCCCGACGCAGCGCATCGCAGCGGGGATCTCCCTGAACACCGTGCGGCTGTCCGTGGGCATCGAGGATCCCGGCGATCTCGTCGCAGACCTCGACCACGCGCTCACCCGCATCTGAACCGCACCCGAACAAGGAGCATCATGGCCATCGATCTCGGATACTGGACCCCCGTCTACGGCGGATTCCTGCGCAACGTGCGCGACGAGGGCCGCATGGCCGCCACCTGGGAGTACATCCGCGAGGTGTCGGTGACGGCCGACCGGCTGGGCTTCCACACCACCCTCGTGCCCGAGCTCTATCTCAACGACCGCAAGGGCACGGACGCCCCCAGCCTGGAGGCCTGGTCGCTCTCGGCCGCGATCCTCGCCGCAACTGATCGGCTGCGCGTCATGACCGCGGTGAGGCCCGGATTCCACCTGCCCGCGGTGCTCGCGAAGACCGTGTCGACGCTGGACAGCATCGCGCCCGGGCGCGTCGCGCTGAACGTCGTGGCCGCATGGTGGGCCGAGGAGGCGCGTCAGTTCGGCGGTGTCTTCCCCACGCACGACGCCCGCTACGACCAGGCATCGGAGTTCGTCTCGGTGCTGAACGGGCTGTGGGAGCAGACGCCGTTCACCTTCAGCGGGGACCACTACGAGTTCGAGGGGACGATCGTCGAGCCCAAGCCGTCCTCGCACCCGGTCATATTCGCCGGAGGCGAGAGCGATGCAGGTCGGGAGGCCATCGCGGGCTTCGCAGACGCCTACGTCATGCACGGCGGGACGCTCGACGAGGTGCGCGCGAACGTCAGCGACATGAATGCGCGCTCCGAGCGACTGCACGGCCGCCCGATCGCCGAGTTCGGCATGCCCGCGTACGTCATCGTCCGCGATACCGAGGCCGAAGCTCAGCGCGAACTCGAGCGCATCACCACTGTCGACCCGGACTCCCCCGGCTACGCGTCGTTCGAGCAGTTCCGCCAGAACTCGAATCTGTCACTGGAGCTGTCCAAGCGCGAGTACTCGGTCGGCACGCGCGGTCTGCGCCCGAACCTGGTCGGAACCGCAGAGCAGGTCGCGGAGCGCATCAACGAGTACGCGGATGCCGGGATCAGCCTGCTGCTCATCCAGGCCTCGCCGTTGAACGAGGAGCTGGAGCGGATCGCCGAGCAGGTGTTCCCACTCGTCCCGCAGCGCTCGCTGGCCGGCACCCGCTGAGCACGGCCCGCTGACGACGGCCCGCTGCTGACGTCCGGCTGACCGATACGCTGGAGACCATGACCGGACTTCGTTGGGGCATCCTCGCCACGGGCGGCATCGCCGCCGCCTTCGCATCCGACTTGCGCACCGCAGGTCTCGACCTCGTCGCGGTGGGATCGCGCAGCCAGGAGTCCGCCGACGCGTTCGCCGCGCGTTTCGGCATCCCGCACGCGCACGCCTCCTATGAGGCTCTCGTCGCCGATCCCGACGTCGACATCGTCTACGTCGCCACTCCGCACCCCATGCATCACGGCAACGCGAGGCTCGCCCTCGAGCACGGCAAGCACGTGCTCGTGGAGAAGGCCTTCACCGTCAATCGCGCCCAGGCCGAGGACCTTCAGAACCTCGCTGCGGAGAAGGGGCTGCTGGTCATGGAGGCCATGTGGACCCGCTACCTGCCGCACATGGTGCGCATCCGCGAGATCATCGCGGCGGGCACGCTCGGCGAGATCCGCGCGGTCATGGCCGATCACACCCAGAAGATCACCTCTGACCCCGCACACCGTCTGAATGCCATCGAGCTCGGCGGCGGCGCGCTGCTGGATCTGGGCATCTACCCCGTCTCCTTCATCTGGGACGTGCTGGGCGAGCCGACCACCATCCAGGCGACCGCGCGTCTCATCGAGACCGGCGCGGATGCCGAGGTCGCCACGCTGATGGCGCATGCCGGGGGCGCGATCTCCACGAGCCTTTCCTCGTCCAGGGGCGCCGGGCCCAACACCGCGACGGTCGTCGGCACGCAGGCGCGCATCGAGATCGACCGGGTCTGGTACTCACCGACCTCGTTCCGGGTGATCGCCCCCGACGGCACGGTGCTGGAGGACCACGTCTCGCAGGTCGAAGGACGCGGCATGCAGTATCAGGCATTCGCCGCGGAGGGAGCAGTCCTCAACGGCGATCCCGCAGGCACCGTGCTCGCTCTTCCGGTCAGCGAATCCGTGGCGATCATGGGCACGCTGGATGAGATCCGACGTCAGATCGGCGTCACCTACCCCGAGGAGGCCTGATGGCCGACACCGCAGGACGGGTCGCGGTCTATCTCGACTTCGACAACATCGTCATCTCCTGGTACGACCGGGTGCACGGGCGCAACGCATACGGCAAGGACCGCCAGCGCATCACCGATGACCCGCATGACAAGGAGGTCGCCGAGAGGCTCAAGCAGGCCATGATCGAGGTCGGCGCGATCATCGACTACGCCTCTTCCTTCGGCACCCTGGTGCTCACGCGCGCCTATGCGGACTGGTCCTCGCCGGTGAATGCCGAGTATCGCTCGCAACTCGTCGCCCGTGCAGTCGATCTCGTGCAGCTGTTCCCCGCCGCCGCCTACGCCAAGAACGGCGCCGACATCCGCCTCGCGGTGGATGCCGTCGAGGACATGTTCCGCCTGCCCGACCTCACGCATGTCGTGATCGTCGCCGGTGACAGCGACTACGTCCCGCTCGCCCAGCGCTGCAAGCGCCTCGGACGCTACGTCATCGGTGTGGGTGTGGCAGGGTCCACGGCCAAGTCGCTGGCCGCAGCCTGCGACGAGTTCGAGTCCTACGACTCGCTGCCCGGGGTCGTGCGGCCGACCACGAGCGTCGCCGCACCTGCAGCAGTTGCGAAGGACGCGAAGGACGTCAAGGACACGCCCGAGCCGAAGCAGACGGCCGCGACCCGCAAGGCGAAGGCGGCGACCAAGCCCGACGACCAGAGTGAGGCCACGCAGCTGCTGGAACGCGCCCTGCGCCTCGGACACGACAAGACTGATTCGGATGAGTGGCTGCATGCGTCGGCGGTGAAGACGCAGATGCGTCGGATGGACCCGTCCTTCAGCGAGAAGGCCCTCGGCTACCGCTCCTTCAACGACTTCCTGCGCTCGCGCGACGACATCGCAGAGCTGGAGGAGACCGGACACGAGCGGCTCGTGCGCCTGCGCGAACGGTAACCTCGAAGCATGGATCATGTGCCCCAGTCCCCGTACCTCCGGGCTCTGGGAGCGCAGCGCACACAGCTGCATCCGGCTCTGGGCGCATACTTCTCCGCGGTCCCGCGCGGCCACCTCGGCATCGGCGAGGGCATGTTCGAGCGGATCGGCACCCCGCGCCGGTGGCTGTGGCCGCTGCTGAGGATGCTGGAGCGCAGCGGCGTCGTGCACGCCGGCTGGCACGAGGACGTGCCGTTCACCGTGCGCAACCGCACGCTCGCCGGTAAGGCGATCGGTGCGCGCACCCTGCATCTGCCCGACGGCGACTGGACGATGAAAGATGCCGTCTGCGTGCGCCCGCACGGTCGCGTGCTCGACCAGATCGGCGAGCCGGTGACTCTCGCGGTCGCCTTCGACGTGTCGGTGGACGGCGATGCCCTCGCGCTGCGCAGCACCACGGTGGGCATTCGACTGGGACGGCTCCGCATCACGGTGCCGAAGTTCCTCGCCCCGGTCGTGCGGCTGCGTGAGAGCGCCGAGAAGCAGGCCGGCCGCCAGCGGGTGTCGCTGACGGTGGATCTGCCGATCCTCGGCCGCCTCTACGAGTACCAGGGCACGTTCAGTTACGCCATCCACGAAGACGCACGATGACCAGGGTCGTGATCGGAGGGTCGAGCGGCTTCATCGGCCGCCACCTGCAGCAGAAGTACCGCGCCGAGGGCCGCGAGGTCGTCACGATCTCACGATCGGGCGCGGACCTGACCTGGTCCGACCAGGACCGCATCGATGCCGCGGTCGACGGTGCGGGCCTGCTCGTGGGGCTGGCGGGCAAGAGCGTCAGCTGCCGGTACACGCCCGCGAACCGTGCGCAGATCTTCTCCTCCCGCCTGGACACCACGGCGGCGCTCAGCGCGGCCGTGAATCGAGCATCCGCTCCCCCGCCGCTGTGGATCAACGCATCCACCGCGACGATCTACCGTCACGCGGAGGACCGGCCGATGACCGAGGCCGACGGCGAGATCGGCACGGGATTCTCCGTGGAGGTCGCCAAGGCCTGGGAGCGCGAGCTGTTCGAGGCCGAGCTGCCGGCGACGCGGCGCGTGGCGCTGCGCACAGCCATCGTCCTCGGCGATGCCGGAGTGCTGGGTCCGCTGCGGGTGCTGGCCCGACTGGGGCTCGGC
>JBARWR010000089.1:0-2969 GCA_049646915.1 Microbacterium sp.
CGCTGGACCCCCGTCTGGTGTCCGCGCGTGCGAGCACGGTCGGCGCCCGGCTGATCCTGCTGATCGTCCGCGATGTGACCGAGCGCGAGCGTCTCGATCAGATGCGCACCGACTTCGTCGCCAACACCAGCCACGAGCTGAAGACGCCCGTCGCCTCGGTCAGTCTTCTGGCCGAGGCGATCGAGTCCGCAGCCGACGATCCCGATCAGGTGCGGATCTTCGCCGCGCGGATCACGGCCGAGGCGAGCCGGCTGGGACGGCTCACCGGACGCATCATGAGCCTGTCCCGGCTGCAGGCCGCCGAGAGTCTCGCGCAGGTCGAACCCGTGTCCATGGACGAGGTCGTGGCGGCCTCGATGGAGGCGCACGGCGTGCAGGCGGACTCCGCCGGTGTCGAGCTGCATCGCGGCGGTGACCGCGGGACCTGGGTGCGCGGCGATGCGCAGGTGCTCATCGAGGCGGTGGGGAACCTGCTGGCCAACGCCATCCTGTACTCCCCGAAGGGCTCGCGCGTGGGCGTGGGCATCAAGGCGGTGGGAGATGTCGTCGAGATCGCCGTCACCGATCAGGGAATCGGCATCTCCGAACCCGACCGCGAGCGCATCTTCGAGCGCTTCTATCGCGCCGATGACGCGCGCTCGCGCCGTACCGGCGGGACCGGGCTCGGTCTGTCGATCGTGAAGCACGCCACGCAGCGCCACGGCGGCGAGGTGCGGGTGTGGTCGCGCCCGGGCAAGGGATCGACGTTCACGATGCGACTGCCGCGCATCGAGGCGCCGAAGCCCGCGACGCCCAAGAAGAAGTCCAGGAAGAAGTCCAGGAAGCGCGCCGGCGGGGAAGACCTGTCGCGCGCAGCCGTCCGAGATGGAGAGAGCGAATGACCCGGATCCTGCTGGTGGAGGATGAGCCCGACCTTGCCGACCCGCTCGCCTACCTGCTCAGGCGGGAGGGGTTCGAGGTCGAGATCAGCGAGGACGGCCCCGGTGCACTGGAGGCGTTTCGCGAGCGCGGCGCCGACATCATTCTGCTCGATCTGATGCTGCCGGGGATGCCGGGCACCGAGGTGTGCCGCCAGGTGCGCCAGTCCTCGGCCGTGCCCATCATCATGCTCACGGCGAAGGATTCCGAGGTCGACATCGTCGTGGGGCTCGAGCTCGGAGCCGATGACTACGTCACCAAGCCGTATTCATCGCGCGAGCTGCTGGCGCGCATGCGAGCCGTGCTCCGGCGTGTGGCGCAGACGGAGGCCGACCTCGAGGAGCGGGTGCTCGACGCCGGCCGCGTGAGCCTGGACATCGACCGGCACACCGTCTCGGTGGACGGCGGTGAGATCAACATGCCGCTGAAGGAGTTCGAGCTGCTCGAGGTGCTCATGCGCAACGCAGGCCGCGTGCTCACTCGCGGGCAGCTGATCGACCGGGTATGGGGCAGTGACTACTTCGGCGACACGAAGACGCTGGACGTGCACATCAAGCGCATCCGCTCGCGCATCGAGAAGAATCCCGGCGCCCCGGTCATGCTCGTCACCGTCCGAGGGCTCGGCTACCGCTTCGAGGGGTGAGTCCGAGAGCGGATGCAGAAGAGGCCGGCTCCTCGGAGCCGGCCTCTTCTCGCACGGCAGGAGCCGTGGTGTCTGTCAGCTCGCGCTGGGGACGAGGTCCGCGTACATCGGCAGCGTGCCGTCGAGCACGGGGACGCGCAGCGGCTCTGCGTCGTCATCGCCGGAGCGGAAGAGCATCTCGACGGTGGCGCCGGGCTTCACGTCGAGGTTCTCGATGAGCAGCGGCTCCTCGTCGGCGCCCAGGCTGACGCGGTCGTTCGCGGGCACGCGCACGGTGAACTGCTTGCCGGCGACGTCGACGGTGAGCGTCGCGCCCTGGTCGCTCTCGTTGACCAGCCCGGCCACGAGGTTGCCTGCGGAGCCGTCGTCCGTTGCGATCACGAGGGCGTTGCGCACGACGATCGGGCCGCCGGTGGACTCGACGTTGACGCCGTCGGAGGCAGGGTAGGAGATCGTGGTCGCCTGGTGTGTGATGAACGTGCAGCCGGTGGCGCCGAGCGCGACGGTGGCGCCCAGGGCGATGGCTGCGATGAGACGCGGAGCGATGGACGCAGCAGAGCGCGAGTTCACGGATCCTCCTGAGGTGCGACGGGTGTCCGCGACTCAGTCTAGTGGGTCGATCCGTCCGTTCCGAGACGCTTCACGGGGTGACGCAGAGTGCATCGGCGCGAACCTTAGTGCATATTCGCTGTGGTATCCTGGAGATTGCCGAAAGGACACGTTTTTATGCTTTTTGAGGTTGGCGAAACCGTCGTCTATCCGCACCACGGGGCTGCGACGATCATCGAGGTCAAGGACCGGGTGATCAAGGGTGAGACGAAGAAGTATCTCAAGCTTAATGTCACCCAGGGTGACCTGATCATCGAGGTGCCCGCAGAGAATGTCGACCTGGTCGGCGTCCGCGACGTCATCGGCCAGGAGGGCCTGGATCACGTCTTCGAGGTGCTGCGTGCACCGTTCACCGAGGAGCCGACCAACTGGTCGCGCCGCTACAAGGCGAACCTCGAGAAGCTGGCGTCGGGTGACGTCATCAAGGTGAGCGAGGTCGTGCGCGACCTGTGGCGTCGGGACCAGGATCGCGGCCTGTCCGCGGGGGAGAAGCGGATGCTGGCCAAGGCCAGGCAGATCCTCGTCTCCGAGCTCGCACTGGCCGAGAAGGTCGACGAGGACAAGGCGGGCGCACTGCTCGACGAGGTTCTCGCATCCTGAGCGCGATCGACAGAGTCTGATGACGAGGGCGGATGCTGCGGCATCCGCCCTCTTCGCATTCTGACCGCCCGCCTCCGCGCGGTAGCGTGTCAGCGTGACCGAGTACCACGCCCCGACCACCGCGATCATCGTCGTCGCCGCCGGCTCCGGCACGCGGCTCGGAGCCGGGGCGCCGAAAGCGCTGGTCGGCCTCGACGGG
>JBARWR010000090.1:0-2105 GCA_049646915.1 Microbacterium sp.
GTCCTCGGCCGGCGTGGGCATGAGGATCTGCGCCTCCGGGTTCGTGAACACGAAGCCCACCCGCCGCCGCAGCCGCGCAGCATCCCGCACCGGGTCCAGGCCCTGTACGCGTATGCTGCCGGAGGTGCTGGTCCTCAGCCCGTTCAGGAGCCGGGCGAACGTGGACTTTCCCGATCCGTTCGCCCCGATCACCGCAGTGCGGGCGGCGGTAAGTCGCAGACTCACGTCCTGCAGCAGCACCGTCTCATCGACCTGCACTCCGACCGCATCGCACACGATCGCGGTGTCGACTGCGGTCTGTTCAGCCGGCATGTGCGACGCGCGTCTGCGCCGGGAAAGCCCGCGGATAGGCGCGGCGCAGCGCGACGGCGAGCAGGACGGCGCAAGCCGCCTTCAACAGGTCGCCGGGGAGGAAGACCAGGCTCGACAGCACCGTCGGCCCGATGGGCACGCCGGTGACGAGCGCCTGCACGGGGATGCCGAACAGGTACACGACCAGGATTCCGCCGACGAGCGCGCCGATCGCCGCACGCCACCAGGCGAAGCGCCCGCGGTGCGCGATCAGTCCGATGACCACTGCTCCGGCGATCCAGCCGGCCAGATAGCCCGCCGTCGGCCCCACCAGCACGCCGAGCCCTCCGCGCCCTCCGGCCAGGACGGGCAGCCCCACTGCGGCGAGCACGATCACGACGAGCACCGCCAGTGGCGCGCGCCTGGCCCCGAGCACCAGCCCGGCGAGCATCACGCCGAGCGTCTGCGCCGTGATCGGCACGCCACCGGGCACGGGCACCGTCACGGTGCCGAGCACGACGATCAATGCCGCGAAGACGGCGATCCTGGCCAGGTCTGCTCCGAGCGGGCGGGAATCTTCGGTCATCGGGGTTCTCCTCTCGGACCGCTTCATCGAGCGCGTCCTGAACGGTGTTCACTTGAACGGTGTTCACTATACTGGTCGGATGGGCCCCGTGCGACACGACCGTCAGAGCATCGTCGACTGCGCGCTGCGTCTGCTCGACGACGTCGGCCTGCCGGATCTGTCGATGCGACGGCTCGCGTCCGAGCTCGATGTGCAGGCCAGCGCGCTGTACTGGCACTTCGACAGCAAGCAGGAGCTCCTCGGCGCAGTCGCCGACCGCATCCTGCACACTGTGCCGGATCCCGATGAGAGCATCCCCCTGGCTCGCACCGCCGCATCCATCCGCGACGCCCTGCTCGCCTATCGCGACGGAGCAGAGGTGGTACTGAGCACCTACGCGCTGCGTCTGGGCGCCCGACGCGCGCAGGATGCGCTGCTGGCCTCTCTGGGGGGTGCCCCCGATCACGCGGATGCCGCCGATGCGATCTTCGAGTTCGTCCTGGGCCACGTCATGCTGCTCCAGCAGCGCATGCACGCGCAGAGCGTCGGCGCGGTCGCCCCCGACCATTCCGATCCGACCGCACAGGCCGATGCGGTCTTCACCACCGGCATCCGCGCGTTCTCTGCCGTCAGCGCCCTGCGTCGCCCATCCTGAGCCCGGGCAGAAGCGACAGCAGCAGCACGGCGATGGCGATCACGTACACAGTGATGTAGCCGGACCCCGCGACGGGCAGCAGCACGAAACCCAGGCCTGCCAGTGCGATCATCACCGCGGACCCCGTCGAATCCGAGATGGACAGCGCCGAGGAGTTGAAGCCCTCGTTCGCGGTCGTCGAGTACGCGAGTGTGAGGACGGTCAGCCTCGGGTACAGCAGTCCCATCCCTGCGCCGGCGAAGCCCCAGCCGACCACCACCACCCAGGGATCGGCCGTCACGATGCTCACGAACAGCACACTGCCCATGCCGACCATCAGCAGCACGACGGCGATCGCGACGATGCGGATGCTGCCGAGCCGGTCGCCGTAGCGCCCCTGCACGGCGGATGCGCCCGACCAGCCGAGGGCGGAGAGCGTCAGCGCCAGGCCCGCAACAGTCGGAGAGAACTCGAATCGATCGATCAGGAGCTTCGGCACGTAGGCCTCGGCGGCGAAGAACGCGCCGGCTGCGAGACCGCGCATGAGGATCACGCTGGGCAGTCCGGACGCCGCCCGCAGGGTTCCCCTCGGCAGCAGCGGCAGCAGGGCGAACG
>JBARWR010000091.1:0-8832 GCA_049646915.1 Microbacterium sp.
GGATGCGGCGACGGCTGCGGCGAAGACGCCGGCGGCCTCGCGACCGTACGAGGACTGATGCGCGCCGGCGAGGTCGATGGCCTCGGCGTACGCCCCATGGGGGTCGCCGATGTGGACGAGGCCCACCGGTGCCATGTACATGGTCGCACCGCAGTTGACGATGTTGCCGACACCCGCTTCACGTGGATCGGCGTGGCCGTAGTGCAGCTTCGCGACGATCCACTTCTCTGCGAGAAAGACCCGCTGCAGGATGAGCGCGTCGTCCTCCAGCTCGGGGATCCAGCGTCGCTCGCCGATCATCAGGGGGACCAGGTCGCCCGCGATGTCGAATGCGTCGAGGTGACGACGGCGCTTCGCGTACACCTCGACGAGGGCGTGCGTCATGAGGGTGTCATCGGTCACGTGGCCGTCGCCCTTGTGGTACGGGGCGATCGGTCGGGCCGTCCGCCAGTCGGCGAGGAAGGGACCGACGATTCCCTCGACCCGACCGCCGTGACGCTCCTCGATCTGCTCGGGCGTCCATCCCTCGGTCGCTCCGCCGAGCGCATCGCCCACGGCGGCTCCCGCAAGCACTCCGGCAACCCGGCTCTGCAGCACGTCCATTCCACTCCTCGTCTCGTATGTCATCCGTTGCGGGAAGGCGGGCATGGAGCCCGCCTCCCCCCATCGCTCAACCGGCGATGTCGGCCCAGCCGTCGGCCAGCTGCTTCGCGAGCTGATCCGCGTCGATCTTGTCCGCCAGGTACTGCTGGTACGCCGGAGTCGCGATCGTGTCCTTCCACTCGGTGTACTTGTTCACCTTCAGGAAGGGCGGGCCCTCGAGGCCCTCACCGGAGGCGAGCACCTGCTTCCAGGCGGGGTTGTCCACGGCGAGCTTCTCCACCGCGGCGCGGGCCTCGCCCGACGACGGGATGAGTGCATCCGCGTAGGCGATCTCGGCGAGGTTGTCGGCACCGAGGAAGTAGTTCAGGAACTCGGTGGATTCCTTGACGTGCTCGGAGTCGATGTTCACCGAGTACGTCTGAGGATTGGCGGCCTGGATCGCTCCGGCCGAGCCTTCCAGCGGCGGGAGGGCGACCCAGTTGAAGCCCTCCGGCGCGTCATTGGCGATGTTCGTCGCCTGGAACGAGCCCTGCACAGTCATCGCGATCTTGCCGCCGTAGAACGAGGCCAGCACGTCGGAGCCCGACTGCGTCAAGGAGGTCAGATCCAGCGACTTGTCCGTGTAGGCCATGTCGTGGATGCGCTCGGGCACGGCGAGTTCGTCGTCGCCGACCTCGATCTTCGCGTCGTCGCCCTCGCCAGAGAAGAAGCCGCCGTCGAAGCCCAGCGACAGGCTCATCATGGTCGCCGTGGGCGATGCCAGCCCCCAGCCGAGACCCCTGTGATCAGCTGTGGTGGTGGCCTTCGCGATCTCGGCCAGCTCGTCCCAGGTCATCGTGTCTCCGGTGGGGACCTCGACGCCCGCCGCCTTGAGCAGATCCGCATTGGCAAACGCCATGTAGGACTGCAGCGTGGACGGGTAGGCGATGATCTCATCGCCTACGGTGACCGAGTCCCAGATGCCCTCGGAGATGTCCGACTTCAGATCGGGGTCGATGAAGTCGGTCAGGTCGGCGAGGTACCCGTCCGTCGCGAACGAGACGATGGAGCTCGCTTCGAAGTGGATGATGTCGGGGGCGGTGCCGCCGGTGAACTGGGTGATCAGCTTGTCGTAGGTGCCGTCCCAGCCGGCCTGGACGATGTCGACCTGGATGTCGGGGTTGTCGCTGTTCCAGGTGTCGACGATCTTCTTGACGGCGGCCTGGGTGGTGGGCTGGTCGGACAGCGACTGGAACTGGAGCGTGACCGCTCCGCCCTCGGCGTCGTCGGACTTCTGCGTGGCGCTGCCCTGCGTGCAGGAGGTGAGCGCGAGCGCCGCGATTCCGGCGAATGCGATGGCGCCGATGCCTCGGATTCTCTTCATGATGAGAGCCTTTCTCAATTGATCTGTGGTGCGTGGATGGGAGTGGGAAAGGGCGGGTCAGCCCTTGACCGCACCGGCGAGCATGCCGCCGGTGAGCTTCTTCTGCAGGATGCCGAAGATGATGAGCGACGGGATCGTCGCGAGCACGGCGCCCGCAGCGAGCGGGCCGAGCTGGGTCTGGCCCTCCGCGCCCAAGAACGAGCGCAGCGCGATGGGCAGGGTGTAGAGCTCAGGGCTCTGCAGCAGCACCAGAGCGAGGAAGAACTCGTTCCAGGCCGACACGAAGGTGAACATCGCTGTGGCCACCAGCCCCGGCGCCAGCAGCGGCAGGACGACCCGGCGCAGGATCGTGAATCTGCTGGCGCCGTCCATCTCGGCGGCTTCCTCGAGTTCCACGGGGATGGCGGCGACGTAGCCCTGCAGCATCCACAGCGTGAACGGCATCGTGAAGGTGACGTACACGAGAATCAGCCCGAGGAGCGTGTCGTTGAGCTGGATCGTTCGCAGCAGCAGGAACAGCGGAATGATGATCAGGATGCTGGGGAAGACCTGGCTGGTGAGAATCCAGATCGTGCCGGCGGCGCGCAGCCTGCCCCGAAGCCGCGCCAGCGCGTAGGCCATCGGCATGGACAGCAGCACGGTGACGATCATCGTCACCACTGACACGAGCAGGGAGTTGCCTGCGGCCGGGATGAGGTTCTGCCGGTCCAGCGCCGAGGAGTAGTTGGAGAAGTCCCACTGCGCGGGGATGAGATTCACCGCGAGGGAGTTCAGCTCCTGCGACGACTTGAACGACGCCGACAGCAGCCACACCAGGGGGAACCCGAGGAAGACGAGGAACACCGCCAGAGCGGTGTACATCAGCACCGTGCCGTACCAGGGACGCTTCGCGTTCATGCGCGGGCTCCCTTGTTCTGGCGGAACTGATTGATCAGGTACAGCGACAGGATGATCAGGATCGCGATCACCAGAACGTTGCCCATCGCCGACGCCGCGCCGATCTCCCGGTTGCGGAAGGCCTCGAGGTAGGTGAACAGCGGCGGGATCATCGTCTGCCCGCCTGGACCGCCCTCGGTGAGGACGTAGATGAGGCCGAAAGAGTTGAACTGCCAGATGAAGTCGAGCGCGGTCACCGCGAAGATCACCGGGCGCAGCGCTGGCAGGGTGACATGCCAGAAGCGTCGGAACACGCCGGCGCCGTCCACGGCGGCCGCCTCGTGCTGCTCGGCGGAGATCGACTGCATCCCGGCCAGCAGCAGGACGGTCGTCTGCGGGATGCCGGACCAGACTCCGACGACGATCACCGCAGGAAGCGCCGTTGAGAAGTCCCCGAGCCAGTTGACTCCCGGCAGGCCGAACCATCCCAGCGCCCCGTTGAGCGGACCGGAGTTCGGGTTGTAGATCATCCGCCAGACGATGGCGATGACGACCGGGGGCATGGCCCACGGGATGAGCGCCAGCACCCTCGTGAGTCCCTTCAGCCGCAGGTCGCTGTTGAGCAGAAGCGCCAAGCACATCGCGCAGAGCAGGGTCAGCAGGGCCACGGAGGCGGCCCAGACCAGGCCGATGCCGAACGAGCCCCAGAACCGGTGGTTGCCCGCGAGGTCGATGTAGTTCTCGAGTCCGTTGAAGCTGATGTCGGCGTTGCGCTTCAGTGTGGCGTTCGTGAATCCGATCACCACACCGCTCACCAGCGGGATCAGGGAGAACACGATGATCGGCAGCAGGGCCGGAATGACCAGAGCGATCGCTTCCTTGCGCTGTGCGCGCGTGCGCGCCCCGACCTTTCTCAGCTTCTCTGGCGTGGGTATCTTCGGCGGCTTCTCGGCGACAGACCTCATCAGACAGCCCCCTCCTCGTCGATCGGGGTCGTCGGCAGGGCCACAGGTGCTGACATGAGTGCCCCGGTGGACCCTCGGACGACCAGCCGGGGGGCGACGGCCACCGTGCTGACCGCGCGCGACGGGTTTGCGATGCGTTCGAGGAGCAGCTCTGCGGCCACGCGGCCACGTTCGGCCGCCCCCATGTCGACACTGGTCAGGCCGGGGCGGACGACGGCGGCGAGCTCGGTGTCGTCGATGCCGGTGACGGCCACGTCCTGCGGCACCGAGAGCCGGAGATCCTCGGCAGCACGCAGCACGCCGATGCCGATGAGGTCGTTGGCCGCGATGATCGCCCGGGGTCGGTCGACCGAGTCAAGCAGCGGCAGTGCGGCTTCGTAGCCGGCGGCGATCGTGAAGTCGGCGGCCTCGACGCTCCGCGCCTGCACGGCGGGGTGGGCCGCGATCGCTCCGGCGAAGCCGTCGCGCCGGAACGCACCGGGGGTGGTGTCGACGGGCCCGTTGATGAAGGCGAGGTCTCGAAGCGACTGCTCGACGAGATGATCGACGACCTGGCGCATCGCGGTCAGCGAGTCCGCCTGCACGGTGTCGAAGCCCGCCCCCTTCGGAACACGACCGAGCACGACCACGGGCAGCGGTGCGGCATCGAGCGCCGCGAGCAGCTCTTCGGTGACGCGCAGCGGCGAGATGATGAGCCCGTCCACGTAGCCGCGGCTGAGGTCGCGCACCACTTCAACCGACGAAGCGGCGCTGCCTGCGGAGGAGAGGATCAGGCGATAGCCGGATGCGGCGATGACCTCCTGGATGGAGGTCATCATCTCCACGTAGACCGGGTTGCCGATGTCGGCGACGGCGTAGGCGAGCTGGAAGGTGCGTCCGCGCTTGAGGGACTGCGCGGTGGCGTCGGCGACGTAGCCGAGCTCGGTGGCGGCCTTGCGCACCTTGGCGACGGTCTCCGCGCTCGCGATCTGTCCGTTCAGCGCCCGAGAGGCGGAGGCGATGGAGACTCCCGCGTGCGCAGCGACCTGTGTGATGGTGACTCGGACCATGTGGCTCTCCCTCGCGCCGTTCTGTAAACGTTTCCAAAGCTGCATTGGAAACGTTCTCACCAAATCTCGCGATTGTCAAGACCGCCGCCATCAACCTGGCTGTGTTCTATTCTCCGCTTGTCCTTCTTGATGTTCCTTCGCTGTTATGTTCTACTATTCGGATGCGGTGGCAGGGTCAGACTCTCGACGACACGGACACGTCCGCGCTCCCCGGGCTGGAGAACCGCAGCGGCATCGTGCAGTCGGTGAGCACGCCCGAGTTCGCGGGGATGACCTTCCACGAGGTGCTGTCGAAGTCCGCACTGAATGCCGTGCCCGCCGCATCGCGGATGCCGTTCCGGTGGACCATCAACCCGTACCGCGGATGCAGTCATGCGTGCGTGTACTGCCTGGATCCGAGCACACTCGTCCTCTGCGCGGACGGTCGCCAGCGTCCGCTCGGAGAGTTGCAGGTCGGCGATGAGATCATCGGCACCGAACGCCGTGGGACGTATCGCCGGTACGTCAAGACGTCGGTCAAGGCGAAGTGGCAGACCCGGAAGCCCGCTTATCGGGTGACCCTCGCTGACGGCACTGTCCTCACCGCGAGTGGGGATCATCGCTTCCTCACCGACAGAGGATGGAAGCACGTAGCGGACGCCCACACCGGACAGCGCCCGCGCCTGACGCTGAACAACCGGCTGATGGGATTCGGCGCCGGGTTCGCGATCGGCGACCCAGCCGACCTCAGCGACATGAACTACCGACGGGGGTACCTCTCCGGGATGATCCGTGGCGACGGGATGATCTTCCACGCGGCGTATGCGTCGCCGGAGCGCACACGGCAGATCCACCGGTTCCGACTCGCGTTGAAGGATGAGGAGGGATTGACACGCAGCGAGGCATACCTTCGAGCGGAGGGCGTGCCGACGATGAAGCGGCCTTTCGCGATCGCGCCCGAGACGCGCGCTCCGATGGACGCCATCCATACGGCTACCAGAACCGGTGTGGAGACAGTCGAGTCCCTGATCGTGTTCCCCGCGGTGCCGTCGCGTCAATGGCTTCTGGGATTCCTCGCCGGGATATTCGATGCGGAGGGAAGCTGCTCGCGAGGCGTGCTTCGAATTGCCGACACCGACCCAGAGATCCTGGATATGACCATGACCGCTATGAGCGTGGTCGGCATCCCGTGTGTCCTGGAGCCTCCTCGCCCGAACGGCGTCCGATCCATCCGGGTGGCGGGCGGTCTCCCTGCTCGGATGGCTTTCTTCGCCCTGACCCGACCTGCGATCAGCCGGAAGCTCAGCGCGGAGGGGATGGCGGTCAAGTCCGTCGCCGATCTGCGCGTCGTGAGCATCGAGCCACTGCCGGGACTGCACGATCTCGTCGATATCACCACCGGTACAGGCGACTTCATCGCGAACGGAGTGATCAGTCACAACTGCTTCGCCCGCGGGACCCACCAGTACCTGGATCTGGATGCCGGAGCGGACTTCGATTCGCAGATCGTCGTGAAGACCAACGTCGTCGAGGTGCTGCGCAAGGAGCTGCGTCGCGGGACCTGGGAGCACGAGACCGTGGCACTCGGCACCAACACAGACCCGTACCAGCGCGCCGAGGGCCGCTACCGGCTGATGCCGGGGATCATCCGCACGCTGGCGGATTCCGGCACCCCGATGTCGATCCTCACCAAGGGCACGCTGATCCGGCGCGACATCCCGCTGCTGGTCGAGGCAGCCGAACAGGTGCCGATCGACATCCAGATGTCCATCGCGATGTATGACGACGCCCTGCAGCACTCGGTGGAGCCGGGCACGCCGACCACGCAGGCGCGGCTCGATACCGTGCGTGCACTGACGGATGCCGGATTCCGCGTAGGCGTGTTCCTCATGCCGGTGCTGCCGCACATGACTGACTCGGTCGCCGCGATCGACGAGGCGCTGCGTCGACTCTCAGATGCCGGCGCCGACCATGCCGTGTACGGAGCGCTGCATCTGCGAGCCGGGGTGAAGCCGTGGTTCTTCCAGTGGCTGGAGCGCGAGCACCCCGAGCTCGTGTCCTCGTACCGCGGCCTGTATCCGGGCGCGGCATCCGAGGCACCGAAGGGCTACCGGCAGTGGCTCGCCAAGCGGATGCGACCGCTGATCCGCATGCACGGACTGCAGGCGCAGTCAGAGGAGGAGCACGACCGGATGCGGGGCGTCATGCGCGCGCGAATGAAGCCGGCACCGGCATCCGCTCCTCCGGCCTCACAGCCGGAGATGCTGTTCTAGGCGCGATCAGTCGCGCGCCCTGAGGGGCTCAGTCAGGAACACGAGGACCAGCAGCGCGAGGGGACCGAAGATCATTCCGAGGATGAACCAACCGAACTTCGTACGGCCCTGCAGACCCGCGAGAGCGCTGATCACGAGGGCTATGCAGAACCAGACCGTGCCACCCGCTGTCGCCCAAGAACCCCAATCCATGGGAGCTAGCGTAACTGCTTGTGTGGATCAGAAACGCACCGGAGCCCCCGCCATCCGGTGCGTTTCTGATCCAGCTGCGACACTCAGGCGGTGAGCTCGGCCGCGGTCGGGACTCGACCGGCGATCTCCTCGATCACGTCGTCACCGGGCTGCGCGGACTCGAACGGGGCCTCGATCTCGGCTCGGTGCAGCAGATCCTCCATGCGCCGGCGGCGCTGACGCGGGATCAGCGTGACGACACGACCCGAGCGGCCCGCGCGACCGGTGCGGCCGGCACGGTGCAGGTAGGTCTTGTACTCGTCGGGAGCGTCGGCCTGAACGACCAGGTCGATGTCGTCGACGTGGATGCCGCGGGCTGCGACATCCGTGGCGACGAGCACCTGCACCCTGCCCGCGGTGAGCTTCTGCAGGTTGCGCGTGCGCTTGGCCTGGTTCAAGTCACCGTGCAGCGAGACGGCCGAGATACCGGCATCCTCGAACTGCTCGGCGAGCATCTCGGCGTAGGCGCGCGTGCGGGCGAAGACCAGCGTCTGTCCGTCGCGGTCGACGAGCGAGGTGAGCAGCTCGGCCTTGTCGCGGTGCTCGATCACGAGCACGCGGTGCTCGATGCGGCTGGACTCCTGGTCCTCACCGGCGACCTCGTAGACCGCGGGCTCGACCAAGAACTCATCCACGAGCGACGCGACCTCGCGGTCGAGCGTCGCCGAGAACAGCAGCTTCTGGCTGGCTTCGCGGTCATCGAGCGCGGTGCCCGTGGCGCGCAGGATGCGCTGCACGGGCTCCACGAAACCGAGCTCGGTCATGTGGTCGGCCTCGTCCAGAACGGCGATGCGCACCTCGGACAGGTCGAGCTTGCGCTGCTTCATGAGGTCCTCGACGCGACCGGGCGTGCCGATCACGATGTCGACGCCCTTCATCAGTGCGCCGACCTGGCGTCCCTGGGGTACGCCGCCGTAGATCTGCGTGGTGAACAGACCCACGCTGCGGGCGATCGGCTGGACGGTGCGGTCGATCTGCAGCGCCAGCTCACGGGTCGGAGCGAGGATGATCGCGCGCGGCTTGCGCCCGAACTCGCGACGCTTGCCCTTCTGCGAGCTCAGGACGCTCTCTACCAGCGGGGCCCCGAAGGCGATCGTCTTGCCGGAGCCGGTGCGGCCGCGGCCCAGCACGTCGCGACCTTCGAGGATCGTGGGGATCGTGGCGGCCTGGATCGGGAACGGCGTCTCGGCGCCCAGGCTCTTCAGGACCTCGACGATGTTCGAGCCCAGCCCGAGATCGCCGAAGGCGACGTCTGCGACCTCGGTCGCCTGCACGGCCTCGGCCTCAAGACGCTCGTGGACGACATCGACGTGATCGTCGTGGGTCTTGACGGTCGCGGTGCGGTTCCAATCGCTGCGGTTCGGACGGTCGTCGCGCTCGCGGCGTGCCGGACGCTCGGTGCGGTCCTGGCGAGGGCGCTCGGCGCGGTCGAAGCGGGGACGGTCGTTACGGTCGAAGCGGGGACGGTCGTTACGGTCGAAGCGGGGACGGTC
>JBARWR010000092.1:0-5693 GCA_049646915.1 Microbacterium sp.
CCGCGGCACTGGTCGAGGGACTCCGGGCGAAGGCGGCCTGATGGCGGTCCGCGAGATCCGGCTGTACGGCGACCCCGTGCTCCGGCAGAAGTGCGCTCCGATCGAGCACATCGACGACGGCGTGCGCGCACTGGTGGCCGACCTCCTCGACACGGTGCAGCTGCCCGGTCGCGCGGGAGTCGCAGCCAACCAGATCGGCGTCGCGCTGCGTGCTTTCAGCTACAACATCGACGGCGACATCGGCTACGTGATCAATCCCGTGCTGACCGAGGTGCGCGGCGAGAAGCAGCCCACCGGCGAGGGATGCCTCTCGGTTCCCGGTCTCTGGCACGACACCATGCGCCACCCGTGGGCGCGCGTCGAGGGCATCGATCTCGACGGCGAGCCGGTCGTGCTCGAGGGGGAGGGGCTGCTCGCCCAGGCGCTGCAGCACGAGACCGATCACCTGGACGGCATGGTGTACCTGGGGCGTCTGGAGGGCGAGACCCGCAAGCTCGCGATGCGTCAGGTCCGCGAGAGCGACTGGTTTTGATACGCGCCGGATCAATGCTGCGAAGCAGCGTTGATGCGGTCGCGTGTCAACATTGAGCGAGCGAAGCGAGTCGAAACGGACCCGCCCGCACGTCAGCCCAGCGGCGTGGTGGTGGTGGGCGTCGACGCGTCGTAGATCTCGGTGATCTCCTGTGCGAAGTCGTCCAGGATCACGTTGCGCTTGATCGACAGCTTGGGCGTCAGGTGCCCACTGGCCTCTGTCCACTCGATCGGCAGGATCGTGAACTTGCGGATCGACTCGGCGCGTGAGACGCCCTTGTTCGCACGATCGACGGCGCGCTGCACCTCATCGCGCACAGCCGCGTTGCGGCTGGCGTCGGCCAGGGACATGTCGGCGGGCAGCCCGTTGTTCGACAGCCACGCCGGCAGCATCTCGGAGTCGAGAGTGACCAGGGCCGAGATGAACGGCTTCTGGTCGCCCAGCACCACCACCTGGCCGACGATGGAGTTCGCACGGATCGGGTCTTCGAGCATCGCCGGCGCGACGTTCTTGCCGCCCGCCGTGACGATGATCTCCTTCTTTCGGCCGGTGATCGTCAGGAAGCCCTCGGAATCGAAGCTGCCGATGTCGCCGGTGCGGAACCAGCCGTCGTGGAACGAGGCCGCGGTGGCCTCCGGGTTGTTCCAGTACTCCTTGAAGACGTTGATCCCCCTGACCTCGATCTCGCCGTCCTCATCGAGACGTACGCCGACACCGGGGAGTGCAGGACCCACGGTGCCGATCTTCGACTTGTCGGCCAGGTTCACCGTCGCGGGCGCGGTGGTCTCGGTGAGGCCGTAGCCCTCCAGGATCACGACGCCGAGGCTGTGGAAGAAGTGCCCGAGACGCGCCCCGAGCGGTGCCGAGCCGGAGACCGCGTACGCGACGTTGCCGCCCATCGCCTCGCGGAGCTTGCCGTAGACGAGCTTGTCGAACAGGGCGAACTTGAGCCGCAGCCCGAGCGGCACCTTCTTCCCCTCCTCGAGCAGAGTCGAGTGCTCGATCGCCACGGCCGCGGCTGCGCGGAAGATCTTGCCCTTGCCGCCTGCCTCGGCCTTCTGCTCCGCTGAGTTGTAGACCTTCTCGAACACGCGCGGCACGGCCAGCAGGAACGTCGGCTTGAAAGAGCCGAGCGCGGGAAGCAGGTGCTTGGTGTCGGGCTGGTGTCCGGTGCGCACTCCGGCGTGGATGCCGAGAACGGAGATGAACCGGGCGAAGACGTGCGCGGTGGTGATGAACAGCAGCGTCGAGGCGCCAGGCATCGAGACCACGGAATCCAGCGCCTTGGCGGAGTTGCGCGACAGTTCGACGAAGTTGCTGTGGGTCAGCACGCAGCCCTTCGGGCGCCCGGTCGAACCGGAGGTGTAGATCAGCGTCGCGATGTCCGATCCGACCGCGATGCTGCGACGACGCTCGATCTCGGCATCCTCGATCTCGGCGCCCTGCGCCGTGAGCGTGTCGATGGCGCCGAGGTGCATCTGCCAGACCTCCCGCACGAGCGGCAGGTCGCCGCGCACCTCGTCGACGCGCGCGAAGTGCTCGGACGATTCCACGATGAGTGCGGTCGCACCGGAGTCCTCCGTGATCCACTGGATCTGCGAGGGAGAACTGGTCTCATAGATCGGCACCATCACGGCGCCGGCGTAGAAGAGCGCGAAGTCGATCAGCGTCCACTCGTACGTGGTGCGTGCGATGAAGCCGACCTTCTCGCCGGGCTGGATGCCGGCTGCGACGAAGCCCTTCGCCAGGGCGATCACCGCGGTCTCGAAGTCCTTGGCGGTGATGTCCCGCCAGCCTGCTCCTTCCGGAACGGAGAAGAGCGCCAGGTTCGGGGTCTGCTGCGCGCGGATGGCGAGAAGATCGGAGGTGTTCGCCTCGGGGTCGGCGGGGACGATCGCGGGGACTTCGAACTGGACCATGGCAGCTCCTTCGATACCGGTCGGACGGGTTGCCTTGAGTCTAGGTCATGAGATTGAGTCGCAGGAACAATGAAACTCGGTCGCGACGGTGTCGCGGCGATAGACTTCCAACGATGTTCTACTGGCTGATGAAGTACGTCGCGATCGGGCCGCTGGTCAAGGCGATCTTCCGTCCCTGGGTCGTGGGGCGGGACAACCTCCCCACCACCGGCGCGGCCATCTTGGCGAGCAACCACCTCTCGTTCGCGGACTCGATCTTCCTTCCTCTCATGATCGATCGGCCGATGTCGTTCCTCGCCAAGAGTGACTACTTCACAGGTCGTGGCCTGAAGGGATGGGCGACGAAGGTCTTCATGAAGGGCACCGGACAGATCCCCATCGACCGATCCGGCGGCAAGGCATCGGAGGCGTCGCTGAACACCGGCCTGCAGATCCTGGGAGGCGGCGATCTGCTGGGAATCTATCCTGAAGGCACCCGCAGCCCCGACGGCCGGCTCTACCGGGGGCGCACCGGGATCGCACGGATGGCGCTGGAGGCGAAGGTCCCGGTGATCCCGGTGGTGATGGTGGACACCGATACGGCGATGCCGATCGGCAGTCGCGTCCCGAACATCATGCGCGTCGGCGCTGTCATCGGCGAGCCGCTGGACTTCTCGCGCTACGCGGGCATGGAGAACGACCGCTACATCCTGCGCGCCGTGACAGACGAGATCATGATCGCCCTGCAGCGCCTGGGCGCGCAGGAGTACGACGACGTCTACGCCTCCACGGTGAAGGACAGACTGCCTCAGAAGGCCTCGAAGCGTCGCTGAGCGGGGCGCTGCGGGTGCGTCACGCGGCGTCCTCGCGGCGGTCCGGGACACTAGGCTGGATGGATGCTTCACTCGCACCCCGAACTCGATGCATGGCGCTCGCTTCCCATCAAGCAGCAGCCGCAGTGGCCGGATTCCGAGCGGGTGTCCGCCGTGTCCGAGCAGATCGCGGCCCTGCCGCCGCTGGTGTTCGCCGGCGAGGTGGACAACCTCCGTTCCCGGCTCGCCCGCGCCGCATCCGGCAACGCGTTCCTGCTGCAGGGCGGCGACTGCGCCGAGACGTTCGCGGGGGCGACGGCCGACCAGATCCGCAACCGCATCAAGACGGTGCTGCAGATGGCGGTCGTGCTGACGTACGGCGCATCGATGCCGATCGTGAAGATGGGGCGGATGGCGGGGCAGTTCGCCAAGCCGCGCTCCAGCGACAGCGAGACGCGCGGCGATGTCACCCTCCCCGCCTACCGCGGCGACATCGTCAACGGCTACGACTTCACCGAGAAGTCCCGGGAGGCCGACCCCGGCCGACTGCTGCAGGGGTACCACACGGCGGCATCCACGCTGAACCTGATCCGTGCCTTCACCCAGGGAGGGTTCGCCGACCTGCGCGAGGTGCACTCCTGGAACAGGGGCTTCGCGCAGAACCCGGCCAACCAGCGCTACGAGCGGATGGCCGCCGAGATCGACCGCGCCATCAAGTTCATGGAGGCGGCCGGCGCCGACTTCGACGAGCTCAAGCGCGTGGAGTTCTTCACCGGGCACGAGGGGCTGCTGATGGACTACGAGCACCCGATGACGCGCATCGATTCGCGCACGGACACGCCGTACAACACGTCCGCGCACTTCCTGTGGATCGGGGAGCGCACCCGCGAGCTCGACGGCGCGCACGTCGACTACTTCTCGCGCATCCGCAACCCCATCGGAGTCAAGCTCGGGCCGACCACGTCGCCCGAGACCGCACTCGCCCTGATCGACAAGCTCGATCCGAACCGCGAGCCGGGACGGCTGACGTTCATCACGCGCATGGGTGCGGGCAAGATCCGTGACGCGCTGCCGCCGCTGCTGGAGGCCGTGAAGGACTCCGGCGCGACACCGCTGTGGGTGACCGATCCGATGCACGGCAACGGCATCACCACGCCCACCGGCTACAAGACGCGTCGCTTCGATGATGTGATCGATGAGGTGCGCGGGTTCTTCGAGGCGCACCGCGCCGTGGGCACCTTCCCCGGCGGTATCCACGTCGAGCTCACCGGCGATGACGTCACCGAGTGCCTGGGCGGCTCGGAGCAGATCGACGAGGCGGGACTCGCGACGCGCTACGAGAGCCTGTGCGACCCGCGCCTGAACCACATGCAGAGCCTGGAGCTGGCCTTCCTCGTCGCGGAGGAGCTCGAGAAGCGCTGATCTTCTGCGTTCGCGTCTGGAAAGGAGCCGGATGCTGGTTCTGAGCCGTCAGAACCAGCATCCGGCTCCTTCGCAGGGGTGGAGAGGCGCTCAGCCTTTGAGCTGAATCGTCAGCCTCACGGTGCCGCCTCGGGGCAGTGTGCCGTCTCCCGGCTTCTGCGCCACCACGATGGCCATGTCGGCGAACCCCGGCAGATCGCCCCAGGCCTGGTAGTCGACCTTCAGACCGACCCCGGTGATCTTCGCCTTGGCCTGTGCGAGGGTCATGTCCACCACATTCGGCACGTCGATCGGACGAGGCCCCTTCGACACGGTCAGCGTCACGGTGTCGCCCGGACGCCAGCTGCCGCCGCCGGGCCGCTCGGTGGTCTGCGCGATCACGCTGCCCTTCGCGACCGAGTCGCTCCATTCCTCGGGAGTCTTTCCGTCGACCTTCAGCCGGGCGTCCTCGAGGATCTGCTTCGCGTCAGCCAGCGGCTTGCCGGTGACGTTCGGCAGCTCGCCGAGCGAGACCTGGATGAGCGCGTCATCGTCCTCGAACAGGTCGCAGCCGTCGCCGCACGCGTAGGTCTCGCCGCCTGCGCGCGGCGTGATCCGCACGTTCAGGACGAGGCCCTTCTCGAGCGCGGCGAAGTACTCCTCGACGTTCTCGTCGACGTTGACGCCGTTGGCGACGAGGGTCTGGCGTGCCTCGGCCTCCTTGAGCCCACTGAGCTTGCCGAGCGTGTGCTTCGCGGGTCCTGAGGAGACGATCAGCGTGACCGTGCTCTCCTTCTCGACGCGCTCGCCCTCACCGGGATCCGAGTCGATGACGTCGCCCTCAGGGACGTCGATGGAGGACTTCTCCGTCGTGGTCGGAGTCAGGCCCTCGGTCTTGATCGCGTTCTGTGCATCCGCCAGGGCGAGCCCGGCGACGTGGGGGACGGCGATCAGCGAACCGGGACCGGAACCGAACCACCAGCCGACACCGCCGGCGGCGACCGCCAGCAGCAGCACCAGGGAGAGCAGCAGAGCACCGCGCGCGCGCCG
>JBARWR010000093.1:0-2011 GCA_049646915.1 Microbacterium sp.
GGGCCACCAGCGTGACCTCCGGCGAGACGTTGTCGGCGTGCAGCAGCTCGTCCAGTTCGTCGGAACGTCCTTCGGCGGCCAGTGCGCGACGCAGGGCCCGGATCACCCACACCGGGTGCGCGGTGCGCAGCGCGAGCCGCTCATCGTCCGAGCGTGCGCCGGATTCGATGTGCTCCTGCCAGGTCTCCGCGTCGTCGCGGGCGATGCGCCGCAGCACGGCGTTGGCGAATCCCGAGGCTCCACGGCCGACCTCCGCCGCGACGAGATTCACGGACTCGTTGACGGCGGCGTGCGGAGCCACGCGGGTCGCCAGCAGTTGATGGGCGCCCAGACGCAACGCATCCAGCACAGCGGGGTCGATGTCCGAAATCGCTCGCCCGGCAGCATCCGCGATGATCGCGTCGTAGGTGCCTCGGCGTCGCAGCGTGCCGTAGGCGAGTTCGGTCGCCAGCCCCGCGTCGGCGCCGTTGAGTCCGGCATCGACGATCAGCTTCGGCAGCAGCAGGTTCGCGTAGGCGTCGTCATCGGTCACCGCGCGCAGCACGTCGTAGGCGACCCAGCGCGCGGGCTGGATCCCCCGCTTGCCGTTCTCGGAGGCGGTCATGAACCGGCTCGCACGGACTCGTCGGCACGCAGGCCCCGCCACCAGTCGGCGGCGTCCATCGCGCCTTTTCCTGCGGGCTGGACGCGCGTCACCTCCAGTGCGCCGTCAGCGCATCCGATCAGCACGGCGGACTTGGTTCCGCTCAGCTCGCCCGGAGCGAGCACGGGCGCGTCGGATGCCGGTGCGGCGGCGAGAATCTTCAGCCGTGCACCGTCGACGGTCGTGTGCGCACCGGGCTCCGGTGTCACACCGCGGAAGCGTGCGAACACGGATGCCACGGGCTCGGTCCACTCCAGCGCGCCGTCCTCGAACGTGAGCTTGGGTGCGAGCGTCGCCGTGCCCTCCTGGGCGGATGCCGAGGCCGTGCCGTCAGCGATGCCCGCGACCACGTCTGCGGTCACTCCCGCACCGGCCTCCGCCAGGACCGACAGCGCGACATCAGCGGTGGCGTCTTCGGGAACCTCCACGGCGCGCATGGCGAACAGGTCGCCGGCGTCGAGCGCGGGCACGAGCTGGAACACGCTGACGCCGAGCTCGGAGTCGCCTGCGATGAGTGCACGCTGCACAGGCGCCGCACCGCGCCAGGCGGGCAGCAGCGAGAAGTGCAGGTTGATCCAGCCGCGCCGGGGTGAGGACAGCAGCGGCTCGCGGACGATGCCGCCATAGGCGACGATCACGCCGAGGTCGGCGTCCAGCGCGGTGATTTGTGCGGTGGCCTCCTCGTCCAGCCGTGCTGTCTTGACGATCGGAAGCCCGAGCGCAGCGGCGGCCGTGGCGACCGGCGAGGGCGTCAGAACACGTCTGCGTCCCAGGGGTGCGTCGGGGCGGGTGATCACCGCTGCGATGTCGTGTGCGCCGGCGAGGGCGTGCAGGGTCGGCACGGCGACGGCGGGGGTGCCTGCGAAGACGAGGCGCATGAAGGTTCTCCGCTCGGATGTGATCGGGGCTCGGATGTGATCGGTGTTGGGGCGTGCTCGGTGTTGGGGCGTGCTCGACGCCGGGTTCGGCCTCGAGACGCGTTCAGATCTCTGGTTCGAGGATATCGAGGTGCACCGAGAGCGAGACCCGCGGTGTGCCGCGTCCGCGGCGGCGCTGGGCGGCATCGGCGATCACCGCGGCTCTCAGCACGCCCGCCACACTCTGTCCCACGGCGTAGCCGAAGCGGACCAGGGCGCGGACGCGGCCGTCGTCTCCGGAGGGCAGCGGCCCGAGCACGGCCTCACCGGTGATGCCGATGTCGGCGAGGGCTGCGAGTGCGGTGCGCACGGACGCGGGCAGACCCTCGATCTGTGCGACGCGTGCGGTCGGCGGCATGTGCAGGGGCAGGCGGGCTTCGAGCTCGCTGCGCGCATAGGCGGCCGGTGACCAGGTGGCGAGTGCGCGTGCCACCGGGCCGTTCACGCCGAC
>JBARWR010000094.1:0-4994 GCA_049646915.1 Microbacterium sp.
GCGCTGGACGACGGCCGCGCGATGGACTCGTGGAAGGCGATGATCCGCGCACAGGACGGCGATCCGGACGCCGAACTCCCCGTCGCCCGCGAGACGCACATCGTCCGCTCGGCCGTGGACGGCGTCGTGACCCGGATGGATGCACTGCCGTTCGGCGTCGCAGCCTGGCGTCTGGGGGCGGGTCGCGCGCGAGCCGAGGACCCGGTGATCCATGCCGCGGGCATCGATCTGGCGGTCAAGCCCGGAGATCGGGTCAGCGCCGGCCAGGCGCTGTTCACGCTGTCTGCCGATGACGACGCGCGGTTCGCCCGCGCACTGCAGGCACTGGACGGTGCATACGAGGTCGGTCAGACGGCCCCCGCCGTCGCTCCCATCGTGCGCGAGCGCATCACCGCGTGAGAACGCATCACCACGACCCCCACCAGCACGGAGACTCCATGAGCATCGACCAGAACGGCGACAAGAACGTGCAGGGCGTCTCGCTGCGCTCACTGCCGAAGGTCTCGCTGCACGACCACCTCGACGGCGCGCTGCGCCCGGCGACGATCCTCGAGCTCGCGCAGGACGCGGGCACTCAGGCCCCGGCGAAGGATGCCGCGGGGCTGCGTCGCTGGTTCGCCCAGCAGTGCGGCACGGGCTCGTTGCCCGAGTACCTCGCCACGTTCGAACTGATCGCTGCGGTCACGCAGACCGAGGCGGCTCTCACCCGCATCACGCGCGAGTACGTCACCGACCTGGCGGCTGATGGCGTGATCTATGGCGAGGTGCGCTGGGCGCCCGAGCAGCACACGGTCGGCGGGCTGAGCCTGGACCGGGCCGTGGCTGCCGTCCAGCGCGGTCTCGAGGAGGGCGAGGACGATGCGGAGGCCGCCGGGCGCAGCATCCGGGTCTCCCAGATCCTCTCCGCGATGCGTCAGTCCGACCGGTCTCTGGAGGTCGCGCGGCTCGCCGTCGCGAACCGAGAGAGGGGCGTCGTCGGCTTCGACATCGCCGGGCCCGAGGAGGGCTACCCGGCATCCGCGCACCGTGAAGCGTTCGACTACCTGGCATCCGAGTTCCTGCCGGTCACCGTGCACGCGGGCGAGGCGGCGGGTCCCGCCTCGATCCGCTCGGCGCTGCTGGACGGGCGCGCGCTGCGCCTGGGCCACGGCGTGCGCATCGCCGAGGACCTGCAGATCATCGAGCGCGAGGGCGACGAGGTGCAGGTGCAGTTCGGCGATCTGGCGCGCTGGGTGCGCGACCGGGAGATCCCGCTGGAGCTGGCGCCCAGCTCGAACCTGCAGACGGGTGCGATCGCGCAGTGGGGCGAGGATTTCGCCGACCACCCGTTCGACCTGCTGCATCAGCTGGGTTTCGCCGTCACCGTCAACGCCGACAACCGCACCATGAGCGCCACGTCCCTCACCCGTGAGCTGGCGCTGCTGGTCGACGCGTTCGACTACGACCTCGACGACCTCGAGACGTTCCAGTTCAACGCGGCCTCCGCGGCGTTCCTCCCGGTGGAGGAGCGCGAGGAGCTCGTCGAGATGATCGCCGAGGGCTTCGAGCGCTGACCTGATCGCGTCAGCATTGCCGAGCTCATCGCCGGGCGACGTCGGGGTGCGTGCGCAGATACGCCTCGAAGGCTTCGGCGGAGGTGAGCTTCGGCGTGTAGCCGAACTCCTCCTTCAGGCGGCGGTTGGCGAGCACCGGGCGATAGCGGAGGAAGATCACCTTCTCCGGCCCGTGCTCGGTCAGCCGCAGGGCGCGCCCCACCCGCAGAGCCAGGGCGAGCGCCCAGGCAGGGACGGTCAGCATCCGCTTGCCGAGACGCTGCGCGATCTCGGGAACCGACAGGCGGCCGTCGCCGGCGACGTTGTAGATTCCGGCGGGGCCGTCGACTGCCGCGCGCACCATGGCGCCGGCGACGTCATCGACCCACACGAACACGAACGGAGAGTCCGCTCCGGCGATGCGCAGCAGCCGGGGATCGTCCCACAGCGCGGTGATCTGGTTGTGCACGGTCGGGCCGAGGATGGTCCCGATGCGGAAGATCACCTGCTCCAGCTGCGGATGCTCCAGGCGTGTCCGCGCGAGCATCTCCTCGACCAGCCGCTTGTGCTTCGAATACGGGAACACGTCGTTGCCGCGGACCGGATCCTGCTCGTCGAGCCACTCCGCGCTGTCGGCGTGGTAGCCGTAGGCCGCTCCCGAGCTGGACACGACGATCCGGCGGACCCCGGACGCAACGCACGCCTCGAGCACGTGCGCGGTGCCCTCCACGTCCACCCGGTACTCCAACTCCACGTCCCGACCCGGGTTCACGATCGCAGCCAGATGCACCACCGTGTCGATCCGGTGGCGCTTCAGCACGGGGCCGAGCGTCGCAGCATCCGTCACGTCGAAGCGCTCAGAGACCACCCCCGGCACCGTCGAATCGCGCAGGTCACCGCTGACGACGGTCTCGATCTCCGGATGTTCCACCAGCAGCCGGGTCACATGCGAGCCGAGGAATCCGGAGCCTCCCGTCACCAGCACGCGGCTCATCGGACCTCCTCCGAGGCGGTGTCCTCATCCGGTGCAGCGTCCTCCGTGTCGTGCGGTGACGCGTCGCCCTGGATGGAGCCCGTGCGATTGCGGGTGCGGCGGCCCCAGAGCGTCGCGAGGACGAGCCCGGCGATGATGTCCCAGACGCCCCACCAGCCGGCGACCACGGCCATGCCGCCGAGGCCGCCGAAGAACGCGAAGATCAGGCCGAGGCCGAGGCCCGCGTTGCGGATGCCGACCTCGAAGGTCATGGCCTTGCGCTCGCGCGTGCCGAGACGCCCGGCCACGGCGGTGGTGTAGCCGATGCCCAGTGCGACGGCGTCGTGCACGGCCACGACGATGAGCACCGTGCCGATCACGCTGACGAAGACCGCCCAGTTGCCGGCCAGGGCGCCGATGATGAACGCCACCAGCGCGAGCAGACTGAACCACCGCACGAATGGCTGCACGCGCTGCGCGAAGGCCGGCAGCCAGGCGCGCAACAGCAGTCCGACCGCGAACGGCAGACCGATGATCAGCACGATCTCCAGCAGCATCTGCCACGGGTTCAGTGCCACGGCATGCAGCAGCTCCCGACCGGTGGGATGCAGCGATCCCCAGAAGGCGATGCTGATCGGCATCGCAACGATGTAGAGCAGGTTGCCCACCGCGGTCATCGACACCGACAGTGCCACGTTGCCACCGGAACGGTGCGTGAGCACCTGGGAGATGTTCCCGGGCGGACAGCAGGCGACCACGATCATCCCGAGCGCCATTGATGCGGACACCGGCAGGATCAGGGTCAGTCCGAACGTGACGGCGGGCAGCACGAGCAGCTGCGCGAGGATCGCGATGATGAACGGCTTGGGGTGACGCAGCACCACCCTGAAGTCTTTGGGTGCGGTGTCCAGTGCGATGCCGAACATGATCAGCCCGAGCACAGCGTTCAGGATCAGCAGCGTGCCCGGGGTGAAGTTGAGCACCAGATCGTCGAAGTCCATCACGCCTCCAGGCTGCGCGTCGCGGTGCGGACCGCCGAGCGGTACGCGTCCTTGTTCACGTAGTACGACATCCGGTCCAGGCCCAGGTACCGGTAACCGCCGGTCGTGTCCGGCCAGGGCTGCTCGGTGACGCGGGCGCGGAATGCGGATGCCGCGGACTCGTCCGCGTCGAGGTATGCGGCCAGCATCCGGGCCTGCTCGAACCTGCCCTGCCAGCCGATGCCGGACGCCTCGATCATGCCCATCACATACAGGCCATTGAACGAGGGCGGGAAGACGTTGAGGAACAGCGTCGGCGATGCCTTCCGCCAGTGCAGGTGCTCCCGATCGACGAACGGGTAGTCGAGCGTGTAGCCGGTGGCGAGCAGGATCAGGTCGTACTCGCCGGAGGACCCGTCGCGGAAGTGGACCGTGTTCCCGTCGAAGCGGCCGATGTCGGCGCGGATGCGCAGATCACCCTGTCCCAGGTGGTTCAGCACCAGCGTGTTCACGATGGGGTGCGATTCGTAGATGCGGTAGTCGGGCTTCGGGAAGCCGAAGCGCACCGGGTCGCCGGTGAACGCCTTCAGCACCCGGGTGTCGATGAACTGCTTGATGCGGGCGGGCAGCGGCCGGCCCTGATTGAGAGTGTCGCTGGGCTTTCCGAACAGATAGCGCGGCACGAAGTAATAGCCGCGGCGCACGCTCATCTCCACGGAGACGGCGTGGTGGACGGCATCGACCGCGATGTCGCAGCCGGAGTTGCCCGCACCGATGATGAGCACCCGGCGTCCGCGCAGCTGCTCGGCGCTCTTGTACCGGGAGGTGTGCATGATCTCGCCCGTGAAAGCGCCCGGGAAGGCCGGTACGTTCGGCTCTGCCAGGGTCCCGTTGGCGAGGATGACGCCGTCATAGCGCCGGGATGCTGTGCCTTCGGCGTGCACCGACCAGCCGCCGTCGGAGTGCGGTTCGATGCGGGTCACGGTGGTGTCGAAGCGGAACAGGTCCCGCAGGCCGAACCGGTCGGCGTACGCGTCGAAGTACGCCTTGAGTACGCGGTGACCCGGATAATCGGCATCCGAGTCCATCGGGAACTCGGTGAACTCGGTGGTGGTGCGCGAGGAGATCAGGTGCGCGGACTCGTACATGGTGCTGCGTGGATTGCCGATGTCCCACAGGCCGCCGACGCCGGAGGATGCCTCGAACCCGTCGACCTCGATGCCTCGCTGCTGCAGCGCTCGTGCCGCAGCGAGGCCCGATGGACCTGCGCCGATGATGGCGTATCTGCTCATTGCTCTCCTGTGCACGACGTCGTGCTCGACCAGGGGGATCCGGGATCCTCTGATCGTAGTGAGTCCCTCGCCGAATCTGGAACTCGGGGTCAGTGGAAGAGGGACGCCGTCGCACGGCCCAGCACGACGATCGCGCCCGCCCACGCGCACAGCAGCATGATTCGCCGGGCCAGAGCGAGTGGTACTCGCCGCGCGGCGAATGCGCCGACGAGCATTC
>JBARWR010000095.1:0-3296 GCA_049646915.1 Microbacterium sp.
AGCACTCCATGAAACTCCTCACCGCGAACGACGAGGAGGTGGCGATCCCAGAACTCAACGCGGCATAATCAACAACAGCTGATCCCGCACGGTGTCGAGAAACTCCACCACTCAGCGGGACGTCACCAGTCCTAGCCCCGCACGCCGCTCCCACGCCGCTCCCACGCCGCCGCTCGCTCGTCGAGAGCACGGGATCTCGTCGAGTGCACAGAACGTCGGTGTGAACAAGCCGTGCGCTGGGCAGCATCCCGTGCACTCGGCGGTAGCCGGTCATTCACGGCCCGCCCGCGAGGGCGCGCCTCGGGATTCTGAGAGGATGAGGGCATGACCGTCGGCGGGCTCGTGTACGGGCCGATCTCGAGCTACTCGCGGGTGCAGATCCTGCATCTGCTCTTCGAGGCGAGCACCGAGCACGGCGGGGCGCAGCTGACCGTCGAGCAGCTGTGCCAAGAGACCGGACTGCACGCGAACACCGTTCGCGAGCACCTTCAGCGGCTGATCGAGGGCGGCTATGTCATCGCGTCCACCGAGCACCGCACAACCCGTGGACGGCCGCGCACTCTGTACAGCGCGGTGACCGGAACGGCGGAGGCTTCGAGCCCGGTCGCCCGCGACAAGGTCGCCGAAGCCGCGCGACGCGGCGACATGATGCGGCGCATCATGGCCGAGGAGGATTCTGCGCTGGGGCGCGAGGCGACCAATCAGCTGGACGCGCTGATCGAGCACCTGGAGGAGAGCGGTTTCGAACCCGTCGTGGACGAAGGAGAGCTCACCGTGGATCTCTCCCCGTGCCCGCATGTCGTGAGCCGACCCGAGCACCGGCCCATGCTGTGCCAGGTGCACCTCGGACTCATGCAGGGGATCCTCACCCAGGCGGGTGGTCCGCTGGCCACGTCCTGCGTGCAGGAGGCCGCGCGGCCGGAGGAGTGCACGGTGCAGCTGCGGCGCACCGCCGCCTGACGCTCGTCCCATATGACGCAGGGCCAGGCTTGATGGCGGTGAGCCGCGGGTATCGTCCTCGAGGTCAGAGCACCAGCCGGGCGACGGCGAGGTCCTGCCACCCCATGCCGCACGTCTTCACGATTCGGGGCCGGTCGGTCGCGGGCGCGATGGCGCCGGTGAAGAGTTCATGCATGGTCACCAGGTCCGCCTCCTGCAGCGAACCCGTGCGGAGGGCGCGGATCACGTCACCGGCTTCGGTCAGTGCCACGCGACGGCTCTCGACGACGACCTGCGAGCGTCCCACCAGGTCGGGATCGAGTTCGGTCTTCTCCGGCTCGTGCGAGCCGATCGCCACGATCGTCGCGTCGTCGCGCACATGGGAATCGGGAAACAGCGGCTCGGATGCCGTGGTCGCGCACACGATCAGATCGGCCGCGCGCACGTCATCCGGGGTTCCCGTCGTGATCTGGGCATCCGGTGCCAGGATGCGAGCGGCGTCCACTGCTTCCTGTGCGCGGCTGCGGTCGCGGCCGATCAGCCGGACAGTGCGCAGAGGGCGGATCGCTTCGAGCGCCTCGACGTGCCGAACGGCCTGCGGTCCGGTGCCGAAGACCACCAGGTCGCCGGCGCCTGGCTCGGCGAGCAGGTCGACGACGGATGCCGATACGGCAGGGGTGCGCAGGCTCGTCAGCTCGGTGCCGTCCAGGATGGCGGTGGGGGCGAGCGTCTCGCCGTCGAGGAGTATGTACAGTCCCTGGATGCGCTCGAGCCCGCGGTCCGGGTTGCCGGGCGCGACGGTGGCGAATTTCTGGCCCACGGCGCCGTCGACGGCTGCGGGCATGAGCAGGAGCTGGCCGTTCGGCACGTCGAGGATGCTGCGCGGCAGCGCGTCGTCAGGGTCGAAGCCCGTCTGAAGGAGGCGCTGCAGTTCGGCGATCGCGCCGGACATGCTGACCCGTTCGGCGATGCTGCGGGCGGTGACGAGAGTGAGGTCGGCGATGACGTCGGACATGGGGCGAGCCTATCCCGCGCCCGCGGAATGTCACCTTTCCACCGGGGCTCTGCACGGCATGGTTTCGATTCGCGCGGGACCGCCGCGTATCGTAAGCTTGTCCGCGGTGACGTGTCCGAGCGGCCGAAGGTGCAACTCTCGAAAAGTTGTGTAGGGTAACCCCCTACCGTGGGTTCAAATCCCACCGTCACCGCCAGAGAAAACCCCTGCTAAGCAGGGGTTTTCTCGTTAGTGAATGGGGTGATTGGGAAGAACTTGAGAGGATCAGCTGCGTTCTCGCGCCCCGGGCGAGGTCGGTCACCTCTCCGTCGGAGAGGCGCACACGATCTCCTTGATCGTGTGATCAGACCAGAAGCGACCGGCGCCGACGTGCTCGATGGTGCGACGCCTACTTCGCACCGGCGTCACCTGTAGACGACCCTCGGGTTCCTCGAGGGTGCCCTCCGGTACGCGGAGGTGCAGGATCGGTTCCGCTGAGATCTCAGGTCGGCATCCACTGAGCGCCACTACTGCATACCGACAGTCTCCAGCTGCTCCACGGTCCCGGCGATCGCCGCGCTCCGCGCACTGCGTGGCCGCCGCAGCAGCCGCATCGCATTTCCGATGACGGCCAGCACCGACAGCTCGTGCACCAGCATCCCGATCGCCATGGTGACCCCGCCGAAGACGACTCCGGCGAGCAGTGCGGCGACCGTGATCATCGCCACGGCGACGTTCTGGTGCATGATCCGCACGGTCCGGCGAGCCAGCGAGATCGCCTGGGGCAGCTTCAGCAGATCATCCTTCATCAGCGCGATGTCGGCCGTCTCGATCGCGGTCCCCGTGCCGGCCGCACCCATCGCAACCCCGATGTCGGCCGTCGCGAGGGCGGGGGCATCGTTCACGCCGTCGCCCACCATCGCGACCGTGTGACCCGCGGTCTGCAGCGCCCGCACCGCCTCAAGTTTGTCCTCCGGCAACAGGCCCGCGCGCACCTGGTCGATCCCGACCTGCGCGGCCACTGCCGCAGCCACCCGCTGATTATCGCCCGTCAGCATGATGACCTGCTTCACTCCCTCGCGATGCAGTCTGCGCACCATCTCGGCGGCTTCAGGTCGGATGCTGTCGGCGACACCGATCACGGCGATCGGACGTCCGTTCAGCGCGACCGCCATCGGCGTCCGCCCGGCCGCGGCGAGGGCATCAACAGCATTCAGCAACAGTCGGCTCGATGACAGCACCACGCCCTCGGCCTCCATCAGCGGCAGGTTGCCGACGGCGACGCGCGCGCCGTCCACGGTCGCGATGATCCCCTTGCCGGGCACCGGCTCGGTGTGCTCGGGCAGCGCGCCCAGTGCCGCGC
>JBARWR010000096.1:0-2054 GCA_049646915.1 Microbacterium sp.
GCGCGAGCCCGGCCGCGACGGCGAAGCCGAGCACGGTCGCCAGCCCCGTGGACTCCTTGGCCTTCGACTGCGCCTCGGGGATCATCGAGTCCACCAGCATCACCAGCAGGGCTCCCGCCGCGAAGCCGTTCGCGGCGGCCCGGAACTCAGGGCCGACGGCATCCGTCAGGGCGAACCCGGCGACCGTGGCGAGCGCGCAGATCACCGCGACCGTCGCCCAGAGCAGCACGACGCGACTCTTGCGCATGCCTGATTGCAGCAGGTCGGATGCCGATCCGATCGATTCCGGCAGGTTCGAGACGAGGATCGCCACCACGAGCGCGATGCCCACACCGTCACCCGAGGCGAGCCCGATGCCGAGCACGAGCTGCTCCGGGATGCCATCCAGCAGCGCGCCCACGGCAAGCGAGCTGCCGCCGGCCTCGCCGTGCGTCTTCGCCTGCCGGGCGTCGATGATGCGCGCGGCGACGTAGTAGCAGAGCGCTCCCGCACCGACTCCCGACACCAGGGGCACGGAGCCGGCGAGCTCAATGCCCTGCTCCCAGAGCTCGAACGCGATGGATGCCATCAGCGCGCCGGCACCGAAGCCGAGGATGATGCCGAGCAGTCGCGGCGGCCAGCGACGCAGCAGAGCCAGCACCGCGCCCACGAGCAGGGGCGACGCGGCGACCACGCCCCACAGGATGGCTTGACCCATACGTGTCACCGTAGTCGCGCCCCGCAACCCGCACGGACGGCTCACGACACGCCGATACACTTGAACCCATGTCCAAGGTGCTCCAGTCCCTCCCTGTCGGCGAAAAGGTCGGCATCGCTTTCTCCGGTGGTCTTGACACCTCCGTCGCCGTCGCATGGATGCGCGACAAGGGGGCGATCCCCTGCACGTACACGGGCGATCTCGGCCAGCCCGATGAGGACGACATCGACGCGATCCCCGGCCGCGCACTCGAGTACGGCGCCGAGATCTCGCGCCTGGTCGACGCGAAGACAGCACTGGTCGAAGAGGGCTTCGTCGCGCTGCAGTGCGGCGCCTTCCACATCCGCTCCGGCGGCAAGACCTACTTCAATACCACTCCCCTCGGCCGCGCCGTCACCGGCACCATGCTCGTGCGCGCGATGAAGGACGACGGCGTCGACATCTGGGGCGACGGATCCACCTACAAGGGCAACGACATCGAGCGCTTCTACCGCTACGGCCTGCTCGCCAACCCGCGCCTGCGCATCTACAAGCCGTGGCTCGACGCCGACTTCGTCACCGAGCTCGGCGGCCGGCAGGAGATGAGCGAATGGCTCGTCGAGCATGGTTTCCCGTACCGCGACTCGGCCGAGAAGGCCTATTCGACGGATGCCAACATCTGGGGCGCCACGCACGAGGCGAAGACCCTCGAGCACCTGAACGTGTCGCTGGAGAGCGTCGACCCGATCATGGGCGTGAAGTACTGGGACCCCTCGGTCGCGATCGAGACCGAGGACGTCACGGTCACCTTCGAGGGTGGTCGCCCCGTCGCGCTGAACGGCGTCGAGTTCGGCGACCCGGTCGCCCTGGTCCTCGAGGCGAACCGCATCGGCGGCCGGCACGGCCTGGGCATGAGCGACCAGATCGAGAACCGCATCATCGAGGCGAAGTCGCGCGGCATCTACGAGGCCCCGGGCATGGCGCTGCTGTTCATCGCCTACGAGCGCCTCGTCAACGGCATCCTCAACGAGGACACTCTCGCCACCTACCACGAGCAGGGTCGCCGCCTGGGCCGGCTGATGTACGAGGGCCGCTGGCTCGATCCGCAGTCGCTCATGCTGCGCGAGTCCATCCAGCGCTGGGTCGGCCTCACGATCTCGGGCACGGTCACCATCCGCCTGCGCCGCGGCGATGACTGGAGCATCCTCGACACCGTCTCGGCGAACCTCTCGTACGGTCCCGAGAAGCTGTCGATGGAGCGCGTCGGGGATGCGGCGTTCGGCCCGGTCGACCGCATCGGCCAGCTCACCATGCGCAACCTCGACATCGCCGACTCGCGCTCACGCCTGGAGCAGTACGCCGGCCTCGGCCTGGTCGG
>JBARWR010000097.1:0-3651 GCA_049646915.1 Microbacterium sp.
GGCCCGGCTCAGGGACCGCGGATGCCGAGGCCGCAGCATCTGTCGACGTCGCCGAGAAGCAGCTCAAGGCACTCGGCTACCGCGTCGCCCGCTACGACCGCGGCCGGACCTGGTCGGTGTCGGCCGAGCGCGGCTACTGGCGCGAGACCGGCAACCTTGTGTTTCACATCGCCCTGGTCGGCGTGCTCATCACCGTGGGCATCGGCGGCAACTACGCGTACACCGGGCAGAAGGTGATCGTCGAGGGGCAGACGTTCGTGAATGCCCTGATCGACTACAACTCGATCAACCGCGGTCGATTCGTCGCCGATGACGCGCTGGATCCCTACGCGCTCACGCTGAAGTCCTTCGACGTCACGTATCAGGGCTTCGGCAAGCCCGGTGCCGGTCAGGCCGGCGACTTCAAGGCCAACCTCAGCGTGCGCGAACACGACGGTTCGAACATCGACGGCGCGGTGCAGGTGAATCACCCGCTGAGCGTCGGCGGCGACAAGATCTACCTGCTCGGCAACGGCTACGCACCCACCATCACCGTGCGCAACGCGCAGGGCGAGAAGGTGCTCAGCCAGCCGGTCGAGTTCCTGCCTCAGGACAGCAACCTCACCTCGCTGGGCGTGGTGAAGATCCCCGACGGGATGCCGGAGCAGCTCGGCATGGTCGGCTTCTTCTACCCGACCGCGGTCAAGCTTGACTCCGGGGCGTTCACCTCCGCGCACGGCGCTGTGAACATCCCGCTGCTCACCCTCGACGTGTACGAGGGCGACCTGGGCATCGACAGCGGCACGCCCGTGTCGGTGTACCAGCTCGACACCCAGGACATGACCAAGCTCACCGGTCGCGACACCGACGTGAAGTCGATCCAGCTGCAGCCGGGCGAGACCGCAGACCTGCCGAACGGACTGGGGACGGTCACGTTCGAGAACGAGGCGCCCGCGGGAGCTGCGGACTTCACGCAGTCGGTGAAGCGCTACGTGTCGCTGCAGATCCATCACGACGACTCGGCGGTCTGGGTGCTGGTGTTCGCGCTGCTGGCGCTCGCCGGTCTCGGGCTCGCCCTGTTCGTGCCCCGCCGTCGCATGTGGGTCAAGGCGACAGCATCCGATCACACCATCCACCTGGAGTACGCTGGCCTCGCACGAGGCGAGGACCCCACACTCTCCGCTGCCGTGGACGACCTCGTCCGCGGACACGAGCGGCTGCTCGACGCAGCCGCCTCGCGGCACCCCGTGAAGGGAGCATGACATGCCCGATCTGGACTCCATCTCGATCTTGACGCTGTGGACGGCGATCGCCATCTACGCCGGCGCCTTCATCGTCTACGCCTTCGACCTGGCCCGGCGCTCGTCCGCCGTGAAGGTCGAGGAGCGGATGCTGGTGACAGCGGGCGGCTCGGTCGTGGCCGCTCCGGGAGACTCGCCGTACGCGGCGGGTGCCGGCGGCACCGAGGGAGCGCCGGCCCCGGGGAAGCAGCGCTTCGTCATGGCGCGCATCGGCACATCGCTGATGATCCTGGGCTGGCTGTTCCACCTGACTGCGACCCTGACGCGCGGCATCGCCGCCGGACGCGTACCGTGGGCGAACCTCTACGAATTCGCCATGATCGGCACGCTGCTGATCGTGCTGGTCTACCTGGTGGTGCTGACCCGCGTCGATCTGCGCTACCTCGGCACGTTCATCGCCGGGCTTGTGTTGGTGCTGCTCGGGGCGGCGGCAGCGAACTTCTACGTCGAGGTCACGCCTCTCGTCGACCCGCTGAAGTCGGTGTGGCTCGTCATCCACGTGTTCGTCGCCTCGCTGTCGGTGGGTGTGCTTGCGCTGGCCTTCGCACTGTCGGTGGTGCAGCTGCTGCAGGCGCGACGTGAACGGCGTCTCGCCGAGGGCGTCGAGAACGCGGGTCCCGGGTTCCTGCGCACGCTGCCCGACACGGTGCGGCTGGAGAACATGGCGTACCGCTTCGCCGTGGTCGGGTTCATCTTCTGGACCTTCACGCTCATCGCCGGCTCGATCTGGGCACAGGACGCCTGGGGCCGCTACTGGGGGTTCGACGTCAAGGAGACCTGGACGTTCATCATCTGGGTGCTCTACGCCGGCTACATCCACGCCCGTGCGACGCGCGGCTGGCGCGGCACCCCGTCGGCTTGGCTGTCGATCGTCGGCTTCGCATCCGTGATCTTCAACTTCACGATCGTGAACGTGTTCTTCAAGGGGCTGCACGCGTACTCCGGATTGAGCTGAGTCGGCGTTGCACCTGCCTGGAGGGCATGGCGGGAGCGGCTCGGTTGGCCCGGCTCGGTTGGCCTGGCGGGAGCCAAATGCCGTTCATTCCGTCTCGTAACTGGCATTCGGCTCCTTCCATGCTCGGCGCGAATCGAACCCGGCACTAGCATGACGGCATGACCCGCTTCCTGATCCGCATTGCGATCTCGCTGGGAACCTCCGCCCTCGCACTGCTGGTGTGCTTCTGGGTGCTGCCCGACTTCGGCCTCTCGCCGGGTGGCTTCATCACCACCATCATCGTCTTCACCGTCGCTCAGGCGCTGCTCAGCCCGCTCATCTTCAACCTGGCCCGCAAGCACGCCAGCGCGATTCTCGGCGGGGTCGGTTTGGTCTCCACCTTCGTCGCGCTGCTGATCGCCTCGCTGTTCCCGGGTGGCCTGCACATCAGCGGCATCGCGACATGGATTCTCGCAACGCTGATCGTCTGGATCATCACTGCGCTGGGAACGTGGCTGCTGCCGTTGATCTTCCTCAAGAAGACCGTCACGAAGCGCGGCTGATCGGCGGCATCCGTCCTTCCAGAGAGTGAACGCTCACCCGCCGAACGCCACCGTCTCGCGGTGCTCGACGCCGTCGGAGTAGGTCACGAACTCGGCCTCGCCGACCGTTTCGGTCGGCGGCATCGGGTACTCGTGATGCGTGTCGGCTGCCAGTCGCGCCCACGCCTGGGCATCCAGCGTCTTGGCGTAGACGGTGGAGAGGTGGAAGACCCAGTCGCCCATCGGGAGCTCGCCGATGCGCCGCAGGTCGGTGGCGTCGAGCGCATCGGTCAGCGTCGCGTAGGCGTGCAGCAGCGCCGGCGTTCGCCGCAGCCGGGCGATCACGATCTGCCAGGGTGCGGGGAAGGAATCCACGGCCTCGTAGACGAGGTCGATCGGATGCTGCTGCGCCGCCCACTCCTGCACGACCGAACGCACCGCGTCGATGCGCTCCGGCTCGTACAGGCCGCGCAGCGTGACGTGCGCGGCGCCGGGGTAGCGCACGCTGTCGCTGAGGCGCTGCTTCGCGGCATCCTGCACCCTGTCGAATTCCCGCATGACTGCGCCGACCGGCCGCAGCACGATGTACTGCTGCCCTTCCAGGTCTCGCAGCTGGCCGGGGTCCGTCATGAAATCGCGTGCCATCCCGCGACCCTACCGGGAGCGATGCAGGAACGTCGTCACCTGATCTCGGGACCAGGACATACGGCGAGGACAGGACGATCCGAGCGAGATCGTCCTGTCCTCAGCGATTCTCCTGTGCCGGGTGAACCGAGCGGATGCCGGAAACCGGATGCTACGCCGTGGCGAGCACGGCCTTGGCGCTGGTCGTGCGGCGGGAGGTCACCGCGAGGGTCGCGGCTCCCAGCGCGAGCACTCCCCACACGATCAGGCC
>JBARWR010000098.1:0-2072 GCA_049646915.1 Microbacterium sp.
CGTCGAGCGGGCGCAGCAGATCGGAGCCATCCTGCATGAGCGGCTCAGCGCGATCCAGGCATCCGACCCGCGCATCGGCGAGGTGCGCGGCCGCGGTGCGATGATGGCCGCCGAGTTCGTCGACCCGGCCACAGGCGCTCCGGATGCCGCCCTCACCGCCGCCGTCGCCAAGGCGGCCATTGCGGAGGGCGTCGTGGTGCTCACCTGCGGCACGTTCGGCAACGTCATTCGCTTCCTGCCGCCGCTGTCCATCGGCGACGACCTTCTGAACGAGGGCCTCGACGTCATCGCCGCTGCCCTCTCCAACGCACGCCCCTAGACCGCTGGCCGCGATCCCGGTCGGGGGATCACGGATCGCGGCCGGCAACCTCCTCCGCAACAGAATTTCTCCAGAATCGAGACGAATCATGAGCACAGTCGCATCGAACGAGCAGGAGCTGCTGGCCCGCGTTCCCGGAAAGCTCTTCATCGGCGGGCAGTGGAGCGACGCCGAGGAGGGACGCACCTTCGACGTGCGCGACCCCTCGACCGGCGAGGTGATCGCATCCATTGCGGATGCGACACCGGCCGACGGCATCCGCGCACTCGACGCCGCCGTCGCCGCCCAACAGGAATGGGCGGCCACCGCACCGCGCACCCGCAGCGACATCCTGCGCCGCGCCTTCGACCTCGTGCAGGCGCACAAGGAGGACCTGGCGCTGCTGATGACGCTCGAGATGGGCAAGCCGCTGGCCGAGTCCCGCGGCGAGGTCGTCTACGGCGGCGAGTTCCTGCGCTGGTTCAGCGAGGAGGCCGTGCGCATCGACGGACGCTACGGCAGCAATCCCGAGGGCACCGGCCACATGGTCGTCTCGCAGCGTCCGGTCGGACCGTCGTTCTTCATCACCCCATGGAACTTCCCGTTCGCGATGGCGACGCGCAAGATCGCGCCGGCGCTCGCCGCGGGCTGCACGGTCGTGGTCAAGCCGCCGGCGCTCACGCCGCTGACCACCATCTTCTTCGCGAAGCTGCTGGAGGAGGCAGGGCTGCCCGCCGGTGTGGTCAACGTCGTCCAGACCGCCCGATCGAGTGCTCTGTCGGCACCGATCATCGCCGACCCCCGGCTGCGCAAGCTCTCGTTCACCGGCTCGACCGAGGTGGGCCGCAAGCTCATCGCCCAGGCCGCCGACGGCATCCTGCGCGTCTCGATGGAGCTGGGCGGCAACGCGCCCTTCGTCGTCTTCGAGGATGCCGATCTCGACAAGGCCGTCGACGGCGCCATGATGGCGAAGTTCCGCAACATCGGCCAGGCGTGCACAGCCGCGAACCGCTTCATCGTGCACGAGTCGGTCGCCGACGAGTTCGCGAGCCGGGTGACCGAGCGGGTGAAGGCGATGAAGATCGGCCGCGGCACCGAGGAGGGCGTGACCATCGGCCCACTGATCGACGGGGATGCCGTCGCCAAGGCGCAGCAGCTGGTCGGTGACGCCGTGGATCGCGGTGCCCGCCTGCTCGCGGGAGGCAATGCGCTTCAGGGCGCAGGCACGTTCTACGAGCCGACCGTCATCACCGACGTGGCGGCAGGCAGCGACATCCTGCGTGAGGAGATCTTCGGGCCGGTGCTCGCGATCGCGACGTTCGCCGATGAGGCCGAGGCCGTGCGGCTGGCCAACGACACCGAGTACGGGCTGGTGTCGTACGTCTTCACCGAGGATCTCGGGCGCGGGCACCGTATGATCGACGCCCTCGAGACGGGCATGATGGGCCTGAACGTCGGCGTCGTCTCCAATGCGGCCGCTCCGTTCGGCGGTGTCAAGCAGTCCGGTGTCGGACGCGAGGGCGGCGCCGAGGGCATCCACGAGTACCTGTCCACCAAGTACACCCTGATCCCCAACTGACCGTCCGAAAAGACCGTCTGTGGGGCGCAAGAGCACCGTTCGCGGGGCCTGAAGCCGACACTTACGCCCCACAGGCGGGCATGAGAGAGGAACCGACATGATCGACTACGCCGTCATCAACCCGGCCACCGGCGAGACCCTGGCCACCTACGACACCTTCACGGATGCGCAGATCGAGGATGCCGTGGCTCGCGC
>JBARWR010000099.1:0-4847 GCA_049646915.1 Microbacterium sp.
GTGACCGGCTCCGAACGCGCCGGCGCCGCCGTCGCCGAGGTCGCCGGCCGCAACCTGAAGAAGGTGGCCCTGGAGCTGGGCGGGTCCGACCCGTTCATCGTCCTCTCCACCGACGACATGGATGCCGTGGCGCAGAGCGCCGTCGACGCACGCCTGGACAACAACGGCCAGTCCTGCAACGGCGCGAAGCGCTTCATCGTGATCGACGGGCTGTACGACGAGTTCACGACGAAGTTCGTCGCCGGGCTGTCCGCGGTGTCGGCCTCGGACCCGACCCGGGAGGACACCGTGCTCGGGCCGCTCTCGTCGGAGTCGGCCGCTGCGCGCCTGCAGGAGCAGATCGACACCGCGCTCGCACAGGGCGCGACGCTGCTCACCGGCGGCACGCGCGAGGGCGCCTTCTTCGCCCCGACGGTGCTCGCCGACGTCACGCCGGAGATGGACGTGTACCGCGAAGAGCTGTTCGGCCCTGCCGCGGTCGTCTACCGCGTGGCCGATGAGGATGCCGCCGTCGCGCTCGCCAACGACACGTCGTTCGGTCTCGGCTCGTACGTGTTCACGACGGATGCCGAGCAGGCGGAGCGCGTCGCGAACGGCATCGAAGCGGGCATGGTCTACGTGAACCTCGTGCTCGCCGACAGCCCCGAGCTGCCCTTCGGCGGCGTCAAGCGCAGCGGCACCTCGCGCGAGCTCGGCCTGCTGGCCGCCGACGAATTCGTCAACAGGAAGCTCATTCGCAAGGGCTGAGGCGCCTCCACCCCGGGCGCTCGTTCACCCGCTGCAGGAGATTCGATGGCTGCAGGACGGAATCCGCGATTTCGTCCTGCACCCGATCGATCTCCTGTCCTCGAGCGGGCATAGGCTCGAACCATGGTCACCGTCGCTGAGAACATGGTCCACGCGCTGCGCGCCAACGGCATCGATCGCGTCTACGGCATCCCGGGCGATTCGCTGAACGGGTTCACCGACGCGCTCCGCAAGGACGGCACGATCCGCTGGGTGCACGTGCGGCATGAGGAATCCGCGGCGTTCGCGGCGGCGGCGGATGCTGCGCTCACCGGCGACCTCGCGGTCGTCGCGGGCTCCTGCGGGCCGGGCAACCTGCACCTGATCAACGGCCTCTACGACGCGAACCGCTCGCGGGTGCCCGTACTGGCCATCGCCGCGCACATCCCCACCGTCGAGATCGGCACCGGCTACTTCCAGGAGACGCACCCGCAGGAGCTGTTCCGCGAGTCCAGCGTCTACGTCGAGTACGTCGCGGATGCCACCCAGATGCCGCGCCTGATGGAGATCGCCATGCGCGCGGCCATCGAGAAGCGCGGCGTCGCCGTGCTCGTCATCCCCGGCGATGTCGCGCTCGCCGAGATCGATGACGACCGTGCCGTCGTCATCCCGCGCAGCCACCCGATCATCGTCCCCAGCGGCGCGGAACTGGAACAGGCCGCCACCCTGCTGAACGCCGCGAAGAAGGTGACGATCCTCGCCGGCGCCGGTGTCGAAGGCGCCCACGACGAGGTGATCGCCCTGGCCGACCGGCTCGGTGCGCCCATCGTGCACGCCCTGCGCGGCAAGGAGTTCATCGAGTACGACAATCCCTTCGACGTCGGCATGACCGGGCTGCTCGGCTTCGCATCCGGATTCCGAGCCATGGACGACGCCGACACCCTGCTCATCCTCGGTTCCGACTTCCCGTACACGCAGTTCTATCCGGACGGCGCGACCACGATCCAGGTCGACATCCGCGGTGAGCAGCTCGGCAAGCGGCATCCGCTCGATCTCGGTCTGGTCGGCGATGTGCGTGCGACGGCGGATGCCCTGCTGCCGCGCCTGAAGGAAAAGACGAACCGCACGCACCTCGACGACGCGACCGAGCACTACCGCAAGACGCGGACCAAGCTCGACGACCTGGCGGTGCCTGCCCGCGGCAAGGCGCCGATCCACCCGCAGTACCTCGCCCGGCTGATCGATGAGGCGGCGGCATCGGATGCGATCTTCACCGCGGATGTCGGCTCGCCCACCGTGTGGGCCGCGCGCTACTTCACCATGACGGAGAAGCGCCGGCTGATCGGCTCGTTCAACCACGGCTCGATGGCCAATGCGATCATGCACGCGATCGGCGCCCAGGTGGCGCGCCCCGACCAGCAGGTCATCGCGCTGGCCGGTGACGGGGGACTGGCGATGATGCTCGGCGAGCTCATCACGATCACCCAGAACAGGCTGCCGGTGAAGACCATCGTCGTGAACAACTCCTCGCTCAACTTCGTCGAACTGGAGATGAAAGCGGCCGGCTTCGTCACCTACGGCACCGATCTGCACAACCCCGACTTCGCGGCCGTGGCGCAGGCGCTCGGCATCTTCGCCCGTCGCGTGGAGCGCTCGGAGGATCTGCCGGATGCCGTGGCCGAAGTGCTCGCACACGACGGCCCTGCGCTGCTCGATGTCGTCACCGAGCGCCAGGAGCTGTCCATGCCGCCGGCGATCAGTGCCGAGCAGGTGAAGGGCTTCGCCCTCTACGCCATCCGCACGGTCATGTCCGGGCGCGGCGACGAGCTGCTCGACCTGGCCCGCGCGAACTGGCGTCAGCTCTTCTGACCCTTGACGGGCGCCGGAAATGCGGGATGATCGGAGCATGAGCACCGACGATCCGGTCATGCACCTGAGCGAAGAGGAATGCTGGGACCGGCTGGCGAAGCAGGAGCTGGGCCGGCTGGTGACCCGGGTCGGTGAGGTGATCGACATCTTCCCGGTCAACTACGTCGTCGACGACGGCTCGATCGTGTTCCGCACGGCCGAGGGCGGCAAACTCGTCGAGTTGACGGTCAACGACGAGGTGCTGTTCGAGGTCGACGATCACACGGACGCCGATGCCTGGAGCGTCATCGTCCGCGGCAGCGCACGGCGGATCGATACGCTCGCCGAGCGGGAGGCCGCAGATCGACTCGCCCTGGCGCCCTGGATTCCGACCCTGAAGTACAACTATGTGCGGGTGACGCCCGCCGCCGTCACCGGCCGCGCCTTCCGACGCAGCGAGGAGCCGGAGCGGTACGGCGTGTCGGAGTACTGAACCCCGCGCAGGGCCCGCCCGACTCACGCGGGAGGCGCATCGGTTCGGCCGCACGGATCGGATGCCGTACACTTGAGGGGCAGTTGTCTGCATCATTCACTGTGCCTTCACCGGCGCGGCGGGATGCGGACCCAGAGGCCATCCGGTCTCTAGGGCGGTAGCTCAATTGGCAGAGCAGCGGTCTCCAAAACCGCAGGTTGCAGGTTCGATTCCTGTCCGCCCTGCGCGTCAGCGCACAAGCTGACTCACGAAAGGTGCTCGCACGATGGATCAGGACGACGTTCGCGGCGATATCGTCGCAGCAGGATCGTACTCCCTGCGTGACAAGCAGCTCGGCTTCTTCGGTCGCATCGTGCTGTTCCTTCGTCAGGTGATCAGCGAACTGCGCAAGGTCATCACGCCGACCCGCAAGGAGCTCATCAAGTTCACCGTCGTCGTACTGGTGTTCGTGGTGATCGTGATGAGCCTCGTATACGGCCTCGACTCGCTCTTCGGCTACGTGAGCCACGTCGTCTTCGGGGTTCCTGGCAGCTGACGCACCCTTAGACAGGCTCAGGGAACACCCCGCTGATCCTCGCAGTGAACGGAAAGAACCAACGTGTCTGAACGATATTCCGACGATGCAGACTGGGCGACGGCCGCTGAGCAGTCCAGTGAAGAGGACGAGGCCCAGGAGGGCAACATCCTCGCCGAGCAGGAGAAGTCCTCCTCGTCTGCCGAGCACGTCGCCCTGCACGTCGAGGACGAGGATGACGCTGAAGAAGAGTACGTGGACGACACGAACGACATCGAAATCGAAGACCCGGAGGCGGACGCGATCGTGAACGACGCTCTCAACCTGGACGAAGCGGCTGAGTCACAGGCAGCCGCCGAGGTCCTCAACGACGCTGTGGCGGAGGATACTGCTGAAGAGCAGGCTGCCGCAGCAGAAGAAGTCACCCCCTATGACGGCCCCGACGTCGGCGCTGTCGATGAGCAGGGCGAGACCGACGAGGCTCCCGCGGATGCCACGGACGAGGAGCCTGCCGAGGAGGACCCGTACGAGGCCTTCCGGATGGATCTGCGGATGCTCCCGGGCAAGTGGTACGTCATCCACTCCTACGCCGGCTTCGAGCGCAAGGTGAAGGCCAACATCGAGCAGCGCAAGTCGACGCTCGAGGTCGAGGACGATATCTACCAGATCGAGGTCCCGATGGAGGACGTCGTCGAGATCAAGAACGGCCAGCGCAAGATGGTCAACCGCGTGCGCATCCCGGGCTACGTGCTCGTGCGCATGGAGCTCAACGAGGACACCTGGTCCGTCGTGCGCCACACCCCGGGTGTCACCGGCTTCGTGGGCAACGCCCACAACCCGACCCCGCTGCGCTTCGAGGAGGCCTTCAACATGCTGAAGGCACTCGTCGAGGTCAAGGACGTCCCCACCGCGAAGTCCATCGCGGCGAAGGGCGGCGTCGCCGTCGCCCGCCCCATGGCTGCGGAGATCGACTTCGAGGTCGGCGAGACCATCACCATCAAGGAGGGCTCGTTCGCGGGTCTTCCCGGTACGATCAGCGAGATCAACGCTGCGGCCGGCAAGCTCACCGTGCTCGTCTCGCTCTTCGAGCGCGAGACGCCGGTCGAGCTGTCGTTCGAGCAGGTCACCAAGATGCTCTGACCGTCACGGTCGCCTGAAGCCCCGCCCGGATTCCGGGCGGGGCTTCGTCGTTCGCGTCCGGGCGAGAGGAGCGCATGCCCGCGATGCGATGGGAGGAGCCGAATGCCGGTCATGCGGCTCCAGAAC
>JBARWR010000100.1:0-6529 GCA_049646915.1 Microbacterium sp.
CCCCACAGACGGTCTTGGGTCAGCGCGGCACGGCGGTTGAGGCGCGCATCACGAGCTCCGACGGCAGCACCTGCCGCACGGGCGCGGCATCCGGCGCAGTCATCCGTGCCATCAGCAGCTGCACTGCGGCGAGACCCTGAGCGTGCGGCTGCTGCCTGACCGTGGTCAGGGTGAGCATCTCGGCCTGCTCATGGTCGTCGATGCCGACGATGCTGAGCTCTGCGGGCACAGCGAGTCCGAGGCGGCGCGCCGCGACCACACCGCCGATCGCGGCCTCATCGCACACGCCCACGAAGGCCGTCGGGCGATTCTGCCGATCTCCCAGAATCCGTACCCCGGCCTCGTACCCGCCGGGGACGGTCGGGCTGCCGTGCGCGTGACGGATGTGCGCAGCCAACCCGGCTGCGGTCATCGCGGCGCGGTATCCGGCGAAGCGCAGCTCATCGCCGAAGGCGTGCGTGGCGGCATCCTCCCGCCCGCCGAGGAAGGCGATGTCGTGGTGACCGAGATCGATCAGATGCTCGGTGGCGATGCGGGCGGCACCCGCATCGTCGATCGAGACCGCGCTGACGCCCTGACTGTACGCGCCCACGCACACCAGCGGAGAGCCGACGCGCACCAGGCGCTCCAGCTCATCGGCGCGGGGCTGGATGCCGACGCCGATGATCCCGTCCAGCCGGCGACCCGGCAGCACCTCCTCGAAGAGCTTGGCGCGCTCGTCGGACTCTTCCTGCACGCCGTAGAGGACCAGGTCGTGACCGGATGCCAGCAGGCCGTCCTGGATGCCGCTGAGCAGCTCCGCGAAGAACCAGCGATGCAGGGAGGGCATGACGACGCCGACCGACAGGGATCGCCCGGTGGCAAGACTCATCGCCGAGGAGTGCGCGACGTAGGAGAGCTCGGTCGCCGCCGCTCGCACCCGCTGCCTGGTGTCCTCGGCCACGTAGCCGCCACCGCTCAGGGCGCGGCTGGCCGTGGCTTTGGACACGCCGGCGCGCGCGGCGACATCGGCGATCGTGGTCATCATTCCTCCGGGGCGGGCAATCGAAAGCGTAGCGGGGTCGGAAGTCGAAGGGAACCGGTTCCACAGGATACTATCTGGGAGCGCTCCCATGAATCGCATCACGTCTCCACAACGGTTGCGCAGATGTGACTGCGTGGCGTTGTGTGGAGGTGCCCGGGGCAAGTAGGTTGTCCTGGAATCGGTTCCTCACCGGCGGCGGATATCGCAGCCAGACGGGGAGCCGGGATCCACCCGAAGAGGAGAAAACACATGGCTCTGTCACAGCGATACCGCCTGCTCGCTCCCCTCGCCCTGGTCAGCGCGGCTGCAATCGCACTGACCGGTTGCGCGGAGGCAGCGCCCGGCGGCGGAAACGGCGATTCCGACGGCAAGTCGACCGTCCGCATCTCCGGCGGCATCACCGGCTCCGAGGCCGACGACCTCAACAAGTCGTTCGAGCAGTTCACAGAAGACACCGGCATCAAGGTCGAGTACACCGGTGACAAGAGCTTCGAGGGCAACATCGTCACCAAGGTGACCGGTGGCGATGCCCCCGACATCGCGATCGTCCCGCAGCCGGGTCTGCTGAAGACCCTGGTCGAGACCGGCAAGGTCGAGGCGGCGCCGGATGCCGTCTCGAAGGCTGTGGACGAGAACTGGTCGTCCGACTGGAAGAACTACGGCACCTTCGACGACACCTTCTATGCCGCACCGATGCTCGCGAACCTGAAGGGGTACATCTGGTATTCCCCGGAGAAGTTCAAGGAGTGGGGCGTCGAGGTTCCCAAGACCTGGGACGAGATGATCACGCTCACCGACACGATCCGCGAGAAGACGGGTGACGCACCGTGGTGCGCCGGATTCGCCTCCGACGCGGCCTCCGGATGGCCGGGAACCGACTGGATCGAGGACCTCGTCCTGCGCCAGGCCGGCCCCGACACCTACGACAAGTGGATCTCCGGCGAAGTGAAGTTCACCGACCCCGAGATCAAGGACGCGTTCGACGCCGTCGGCTCCATCCTGCTCAACCCCGACTACGTCAACGCCGGATTCGGCGGCGTCAAGAGCATCAACTCCACGGCGTTCGGCGACGTGGCGGCCAAGGTCGCCGATGGCACCTGCGCGCTGACGCACCAGGCGTCGTTCCTGTCGGCGAACTTCCTCGACGTGAAGAACGCCGACGGCGAGACCCCGAAGGTCGACCCTGACGGGGACGTCTACGCGTTCCTGATGCCGGGCGTCAAGGAGGGCGAGCTGAGCGTCGAGGGCGGTGGCGAGTTCGTCGCCGGCTTCAACACCGACCCGTCCACCGTCAAGGTGCTCGAGTTCATGGCATCTCCCGAGTTCGCCGATGCCCGCGTCAAGCTGGGCGGCGTGCTCTCCGCTAACCGGAACGCCGACCCGAGCCTGGCCTCGAGCGAGTTCCTGCAGGACGCCATGAAGATCATGCAGGACGAGAACACGACCTTCCGCTTCGATGCATCCGACCTGATGCCGTCGACGGTGGGCTCCGGCTCGTTCTGGAAGGGCATGGTCGACTGGATCGACGGAAAGCCCACCGATGAGGTGCTGAGCAACATCCAGGCCGGTTACGAGAACTGACCCACGCGAGAACAGGCAGAGCGCGCTAGTCTGAGCGCAACCTGCTGACGGACGCGGGGTCGGGCGCACAAGCCCGGCCCCGCACCCGCATCAACTTCCGGGACCGCGGACACGGCGGTCCCAGCTGCATCGGCTGCCCGAGCCGTACTCAGAAGGGGATCACATGTCACTTGTCACAGAAGACAGAGAGACGGCGGAGCTGCCGCAGACCACGCACGGAGCCGATGCCAAGGGGCGCACGGCCACGCGCGTCCTCGTCATCGTCGGATTCGTCCTGATCGCGGCACTGTTCTTCCTGCTGATCTTCTCCGCACCCGTCGAGGACCCGGCCCGCATCGCCTTGGGCCCGCTTTCGCTGAACACCTTCTTCATATGGCTCGGCAACATGCATCCGCTGCTGCAGATCCCCGTCGTGCTGGTGGCGTTCGCCGCCGTGGTCGCCGTGCTGCTGGTGCTCATCGAATACGCGCCGCGCCCGGGCAAGGGCTACTTCATCATGCGGCTCGTCGCCTGCCTGGTGATCCCGGTGCTCGCCTTCATGCTGCTGCGTCCGTACTCCAACGCCGTGCTGTACGTCGTCGGGATCGCGCTGCTCTCCGGGGCGCTGCTGTTCTTCGCCGACTATCGCTCCCGGCAGGGAGCTGGCTACCTCTTCCAGCTCATCCTCTTCATGGCTCCGGCATCGATCATGCTGCTGCTGGGCCTGATCTACCCGGCCATCGCGACCTTCGTGAAGTCCTTCTTCGACAAGACCGGCACCGACTTCGTCGGCCTGGACAACTACGTCTGGGTCTTCACGAACGCTGAGGGCACCTGGTCCGTCATCAACACGCTCATCTGGGCGCTGCTGGCACCGACCATCTCGGTCGCCTTCGGGCTCGCCTATGCGGTCTTCATCGACAAGGCCCGCGGCGAGAAGGTGCTGAAGGTGCTGGTGTTCATGCCCGTCGCGATCTCGTTCGTCGGCGCGGGCATCATCTGGAAGTTCATGTACGACTACCGTCAGGGCGACCAGCTCGGCCTGATGAACGCCATCGTCACGATGTTCGGCGGCGACCCGGTCAACTGGCTGGCCGTCAAGCCGCTGATCAACACATTCATGCTGCTGATCGTGTTCATCTGGACCCAGACCGGGTTCGCGATGGTCATCCTCTCGGCCGCGATCAAGGCCGTTCCCATCGAGCAGATCGAAGCGGCAGAGCTCGACGGCACCAACGCCTGGCAGCGCTTCACGAACGTGACGGTGCCCGGCATCCGCTCCTCGCTGATCGTCGTGCTCACCACGATCACGATCATGTCGCTGAAGGTGTACGACATCGTCGCCGTGATGACCGGCGGCCGTGACGACACAACGGTGCTCGGCTTCGAGATGGTCAACCAGCAGCAGCGCTTCCAGAGCTACGGGCACTCCTCGGCGCTGGCCGTGGTGCTGTTCCTGTTCGTGCTGCCGCTGATCATCTACAACGCCCGATCGTTGACCAAGCAGAGGGAGATCCGCTGATGACCGCCACCGAAGCCGTCGTGATGGACACCCGAAGCAAGCGTCAGATCGAGCGGGAGACGCGCCGCAACGAGGCCATCGCCCATAAGAAGCTCACGTCCAAGGGCGCGACGATCGCCGCCGTGATCATCGCCCTCTTCTGGACGATCCCCACCTTCGGCCTGTTCGTCACCTCGTTCCGCCCCGGGGCGGACACGCAGTCGACCGGCTGGTGGACCGCCTTCACCGATCCTGCGTTCACGCTGGACAACTACTTCGAGGCGCTCACCGCCGGCGGCACCTCCACCACGCTGGCCGTCGCGTTCGTCAACTCGCTGGCGATCACCATCCCGGCCACGGTGTTCCCGATCGTGATCGCCTCACTCGCCGCATATGCGTTCGCGTGGATCGACTTCAAGGGCCGCAACCTGCTGTTCGTGTTCGTGTTCGCGCTGCAGATCGTGCCGCTGCAGATGGCCCTCGTGCCGCTGCTGAGCCTGTTCTCCAGCGGACTGACGATCGGCGATGTGACCGTCTTCCCCGGATTCACGCTCAACGATCTGGACTACAGCTTCGCCCGGGTGTGGATCGCGCACGCGATCTTCGCGCTGCCGCTGGCCACGTTCATGCTGCACAACTTCATCTCCGAGATCCCCGGCGACATCGTCGAGGCCGCTCGGGTGGACGGCGCCGGCCACGGCCAGGTGTTCTTCCGCATCATCCTGCCGCTGGCGATGCCGGCGATCGCCTCGTTCGGCATCTTCCAGTTCCTGTGGGTGTGGAACGATCTGCTGGTCGCGACGATCTTCGCCTCGCCCGGGGCGCTGCCGATCACCCAGGCGCTGAACTCGCTGTCCGGCACCTGGGGCAACAAGTGGTTCCTGCAGTCCGCGGGTACGTTCATCTCGATCATCGTGCCGCTGATCGTGTTCTTCGCGCTGCAGCGCTTCTTCGTCCGCGGCCTGCTCGCCGGCGCCACGAAGGGCTGACCTACGTCGCGGACCTGGGTTTGTCGAAAGGGCCCAGGTCCCCGACGCGGACGCTGATCCGCGGGGGGCCACGCGCCCCCGAGGCTCCGGGCGGCGCGAAGCGACGGCTGGAGTGGGGCGTGGGGATGAAACACTCGCAGCATCCGGCATTCGCGCATCTAGCCTGAGATCCATGCGCTTCGCGAAGAACATCGTCGACCTGATCGGCGACACACCCCTGGTCCGACTCAACCGGGTGACCGACGGCATCGCATGCACGGTGCTCGTCAAGCTCGAGTACCTGAACCCGGGCGGCTCAGCCAAGGACCGCATCGCGAGCCGCATCATCGACGCGGCCGAGGCGTCCGGCGCCCTGAAACCGGGCGGCACGATCGTCGAGCCGACCAGCGGCAACACCGGAGTGGGCCTGGCACTGGTCGCCCAGCAGCGCGGCTATCGTTGCGTGTTCGTCGTACCCGACAAGGTCGGTGATGACAAGATCGACGTGCTGCGCGCCTACGGTGCCGAGGTGGTCGTGACCCCGACATCCGTCCCGGCCGACAGCCCGGAGTCGTACTACAGCGTCAGCGACCGGCTCGCCCGCGAGATCCCCGGCGCCTTCAAGCCGAACCAGTACGAGAACCCGAACGGGCCGCGCAGCCACTACGAGACCACCGGCCCCGAGATCTGGCGCGACACCGACGGCCGGCTCACCCACTTCGTCGCCGGCGTCGGCACAGGCGGCACGATCACCGGCACCGGTCGCTTCCTGCGGGAGGCCTCGGATGACCGCGTGCGCGTGATCGGGGTCGACCCCGAGGGCAGCGTGTACAGCGGCGGCACCGGACGCCCCTACCTGGTGGAAGGCGTCGGCGAGGACATCTGGCCGGGCGCCTACGACCCGCAGGTGCCGCACGAGATCGTCGCGGTCACGGATGCCGAGGCCTTCGCCATGACACGGCGGCTGGCGCGCGAGGAGGGGATTCTCGTCGGAGGCTCCAGCGGCATGGCGGTGGTCGGCGCGCTGCGCGCGGCCCGGGAGCTGCCGGCGGATGCCGTGATGGTGGTGCTGCTGCCCGACGGCGGCCGCGGCTACCTCGGCAAGATCTTCAACGATGCGTGGATGCGCTCGTACGGCTTCAGCGACGTGGAGGCCGAGGAGACCGTGGCGGATGTGCTCGCCGCTCGCGACACGATCATCAAGCAGAAGCAGCCGACCGGACGCGCGATTCCCGCCCTCGTGCACACGCACCCCGATGAGACCGTGCTGGAGGCCATCGGCATCATGGCCGAGTACGCGGTGTCGCAGCTGGTCGTGCTCAGCGCGGAGCCGCCGGTGATGATGGGCGAGGTCACCGGCGCCGTCGACGAGAAGGGCCTTCTCGACCTGCTGTTCCGCGGGGAGGCGAAGCCCAGCGACCCGGTGGGCGCGCATGTCGCCGCGCCCCTGCCGCTGATCGGCATCCACGCCACGGT
>JBARWR010000101.1:0-1598 GCA_049646915.1 Microbacterium sp.
GTTCAGCTCCTCGCTGTCGTACTACGACGGCATCCGCGCCGACCGGCTGCCCGCAGCCCTCGTCCAGGGCCAGCGCGACTTCTTCGGTGCGCACACCTACAAGCGCATCGACAAGCCGGGCACCTTCCACACCCTGTGGTCGGGCGACCGCACCGAGGTCGAAGCCGAAGACACGCACTAGGCACAGGACCGGCGCGCCCGCGCCGCACAAGATCCTCATAGGATTCACACTGGATTCTTGAGGCGCGGGCGCGCACACTGGACGCATGAGCCACGAACACCCTGACCTCCGTCGCGCCGACGGCGGACCCCTGCGCATCCTCGCGGTCGACGATGAGCCCATGCTCACCGACCTGCTGGCGATGGCGCTGCGCATGGAGGGCTGGGAGGTGCGCACGGCCGGCTCCGGCCTGGAGGCGCTGCAGGTCGCGCACGACTTCGAGCCCGATGCCCTCGTGCTGGACGTCATGATGCCGGACCTCGACGGCATGGGCGTGCTGCGCCGCCTGCGCGAGGCGGGCAACCTCGTCCCCGTGGTCTTCCTGACCGCCAAGGATTCCCTCGGCGACCGCATCGCCGGTCTCACAGCCGGCGGCGACGACTACGTCACCAAGCCGTTCAGCCTGGAGGAGGTCATCGCGCGCCTGCGCGCCGTGATCCGCCGCTCCGGTCAGGGCCGCACCGAAGACGAGCAGTCCATTCTGCGAGTCGCAGATCTGTCGTTGAACGAGGACAGCCACGAGGTCATGCGCGGCGATGACGAGATCGAGCTGACCGCCACCGAGTTCGAGCTGCTGCGCTTCCTGATGCGCAACGAGCGGCGGGTGCTCTCCAAAGCGCAGATCCTCGACCGGGTGTGGAGCTACGACTTCGGTGGCAAGTCCTCGGTCGTCGAGCTGTACATCTCGTACCTGCGCAAGAAGATCGATGCCGGCCGCACTCCCCTGCTGCACACCGTGCGTGGAGTCGGCTACATGATCAAGTCTCCGCAGTAGGCGATCGTGTTCGCCCGTCCGGTGAGCCTGCAGGCGCGGCTGATGGCCGCCGTGATCGGCTTCGTCTCCCTCATCCTCGTCGTCGTCGCCGTCATCACCAGCGCCACGCTCGGCGGCGCGCTGGAGCGACGGCTGCAGGATCAGCTGACCAGCTACTCGGCCGGAATCAAGGGCTGGGTGTCCGACACCGAGGACCTGACCAGCCTCACCGGAACGCAGCTGACGGCGGAGCGCGTGCTCGCCGGCAGACGCGTGCCCCCCGGGCTGCTGCTCGCCGTCCAGCCGCCGAACCAGTCCGCTTCGGGGGTCACGGTGTCATCGGGGGGCTTGCAGAGCCTCACCGCAGGCGACCTCTTCGAACTCACCCAGGCGCTGCACTCCGGCGGCAGCGCCGTGGTCTCCCTGCATTCCGGCGGGTCCTACCTCGTCACCATCGCCCAGACCGACTACGGCACGATCGTGGTCACCGGTCTCTCCCGCGCCGAGGTCCGGGGAACCCTGGGTGATCTGTTCACGGTGATCGCCCTTGCCACGCTCGGCGGCCTGCTGCTGCTGGCGCTGACCACCGCGCTCACGATCAGCATGGGCCTGCGTCCCCTGCGT
>JBARWR010000102.1:0-7584 GCA_049646915.1 Microbacterium sp.
GCAGAAGGAGCTTAGGCAAGTGGTGCTGAAGCCGAATATTCGATGGCGCTCAAAGACGAGATCACGTCAACGATCATGCGGTGCTCACCCGCAATACCGGTGGCGCTCAGAAACGCTAATACTCACCTCATCGACGAAATGCCAGATCTTGGTGGCCAGCCGACCCACCAAGTCCTGCGCCGCAGCCCTGACGTCATCCGCCTTGAGGCATTCAACGATCGTGCTCTTTCGGACGACGATCTCGTGACCCGCAACCAGAATCAATGCATCGATTCCGTTGTCGTGCTGTCGGGCAGCGATCTCCACCGGTGCATCCGAGGCCAGGTCCCTCATTACCTCGGCCATGGCCGCGCGCACGACATTGCTGAGGTTGACGGTGAATAGCTGCCCGATCAACGCTGGTCCTTGAACGGATCAATGGCGCGGTTTCGCATAGGCCGATCCTAAGAGGTCGCGGCCGAGTCGACGGTCAGCTGTGGCCGCTGAGTCTCAGATCACGAGAGAATCTCGCAGTGGCTACCATTTAGTTACGTGAAACTCGAGTCGCGTTTCGGTTCAATATTAGGCCAAAATGGCTCGTGACCAGGAGCTTGTCTCGTTCCGCAAGCGATTGGCTGATGGTCGTTGAAGTTTCGTAACGCGGTCGAGTTCAGATTCAACCTGTAGCGCGGGTGCTACGCTTGGTGCATGAGGGCGATTGAGCCGCGGGATGAGAGTTTGTCGCAGCGTGAACTGCGCAACGAGTCGGGACGCGTGCTTCGGGCCGTTGGAGAGGGGCGATCGTTCGTGCTGACCAACCGTGGAACCCCCGTCGGCCGCATCGTCCCTCTCGACGCACCACGACCTTCGTTGCCGATCGTTCGGCCAGCGAAACGTGTCGGCGGCTGGGCCGCGCTGAAGCCTCAGCGAGCCGAGAACGACCGCCCGATGATTCAACTCCTCGACGAGTTGCGCGAGGACCGAGCGTGAGCGATGCTCCACTCGTCTACGCCGATACTTCCGCGCTCGGAGCGCTCCTGATCCCGCAGGCTGAGACGCAAGCGCTGCTGGATTGGCTCGATCACGTGCCCGCCAGGCTCGTCTCAAGCGATCTGCTGGAGACCGAGTTGCGCCGCATGGCCGTGCGGGAGGGGCGAGATCAGGCGAAGGTCAGTGCGATCCTCGACGGTGTGTCGCTTGCAGCCCTCGACAGGGCGACGTACCGATCCGCAGGGTTCTTGCCGATGCCCTATCTGCGTACCCTTGACGCTCTGCATCTGGAGGCGGCGATCCGCCTGGATGTGGATGCCGTCCTCACGTACGACCGACGCCTCGGCGACTCCGCCATGGTTGCGGGGCTCGACGTGATCGCTCCCGGTGCATCGGATGATGGCGCGGCCGGTCAGAGTGGCACATGAACGCGCGGTACTTCGGTACGTCCGAGGAGTTCTGGATGAACCTGGAGTCGAACTACGAACTGCGCCTCGAACGTCGGACTCTGCGAGACAGGGCCGTCGCGATCACGCCGGACAAGCTCGCGGTTGCCATTGGTGTGCCGCCTCGGAGGTCGGTCTGTGCCGGCATGATCATGGCCCCGCTTGCTGTCCTCGGGCGAGCGAGTACCTTGTGGTCACGTCTCACTCCATCTTCAGCGTGAGCAGGTGCTCTCGCGCCAGCGCTGATGCTGTCCGACCGTCACGGTCGGCGATCGCATCGAGGACGGCGGTGTGCGCTCGCTGATCGACGTCGCTTCCGAACGCCCCGCGCAGGCGAAGCAGATCGATCATGGCTTGCCTGCTGCGCGGTGTGAAGCTGTCGAACAGGTCGATGATGATCGGATTGTGCGACGCCATGACAATGGCTCGATGGAAGGCGATGTCGGCGTCGACGTGCGCGTCGATCTCAGTTCGCTGAGTGGCTCGCTCGTCAGCGGCACGCCTGATCGCGCGCAGCTCAGCGGGGGAGCGCCGCTCGGCTGCGAGAGCAGCAGCTTCGACCTCGATCGCTATACGAGCCTCGATCACCGAGTTGATGTCGGCCTTCTGCAGTGCGACGCTCCAGTCCTCGACGATGTCCAGCGCGGCGACGAAGACACCGGCACCTTGCCTGGTGGTCAGCACGCCCTGGCCCGCTAGTCGACGTATCGCTTCGCGCACGGTCGACCTGCCGACTCCGAGTTGCGGGCCGAGCGTGTTCTCGCCGGGCAGCTTCGACCCCAGCGGCCACTCGCCCGCGCGGATGCGCTCAAGGAGCAGATCTGCCGCTTGCTCCGCGAGCGGGACGCGTATCACCTGAGCCATGAGCCTCACTTCGCTACTTGTCTGAGAAGTTGTGTAGAGTCTAGTGCACTCTGCGCGCACCAGATCGAAAGAAGCATATGAGCACGTACTCCGTTCTGACTCGTGACCGGCTGGGCCTGTGGGCACTGACCGCAACCCATGCGGCGAATGACTTCTACATCGGCGCGGTGGCAGCACTCCTGCCGTTCTTCGTTCTCCAGGCGGATTACTCCTATGCCGCAGTCGCCGGCATCACCCTTGCGGCGACTGCTCTGTCGAGCGTCGCCCAGCCGATGTTCGGGTACCTCGGCGACCGGTACGGAATGCGCTGGATGAGTCTCGCAGGACTCCTGACGGCCGGCGCGGGCATTGCCCTGAGCGGCATCCTCGCGGACTCGTACGCAGCTGTCTGGATCGTCGTGGCGATCTCCGGCATCGGCGTCGCCGCGTATCATCCGGCGGCGACGATGGAAGCGCGCGAGCTCGGGGGAGGCACCAGCGGATCGATGAGCCTGTTCTCCGTGGGAGGCAACGTCGGCACGGCGCTCGCCCCGGCGGCAGTGATCCTCGTCGTCGGCACCTTCGGTCTGTCAGGCTCAGGCTTGCTCATCATCCCAGCCGTGGTGCTGGGGCTGGTGTATGCCTTGACCTCCTGGCGACACCTGTTCTCGCAGACGGTGCCCGTCGAGCGAGCCACTGCCGCCACCCAGGCTTCGATCCCTGACGACTGGCGCGCTTTCGCCTGGCTCACCGCGGTGCTGGCCACCTGGTCGGTCGCTTACGTCGGCACCTCGACGTTCATCTCGCTGTACTCGATCCAGCGGTTCGACGTGACCGCAGGCTTCGCATCGAACGCCCTGTCTGTGTTCCCCGCGGCCGGCGCAGTCGGGACTCTCGCCGGAGGTTGGCTCGCGGATCGGTTCGGACGGCTGCGGATCGTCCGAACCGGATACCTGCTGGCGGCGGTCTCGACCATAGCGATCGTGCTGGCGCCCGCACCGGTGGTGGTCATCCTTGCGACGGCGGTCCTCGGCACGAGCCTGTTCCTGCCCTTCGCCGCGCAGATCACCCTGTCGCATTCGTACCTGCCGAACAGGATCGGCGTGGCCAGCGGTGTCACCTTGGGTCTGACGCTCTCGCTCGGAGGGCTGGTCAGCCCGCTGCTGGGATCCATCGCGGACCAGACGAGCGTCCAGGCGGTCTTCATGATCGTCGCCGTGCTGCTCCTGGCGGGCTTCGCGCTCTCGTTTGTCCTGAGGGAGCGCCGGAGCGTGTCGGCCGTGGGCTCTGAGTCTGAGAGTCAGAGCACCGAACTGGAGAGCGCAAATGGCTGACCGCGAGATCCTCCGCCTCGAAGGCGTCCACTTTGTGCGCGAGTCCCGGCAGATCCTCACCGGCATCAGCCTGACCGTACGCGCGGGAGAGCGATGGGCGCTGATCGGCCCCAACGGGGCTGGCAAAAGCACCATTTTGAGCATATGCGGCGCGGTCGAGCACCCCACCAGTGGGAGCGTCCACGTGCTCGGTCGCGAGCTCGGCCGCGTCGAAATCCGCAAGCTGCGCGAGTCCATCGGGCACGTCAACCCCCGGCATCCGCTCAGCTCGCCGCTCACCGTCCGACAGGTGATTCTCACCGGTGCAACCGGGACGACTGAGCTCATGCCACGGTGGACACCCGACATCGCCACCCGAGCCCGTGCTGATGAGCTGATCGAGATGCTCGGACTCGCTGGGCTCGAGGCAGCGACGTGGCCGACGATGTCGCAGGGCGAGCGAGGTCGCGCGCTGATCGCACGGGCGATGCTGCCTGATCCTTCGCTCCTGCTGTTGGACGAACCATCCACGGGACTCGACGTCGCGGCGCGCGAGCAGTTCCTCAGCACGGTCGACGAGCTGCACCGGGCGCGGCCGGACGTTGCCACCATTCTGGTGACTCATCACCTGGAGGAGCTGCCCACGACGACGACGCATGCGATGCTGATCATGGACGGCCAGGTGCATGCGGCTGGCCGAGCCCGAGAGGTCCTGACGACCGAACTGGTCAGCGAGTGCTTCGACCACCCGATCGAGATCGAGCACCGTGCAGGGCGCTGGCAGGCGCGGGCACTGGTGAGCGGCAGCACGCACAATGTCTGCGGAAGGTGACGGTGGCGCACGGAGGAATTCGCGCGAACGGCGCAGGCTCAGGCGGCGGAGCGCTCGGCGAGTGGCCGCCGGCGCAGGGTCTCCGAGAGGATCGCGGGCGTGTCATACTCCTGATCCATCCGGCCGACGCCCGTGCCGGGCGGCACGATCGCGTCGATCCGGTCGAGCAAATCGTCGGGCAGGGACACCTCCGACGCCGCGAGGAGGTCGTCCAGCTGCTCCATCGTGCGCGGCCCGATCAGGGCGGAGGTCACGCCGGGGTGTGCGATCACGAAGGCGAGCGCCATGTGGGTGAGGGAGATGCCCGCCTCATCGGCGAGCGTGATGAACTCCTCCACTGCGTCGATGCGTCGCGGGTCGCGGAGTGCGCTGAACCGGTGTGTGCGCCTGAGGTCGGATTCCTGCCCGCGGCGCACGCGTCCGGTGAGCATCCCGCTGGCCAGCGGGCTCCAGATCACGGTGCCCATCCCATAGCGTTGCACGACAGGAAGCACTTCGCGCTCGATCGTGCGATCGAGAAGCGAGTAGTGCGGCTGCTCGACGCGGAACCGCTCGAGTCCGCGCCGCTCGGCGACCCATTGCGCCTCGACGATCTCGGATGCGGGCATGTCGGACGAGCCGATCGCGCGGACCTTTCCGCTGCGGACGAGGTCGCTGAGCGCCGACAGCGTCTCTTCGATGTCTGTATCGGGATCGGGGCGGTGGAACTGGTAGAGATCCAGGTGATCCGTGCCCAAGCGGCGCAGGGAGTTCTCGACGGACGTGGTGATCCACCGCCGTGAACCGCCCCGGTGGTTCGGGTCGTCGCCCATGGGCAGCGCGAATTTCGAGGCGAGGACGATCTTGTCTCTGCGTCCGCGCAGTGCCTTGCCGACCAGGTCCTCCGAGTCGCCGTATGCGTCGGCCGTGTCGATGAGATTGATGCCCGCGTCGATCGCCCGTGCGATGATCCGATTGACGTCATTCTGGTCCGGATTGCCGAAGGAACTGAGCATCATCGCGCCGAGCGCGAAGGGTGAGACGCGAATTCCGGTGCGGCCGAGTGGTCTGGTCTGCATGGGTCCTCCAAGGTCGATGGATGATCGAGGTACGATCGAGTCAAGCGGAACGCTCTTCCGCAACTATACGGAACAGTGTTCCGTATGTCACGCGACGATTCAGGAGAATGGATGAGCACGCCACGGGATGAGGCCCGCGCGCCTCGGAAGCGTGCGGACGCCGTGCGGAACAGCGCGGCCGTGCTGGACGCCGCGAAGGCCTCATTCGCGGCATCCGGTGTGGATGCGCCGATGCGCGAGATCGCTGCGCGCGCGGGCGTCGGCGTCGGGACCATTTACCGCAACTACCCGCAGCGCTCCGACCTGATCATCGCGGTCTTCCGACGCGAAGTGGACGCCACGGCCGCCGTCGCCGAACAGCTGCTCGACCGCCATCAGCCGGCTGAAGCCCTGCGCCGGTGGGCTGGTCGGCTGGCCGAGTTCATCGTCACCAAACGCGGGTTCTCGGCCGCGCTGCACTCCGGGGATCCGGCATACCAGCCGCTGCCCACGTACTTCCTCGGAACCCTTGCTCCACCGGTGCAGCGCATCCTGGACGCTGGGGCGGACGACGGCTCGATCCGAGCCGACGTGCGAGCCGAGGACCTCATCCAGGCACTCAGTCGCCTGGCGGACGCCTCGACCTCCGGCGGCGGGAGAATCGGCGGTATGGCGGAAGTGCTGCTCGACGGTCTGTGCACGCCTCGCGGGACGTGACACAGGGCGTCCGCGAGGACGCGGCCCGCGGAGAGGACGCCGATGCTCGGATTCGCCCCTGAGCGCCTACCGTTGAGACGTGCCCCAGAAACCTCACACAAGATCCCACGACGCCCCTCAACCTGGCGCTCTGTCGCTCGCGCAGAGAATCGAGCAGGCTGTCGAGCTCCAGGGTGAAGCTGCCGTCGCCGCACGCGCTCTGTCATTGATGGCCGGCAACAACGAGGGGGAGTCGTTCCTGCTTCTCGTCGGAGGCGAGCACGCACAGGGCATTCTCGACGGCGCCCCGCCGCTGTACTGGCCCGAGCTCTGGGGAGCTCGGGCGCTGCTGTACGTCTGGCACGATTCAGCTGCCCCGGCGGTCCTCCGCGCGCTGAGCAATCCCGCGTGGCGCGTGCGCGAGATGGCGGCCCGGGTGGTCGCCGCGCGCGATCTGCCCGCAGCTTCCGAGCTGACGGCGATGACTGCTGATGAGACTCCGCGTGTACGGATCGCTGCGGCACGCGCTCTCGCCGCGGTCGGGACGCTGGAGGACCTGGATGCCATTCGGGCACTGCTGAAGGATCCGCTTCTGGAGGTAAGACGCGGCGCTCAGCAGGCGCGCGATGCCCTGCGCGCTCGCATTCCCGGGGACTCCTGAAACTCCGCATCTCACCTCTCGATGGCTCTGGGGATTCACGGTGGCCGTCAGCACCATCGGGGTGCGTTCGCTCAGTGGATCGGGCGCACCGGGATCACGGTGGCTGCCCGGATGTGCTCGTAGACGATCGAGGTGCGCACATCAGCGACCTCTGCCCGCTCGGTGAGCCGGTCGATGACGAAGGCGTAGAGATGGTCGTTGTCGGGCACGGCGACGTGGATCAGGAAGTCCTCGCTGCCGCTGGTGACGAACACGCCCAACACCTCCGGCAGGGCTGCCGCCCACTCCCGGAACCCTTCGATGCGGTCACGCGTGGGAGGGCGGACGCGGACAGCCACGAGTGCCTGAACGGGCCGGCCGATCTCCGCGAGATCCAGCTCGAGGCGCGCGCCTGTGATGATCCCGCGCTCGCGCAGGCTCCGCATCCGATCCAGTGACGTCGTCGGCGCAACGCCGACCGCCGCGGCGATATCGCGATTTGTCCGCCGTGCGTCGACCTGCAACTCCCGGAGGATCGCCGTATCAAGTTCGTCCAGATATGCCATGAAACGACAATAGCCGGACTAAGTACGGATCTGGTCAGCAACGTCATAAATCAGTGTAGCTTTAGCGTTCGAATCACGTAGGAAATTCGAAGTGGCGGTATCTCAGGTGGATGATCTACGGTCGGAATTGATCGGCGCACGTGGGTCGCGTGCGCTGACGACGGCACGCGGGATCGGCCCGGCGGCGGTGCTCGGTGCGGCACTGCTGTGGGGCACGGTCGGCCCGGCACAAGTGCTCGCGG
>JBARWR010000103.1:0-7589 GCA_049646915.1 Microbacterium sp.
GGGGGCCGACACGCCAGATGCAGGCCGTTTCCCGCGAATCGGTCCGACATCTGGCGTGTCGGCCCCCGTTTCGTATCGGGGCGCACCGCGGCGGGCGCGGCCCGATAGCCTTGACCGGTGCCATCCTCCACTGCCCTGAGCACGCGCACGCTTCTCGTCTGCGCGGCCATCGGCGTCGCCACGGGCATTCTCGGCGGCATCGCAGGAGTCATCACTCTCGGCGTCCTCGCCGCCACCCCCTACCTGTACGGGCTGGTCCTGGGCGTGCACGTGCTGCCGGGCATCATCGCACAGGAGGTGCTGCGCCGACCCCTGGTCGCCCTGATCACGCACGTGATCGCGGCGCTGATCTCCAGCGCCTTCAACCCCGCCTGGGCCCTGCGGTTCATCGGCACCGCGCTGCTGTTCGGCGCGATCCAGGAGGGCATCGCGGCGATGACCCGGTACCGGGCGTGGGGCAGGTGGCGCTTCTTCGTCTCGGCGGTGATCATCGGGGCGATCGTCGCAGTCGTCGTCGGGTTCGTCGTCGACCTCGGCCGATTCGAACCGTGGGTGCAGCTGTCGTATCTGATCATCTCGGTGTTCGGGCCCGTGGCCTGGACCGCTATCGGGATCGCCATCGGCAACTCATTGCGCCGGGCGGGCATCACCCCGAAGCGCTGACCCCGTCCACAGGTTAGGGCAGGCTAAGTTTGTAGGTATCGAACCGCAGACAGAGGACTCGCCCGTGCGCATCTCCGCGCCCCTCCTTCGCGTGCAGAACCTCAGCGTCACGCACGTCGATGCCGCGCACCCCGCGCCGGACGGTGTGTCCTTCGAAGTCCATGCCGGCGAAGTCGTGCTGGTGCTGGGCCCGAGCGGATCGGGCAAGTCGACGCTCGCACTGGCACTGAACGGCCTCATCCCGCAGTCGGTGGATGCGCAGCTGCAGGGAACGGTCGAAGTCGTCGGACGCGACACCCGCATGACGCCGGTCGCGCAGCTCAGCACCGACATCTCGATGGTGTTCCAGGATCCCGACTCGCAGCTGGTCACCGGGACAGTGCTCGACGAGGTCGCGTTCGCGCTCGAGAACCTGCTGCTGCCGGCATCCGAGGTCCTCGAGCGCACCGAGCGGGCCCTGCGCCAGGTGGGCCTGTGGAGCAGACGCACCTGGAACCCGGACCTGCTCTCCGGTGGCGGGCGGCAGCGCCTCGCGATCGCCTGCGCGCTGGCGATGCGCTCTCGCGTGATCGTGCTGGACGAGCCCACCGCGAACCTCGACCCGCAGGGGGTCGAGGACGTCTACCGGGCGCTGGGCGAGCTGACGACGGATGCCGATCGCGCGATCGTGCTCGTGGAGCACAACCTCGATGCTGCGATGCGGTTCGCCACCCGCGTGATCGTCCTGGACCAGGACGGGCGGATGCTGTTCGACGGCCCCGCTCGGCAGACGCTCCGCGACAATGCGCCCCGCCTGCGAGAGCTGGGCGTGTGGCTGCCGTCAGAGCTCCTGGTCGCCGCTGCCGCTGCGCATCCGCACATCGCCGGAGACCTGCACGACTTCGGAGGCGCCGAGGCGATTCCCCCGAGATCGCGCAGAAGTCCGAGCGGGCGCGAGACCGTCTCCTCCGCGCGACCCGCGATCAGCGTGCGGAATCTGGTGGTGCACAAGGGGCGCGAGGCGGTGCTCAGCATTCCGACGCTGGACATCCCGGCCGGATCGTTCACCGCCGTCGTCGGCGCGAACGGCGCGGGCAAGACGACGCTGCTGCAGGCGCTGGGTGGAGTGGTGCCGCCTCCGCGGGGAACCGTGATGATCGGAGACCTGGATGCTGCGCGGGCGACGCCGCGACAGCTGTCATCGCACGTGAGCTTCGTCTTCCAGAACCCGGAGCACCAGTTCATCGCGCACACCGTGCGGGATGAGCTGGCGCACGGTCTGCGTCTGCAGCGCGTGGACCCCGACGAGATCGATGCCAGGGTCGACGACATGCTCGACCGTTTCGGGCTGCGTTACCGGGCGGATGAGCATCCGTTCCTGCTCTCCGGCGGTGAGAAGCGTCGCCTGTCAGTGGGCACGGCGCTGATCACTCGGCCTCGGGTGGTCGCCCTGGACGAGCCGACGTTCGGGCAGGACCGTGCTCGTGCCGCCGAGCTGCTCGATCTGCTGCAGGAGCTGCAGCGTGCGGGCACGACGATCGTCATCGTCACGCACGACCTGGATCTGGTCGCCGAGTACGCCACCCGCACGGTGGTACTGAGCGGCGGGGAGCTGCTCATGGCGGGCCCGACCGCCATGGTGCTCCGCGAGTCGCGTCCCAGAAATGGCGGGTCGGCGGATGCCGCACTCGCACCTTCTGGAACACGCGCGGAGCACCCGTCCGAGAAGGTGCCGGTGGCGCAGCATCCGACCCGCCTCTTGTGGGACACGCGGGCCGAGGATGAGTTCGGCGGGGACACGCGGGCCGGGGATGCGGTGCGCGGGGATGCGGCGACGGAGCCGACACCTCTCGATCCGTATGCCCAGGTGCCGGCATCCGCTCGGTTCTGGCTGCACGATCTCAATCCGCTCGCCAAGATCGCCGCGGTGGTCCCCGCGATGGCACTGCTCATCGCGACGCGTGATCTGATCACCCCTGCGCTGTTCCTCGTGCTGTCCTACGCCCTGATTCTGACCGGAACGCGGCTCACGCGCCGCTCCGCCGCCCTGCTGCTGACCGGGGTGCCGATGGTGATCGTCGTGCTCACGATCGGCTTCAGTGTCTGGATCGCCCCCGACCAGGTGTCCGACACGGGCGCGGCACTTCGGATCGGCGACTGGGCACTGCGCCAGGGCGCGCTGCTGATCGGCCTGGCGACCGCACTGCGACTGGCCGCGATCCTCGGACTCGCCCTCATCGGAGGGCTCACCACCAGCGGCCCCGACCTGGTGCGGGCCGCCGTGCAGCAGCTGCGCGTGCCGTACCGGATCGGATACACCGCGCTGGCCGCCTACCGGTTCGTGCCCCGCTTCGGCTACGAGCTGTCGGTGATCCGCGCCGCGCATCGGGTGCGCGGTCACGGCTTCACCGGACCGTTCGGGGCGCAAGGACCGATCTCCCGTCTCAGACGCGGATGGGGTTACATCGTGCCGCTGCTGGCATCCGGCATCCGTCACGCCGAGCGCGTCGCCCTCTCGATGGACTCCCGCGCCTTCGGCGCCCACCCCACTCGCACCGAGCGACATCTGCTGCCATGGCGCACACGGGACACCGTCTTCATCACGGCGGTGCTCCTGGCATCCGCCACGATCCTCGTCGCCACCTTCCCGTGGCAGCTGAACTGATCAACCGACTGAGAGGAACCCCATGTCCGTCAGCAAGATCGTCAAGCCCGTCTCCCCCGAGCTCCTCCACCTGACCGTGATGCGCACCGAGCGCCTGTCGACCGGCTGGATGCGCGTGACGCTCGGCGGGGGCGACATCGACCGTTTCACGCCGATGGGCTACGACCAGTGGTTCCGCCTGTTCCTGCCGATCGGCGGCGCGGCGGGGCTGGAGCGGGTGCCCGAGAAGGCGAACAAGGTGTTCGGATACCTGAAGTTCCTGCGCATCCCCGACGGCGAACGTCCGGTGATGCGCAACTACACGGTGCGCGCGCATCGACCCGCGACGGCGGATGCCGGAGCCGAGATCGACGTGGACTTCGTGCTGCACGGCTCGGCGGCCGATGGCACCGCCGGACCGGCGTCGCGCTGGGCGGAGACCTGCCGGCCCGGCGAGCACGTGCTCGTGATCGACGAGGGGCTCTGCTTCAACCCGGCCCGCGGCGAGGATCGCGTCGTGCTGGTGGGCGACGAAACCGCCCTGCCCGCGATCGCAGGCATCTGCCGGTCGCTGCCGGAGTCGGCATCGGGTGCGGTCATCATCGAGGTCGCGTCGCGTGAGGACGCGCTGGAGTTCCCGCATCCGTCCGGCATCGAGGTGCACCGGGTGGTGCGATCGGATGCCGACGTGCCGGGCGTCCGCGCCGTGGATGCGCTGCGCGGACTGACGTCGCCGGATGCAGAGTTCCACGCTTACATCGCGGGTGAGCAGGCACTGGCATCCGGCGCCCGCAAGCTGCTCGTCGGCGAGCGCGGCGTGGAGAAGGACCGAGTGAGCTTCACCGGCTACTGGAAGCTCGGCACCGCATCTCCCGCGTCGAAGGCGTCTCGCCACGCCGCTTCGCGGCCTCCGGCCTGAGCGAGGGGAAAGTGCGCGGCCTGGGCACCCCGCACCGCCGCAGGCCCGAGCGGGCAGCACGGCGCTACAGCGAAAGGTGCAACCGGAGCGCCTCGTCCAGCGCCCCCATCAGCTCAGCACTCACCCAGCCCACCGGTCGGACTATGCGGGAGACGGCCACCGTGCGCACCTGCTCCGCCTGAGCTTTCGTGTCACGATCCAGACCGGTCTCGGAGGCCGGAAGGTGAATCTGGAAGGGCAGAATGCGGGCCGTGTTGGAGGTGAGAGGAACCACGGTGACAGTGGCGCGGTCGCTGCGCGCGGCGACCGCATTGGCTGTGTTGTTGCTCACCAGCACTGCCGGTCGGGTCTTGCTCGCCTCGGAGCCGACGGAAGGGTCGAGAGATACGATCACGATCTGCCCTCTCCTCAGCAGTGCGATCATGCCGATGCGATTCCATCCTCGACAGCTGCGTCCCACTCGTCGTCATAGCCCTCCGCATACGCCTCCGCGTACGCATCGGCCAGCCTGCTCTCACGCAGCATCCGAACAGCATCCTGTACCGCGGCCGACCGCGACGGGTAATGACCGTGCAACGTCTCACCGTCGAGAAAGGCGAGGTCCGCAGCACTGAGACTGAGGCTGACCTTGCTGTGCGACATATCGTCATGCTACCCCGGGTAGCAACGCTTATGCTACCGGCGGTTGCGACAGCGCTTCTGGAACGGTCGACAGACGGGCGCCCGGATGCGGCATCCGGGCGCCCTCGTCGGTGCGTCAGCGCTTGCCGGCGATCTGGCGGCCGACGAGGTCGCGCATGATCTCGTTGGTGCCGCCGTAGATGCGGTGCACGCGGGCGTCGGTGAAGGCGCGGGCGATCGGGTACTCCATGATGTAGCCGTAGCCGCCGTGCAGCTGCACGCCCGTGTCGAGCACCTCCCACTCGCGCTCAGTCGTCCAGAACTTGACCTTCGCGGCGTCCTCGGCGGTGAGCTTGCTGTCCTTGTACGCGAGCAGGGCGCGGTCGACGTATGCCCACATCACCTCGGTCGTGGTGACCATGTCGGCCAGACGGAAACGCGTGTTCTGGAAGTCGGCGATGCGCTCTCCGAAGGCCTCGCGGTCCTTCGTGTAGGCGATGGTCCAATCGGTGGCGGCCTGTGCGGCGGCCGCCGCGGCGACACCGATCGAAAGCCGTTCGAGCGGCAGGTTCATCATCAGCTGGATGAACCCCTGGCCCTCCTTGCCGCTGATCAGGTTCTCGTCGGGCACGAACACGTCGGTGAAGCTGAGCTCTGCGGTGTCCCAGCCGTGGAAGCCCATCTTGCTGAGCTTCTTGCCCTGGTCGAAGCCCTCCATGCCCTTCTCGAGGATGAGCAGGCTGAACGCGTCGGGCCGGTTGCCCTCGCCGGTCTTGACGAAGGTGACGACCATGTCGGCTGTCGTACCGGAGGAGATGAACGTCTTGGCGCCGTTGACGATGTAGCCGCCGTCGACCTTCTTCGCGTTCGTCTTGATTCCGCGCAGGTCGGATCCGGCACCAGGGTCGGTCATCGCCAGCGCGCCGAGCACCTCGCCGGTGGCCATGCGCGGCAGCCACTTCTCCTTCTGCTCCTGCGTGCCCATGTGCACCAGGTACGGCACCGCGAGATCGTCCTGGATGCCGAAGGCGCCCGCCAGCGAGCCGGCGCCCGCGGCGATGACCTCTTCCATCACGACGGTGCGGAAGCGGTAGTCCTGCAGCATGCCCGCGCCGCCGAACTCCTCGGGGACCGAGAGCCCGATCAGGCCTGCTTCGCCCGCGGCGAGCATGGTCTCGCGGTCGATCTCGCCGGCGGCATCCCACTTCTCGATGTTCTCGTTCGTGGCGTGGCGCTTGACGAAGTCCTTGACCAGGTCGCGGAAGGCCTCGTGGTCTTCTTCGTAAATGTCGCGTTCCATGACGTCCTCCTGAAAGTCGTGTGCGTCTTCGCACCGGCGAGTCTACGGATCGGATGCTGTGGGGCATAGCCGATTGTGGGAATCGGTCTCACCAGCCGTGACACTGCGTGCCGCGTTTTGTGGGATGCCCTCAGTGGACCCCCATCGGCCTGTCAGTGGGCGTAGTCCGCCGCATCCGGAAGCCCGAAGAAGGCCTCGAGCGTGCGGAACCCGCCCTCGTTGTACGCCGCGGCGAGTTCGGGGCCGATGTAGCGCAGATGCCACGGCTCGGGAATGTACCCCGTCGTCCCGGTCGCCCCACTCTCGTATCGCACGATGAAACCGTGCTCCCAGGCGTGCTCGGCCACCCACTCGCTCTGCGCGGTTCCGGCGAACCGGCCGATCTCACCGCACCCCGGGTCGCAGGCGACGACATCGACCGCGAATCCCGTCTGGTGCTCGCTGTGCCCGGGTCGAGCGGATCTGGCATCCGCTTCCTCCGGTCCATCCGTGCGGACGATCGAGGCGTGCGTGGTCTGCTGCAGGCGATACGAGCGATAGGCGTTGTTGATGCCGATCTCGCCGACCCCGGCCGCCCGCGCGGCGTCGGCCATCCGGTTCAGCGCCTCTGCCGCTTCGGGGTGCATGCTCACCGAACTCGATGTGCCTCGCAGGCGCGATTGCGTCACCGACGCGGGCGCGTAGTCGATGCGGCTCAACGATCTCAGCTTGTTGACGACGACCCAGACGTGACTGGGATCATCCAGCGCGACGCAGCGCGCGTTGCCCGCTACGACTGCCGTCCGGAACTCGCCGCCGCCACCGAAGGCCGCGATCGTCGCCGCATCGTCGCCGGATTCGAGAGCTGCCAGCACTGCCCCGTCCGCGCAGGGATCGGCCGCGGCGGTCGCCGCGATATCGATCTGCGGAAGAGACATCGCCGCAACCGGCACAGGCAGCTCCCTGACGACGAACTCTTCGGCGAGCACACCGCCCAGCGTCGCCAAGGACGCGATCGCGGTGAACAGCACGCCGATGGGCAGGGCTACCCTGACGGCGAGCGGAGCACGCGACGCATGCCGGGAGTGCGTGGCGCTCATCCGTCCATTGTGACGCACGGGCGCTGGTGGCGCACCGTGCCTTGACGCAGGCCTACCCGCAGGGCGCAGCGGCAACGATGCGCTCGGCGGCGCGCACCATCGCGACATCGATGAACGTCCCGTCCTCGAGCACGAAAGCACCGGTGCCATCGGCCGCGGCCGATGCGACCCTCTCGAGGATCCCGCGCGCGCGGTCGATCTCGGCGGGCGCGGGCGTGAACACGCGGCGGACGGTCGCGATCTGGCGTGGATGAATCACCGTGCGCCCGGCGTACCCGAGTGCCTTCCCCAACAGGCAGCTCCGCTCGAGACCGTCGAGGTCGGCGACATCCGCCCACACTGCCATCAGCGGCGACAGGAGCCCTGCCGCGGCGGCCGCGTTGA
>JBARWR010000104.1:0-20644 GCA_049646915.1 Microbacterium sp.
GGAAGGCTCGGCTCGCGCGGCGGCTGGGGAACACTCCGGCACAGGCTGCGAAACCCGCGCTGATGGCGCTGGCGGCGGATGCTGCGCCTGGCCGTTTCTTCGTACCCGGCGGGCGCTTCGGGCTGGCGGGGGAGCCACGGGAGAGGGCGCTGTATCGAGGACTGCGGGACGAAGGGGAGGGAAGGCGGATGTGGGAGTACGCGGAGGATGCGGCGAAGAGGCGCTTGCAGCCGGAATAGGTGCGCGGTCGGGTTCCTGGCGCAGCTCACGGCGGACGTCGGTATCAAACGCGGGGAGAAGGTCGACTATGCGATCATGCGTGGTGGCGGGGCGTAGATTCTCATCGAATGCAAGGCATAAAGCGGGTCACTGAAGTTCGAGCATGCATCGCAGCTCTTTCGCTACTTCGCGGTGACGAGTGTCCGGATGGCTGCGCTCACGAACGGCATCGAGTGGCACTTCTACACTGACCTCGACGCTCCGAACCGCAGGGACTCTAAGCCCTTCCTTGTGCGCTCAAGCGTGAGATCGCTGGGCAGTTCCGGGAGCCCGCGTACGACCGGATCAAGTTCTTCACGTCACGGGTGCACGAGGGATCGTTCACGCAGAAAGTGCGAGAGCAATTCACCGTTTTGGTCGGAAAGTCGCGAGCCAGTTCCTCACTGAGCGCGTGAACGATCGGCTCAAGGCCGCACTCGTCATAAGCCGAACGAATCAGCCACCTAAGCCGTCGGGACCGGTCAGCACTGACGTCGAGGTTGAGCGCGAAACTGACGTTGTGACGACGATCGACGAAGTCGAGGGTTTCAGATCGTTAAGGCGATCGCGTGTGGCGAAGTGAAGCCGCATCGGATCACTCATCGCGATGCGAAGAGTTACTTCGCGATCCTGTGGAGAAAACAACCGTAAACCGGTAGCGCGACTGCGCTTCACCGGAAGCCAGAAGTACCTTGGACTGCTCGATGGAGACAAGGTGGAGACGCGTCATCCGGTCGATGATCTGGACGAAATCTACTCCGATGCCGAGGGCATCCGCGAGGCGATAAGGCGATACCCAGCGATGTCGGCGTTCACGAGGTGTGAACTACACAATCGCCACGTAACGTCCCGTAGGACGAAGCTCTAATCGCCCGGACTCAATGCCGTAGCCCAGGCCAGATTCAAACCGTGCCCCGATCCCCTCCGTCATACGCTTGCCGCCAAAGATGCGCAGGGCTTCTCGCTTCAGTTCATCGCGCGACATTCCACCGCCCAACTCGGCGACGATGGCCATGGCGTTGGCGATCTCGGCAAGTGACACATGATCGATATTGCGACCTGAACCAGGTTGGCTCTGCCGGGCTTCGCGCCAGCGCGACGGTTCTTCTCCTGCCGACCAAAGAGTCGCGGGATCGCTGAGTCTGCTGTGCCCAACGTCAACGCATCGCAGGATTGCTTCCGCGCGACTCGCGTGCACCTTGTTCAGACCGTACGCGGCGGCGACCAGTTTCACCAGCCGCATCTTATGTATTGGTCCCTCGCTCGTGATGATCTCCTGAACCAGCCTTCGGACTTGTTGGGCTGCGGCGGGAGACGGGAGCTGATCGAGCGTCTCGGTGGTTCCGACTTGCCGCGCTGGCCATTCGACGAAGGTGCGGAGGCGGTCATGATGCAAGATGGGGGCTGATGTCTCGGTTGAGGATGGCCCGCCGCGCAGCATCGTTGAAATGGGGGCGTCGAGCGCGCTAACCGGCGGTGCTTCCGTGCTGAGTTCTTTGGGTAAGAATGCGGGTCTCGTCACGATTGTTTCCGCTTCATCTTCGCGTGCCCGTGCCAGTTCCACGACCCGTGCCTCAAGAACTGTTTCCGCGTCATCGGCCGCGGATTCGATGCGCTCGAGGGTGGCGTCACGGTCCTGCAACCATTCAGGTAGCCAGACTCGCTGGACACCCGGCCAGCGCATGATCTTGCTCAGAACCTCGACAGGCAACCCATCTCTGTCGGCGACTGTTCGACGCGAACGCCAGCTCTCCCCGTCCAGAAGGATCGCAAGCACGGGTTGGGTGGGATCGGCAGCAGAACCTATGGAGATGTCCACGCGGAAGTCGGACAGGCCAATGTCCGTCTGCACCGCGTAGCCGCGCATTCTCAGTTCGTTCGCGATTTCGTCGCGATGCCGGTCGATGACGCGCTCACGCGGGAGGTCGTCAGAGATGCTTTCCACCCCGTTGGCGGCGAGTTCCAGATAGGCGCGGAGATGCTTGATGCCGACGGATGTCGTCTGTTCTGCGCGCAGCTCAGCAGGATCGAAGCTTGCGAACAGGATCACCTGTCGGCGGGCTCGAGTGATCGCCACATTCAGCCGTCGTTCGCCACCGGCACGCGACAAAGGGCCGAAGTTCAGTGGAATCACGCCGCGCTCATTGGCGCTGAATGCGACCGAGAACAGGATCACGTCTCTTTCGTCTCCCTGAACGTTCTCAAGATTCTTGACGAACAGGCCGTCGCGCTGATCAAGGGCCGCGGCGATGCGCTCATCAGGTGCTTCCCGCAACAGCGATTCGATAAGCGTTCTTTGTGGCGCGTTGAACGTAATGATCCCGAGAGAAGGCAGATCGCCACCGGACGACGCGAACCTTCTTGCGACTTCGTCGACGATCGCATGCGCTTCGATGGGATTGGTGCGAAGGTCGCGCCCGCGCCCGCTCCGATTGAAGTGGCCGTTGACGCGCACGAGCGAGACGCCGTGGTCTGCATCAATGGTTGGCGTAGTTCCCGGCCATGGGGCAGGAAATGATGCCAGACGGCTCTCGTAGTACTTGTGGTTACTGAAGCTGATCAATGACTCGTCTTGGCTCCGGTAATGCCAGGACAGCCACCTTCTTGGTACTTGAGCTTGCACGCATTCGGTCAGGATCGACTCCTCGTCCTGGATGGCATCTTGGTTCGCCCCTGACTCCAAGTCAGCGTCGGCAGTGACTTCCGCGAAAGTACTCGGGGGCATCTGCTTGCTGTCACCGACCACGACGACGGAACGTGCCCGTCCCATGGCGCCGACGGCGTCCGCCACACGAATTTGCGAGGCTTCGTCGAAGACGACGATGTCGAACATCGCCGCCGCAGCAGGGAAGAATCGCGAGACAGATTCCGGACTCATCAGCACGCAGGGCGCGATCTGGGTGATCAGGTCGCCGTAGCTCGTGAAGAGTGCGCGCACGCTCATGCCACCGCGCTGACGGCTCAGCTGACGCTTCAGCTCTCCCAGTTGCCCGCCGCTGTAGTCGGCATCGATGCGCCGCTTGGCGAGAATCTCGGCCGGGATCCACCGGGGGAGTTCGGCCCGAATCGCGGAGGTGCTGTCGGTGAATCGGTCTATCGCGCGCCCATGAGCCTTGGCGTCGAAGCTCTCAAGCGCCTGTGAAGCCGCACGTTCGCTGATCGAGGCGGCCGCCGCGCCCTTATCGAAAGCCATGACGGCGATGTCTGCCGGGATGGCTCCGATCAGAAGAGACTGCCGTGCGGTATCCATTCCATGAGCGCGGAGGGGCTCCAGTGCCCGTACGAAATCAACCCACCGATTCAGCGTCGTTGGCTGTTCGGTGTCGAGGGCACGTGCTGTGCGTGTCATCCCCCAAGCGTCGATCACACTGCGGCTTGCCGCCCAATCTGACAGGACTGATCCCGAGCTTTCCGAACCGGACGTAGCGGCTTCAAGTGTTCGCCAAGCTCTTGCCAGACTCGCGAGCGCTGATGCGAGCGCACCGCTCGCTGAGGAATTGCGGTAGTGGTCGCGGAGCGCGCGAGTCTCTTCGTCCGAGTCGGTGCGCGGCGTCAGCGCCTCACTCAACCAGCGCGCCCAATCGATGGTGGTTGTGGTGGACTGAGCGTCCTCGCGCAGGTAGGGGTTCCAGTCGGATGCTGCGACGAGAACCGGTAACGTTGCGAGCGCGTCACGGACGTTGGTGACGGCGAGTGCGGTGGAGGCGATTTCGCCCGTGAGTGCCGAAACAGTTTTGGCGGGCACCACCTTCGGGGTGACACGCAATGCCGCACCGAACAGCTGCAACGCGGCTCGCTGTCGCTTGCGGCGTCCGAAGAAGCCGGACGCATCAGCGGCCTGGGCGGCTGTGTGGACGGCAACCACGTCCGTATCCAGGCACTCGGGTGACACGGTCGCGAACCAAGACGGTGGTGTGGTCGTCATCGCACTGAGGTGCTTTTGCAGGTTAGGCACTTCACCACTCAGGTAACGCGGCCGGAACTGATCCAGGGCGTCGAGCGAGTATCTCGGCGCTCCAGAAAGCTGCGACCACCGTTCGATGAAATCGGCGGATCGGGCCAACAGAAGGGTGGCCATATCGGCGCCATTCGTCGCGGCTTCGGTCAGTGCGCGGTCGAATTCGCGAGCTGCGTCGTGCAGCCCGTTCAGGTTGCTCGGGTGCTCGCCAGCGACGCGAACGAAACCCCATGCGTTCAGCGGGGACGGATGCGCGAGGTCTGCGGTTTCTGGAAGCCCGCGAAGGGCCGTGCGGACGGCCTCCAGGCGATCTTCGGACAGGCCGGCGACGATCGACGCAGGAACATCGAGCATCGGCATACTCTCCGGGAATGCGAGCAGCGTCTCGCGAGCCGAGTAGAGGGACATGCCCGCGGTGTTCGACTCGTGAAGCCGCTCTGCATAGCGTCGTAGCGAACCACGGCTGGACGCCGCGTTCTCGTACTGCGCTTTCAACGCCGCGGCGTCAGGACGGGCCATCGCGTCGAGCGCTTCGCGAATCTGAGCACGTACGGCGTTTGGGCGCGCACCTTTATCATGCAGATCCAGGGAGTACGGGCCGAGCCCCACGGTCTCGAGACGATCCTTCACGACGTCCAGAGCGGCCCGCTTCTCGGCCACGAAGAGCACGCGCTTGCCGCTGACAAGGGCATGTGCCAGTAGGTTCGTGATCGTCTGGGACTTTCCGGTGCCGGGAGGACCCTCCAAGACGAAGGTGCGGTCGGCGACTGCGTCGGCCACGGCTTCCAGCTGAGAGGAGTCCGCTGGGACGGGCACCGAGTTCCCCAACGCGTCCAGGTCGACACTGGTCGGTGCCGGGCTGGGGTCCTCGAAGGTCTCGGTCGGGGTGTTGATCAAGTGGCTGACGAGTGGGTTCGATGTGAAGGTCTCCCAGTTCTCGTCTAGGTCCTTCCAAAGGCGGAACTTGCCGAACTGCAGAATGGACAGATCTGCGGTGTCGTCGACGGTGAACGGCAGACGCGCCTCGGTCAAGGCTTGACGTGTGGCCGCGAAGGCTGCCGAAAGATTAATGCCGGCATCATCTTTGGCCGGGTTGGCGAGGCCGGGGATTTCGACGCCGAATGAGACACGCAACTTCTCGAGTAGGCAGTAGTTCGGTGTCGATTCGCCAGCATCATCGACTTTCAGGCGATAGACGTTGCCTCGTCCCGACGCCTCAAGAGTTACCGGAACGAGGACGAGAGGGGAGCTCAGCTCTCGATCGTTGAACTTCCAGCGCAGCATCCCGAACGCGATGTAGAGATTATTGGAACCGGTCTCTTCTGTGATCGTTCGTGCCTTGTAGGCGAGGGAGCGGAGCCTTGCTATGTACGCACCTTCAGTGATGTCAACGAACGCTGACTTCCGCTCGTTGAGCAGTTCTGCACGGGCGGTCTCGGGAAGATCGCGACCGTATCGAATGCCACGGTTGACCTCGATATTCGGAATGCGATCACTCGGAATGAGGGTGACCGCCGTTCCCTCGTTGATCATGTCTTCGAAGTGAGCGAGTGAAGGCTGCGGGATGGCCAGCGAAACACCTGAAGCGTCGGTGTAGTTGATCAGCCGGTTCCGCAGGCTCAGATCGAGCAGGGCGTTCTTCCAGACTTGCACTCGATGCGGGAGATTGCGAGCTGGAGCGCCGGCGAGATCCTCGGCACTGGGTGAGTAGCTCAGCGCCTGGGGAGCTGCGCCAACTTGGTATTCATGCACTGTCACCTCCCCGTCGGCCGAGATCGATCGGCTGGGCAGCGGGAACACTCTCGCGTTCCTCGCCTGGCGGATGTCGGTGACACCGACGATCTTCTCTGGGGACGAGATGTAGCCGGCGTGGTGTGGGTCGCGGGCCGCCTCTGCGAACGGGCGAGAGCTCGCGCCGCCGGTCAGCATGGTCGTCTCCACGAGTCCAATCTGACCCAGACCGACGTAGTTGACGACTTCGCTCGCATCCAGCTGGGCCGGAGCGTCCAAGCTCGCCTCGTCTCGCCAGTACCCAAGGAAGATGTGACCGTCCAAGAGCCAGAGCGTGGAGTTGATCCCAGCCTCTTCCAGCACCGCGGCCAACGTGAGTGTCGTGTCGAGGCAAGTCCCGAGACGGCCCTCCAACACCTCCGTCGGTGTCCGCACTTTCTGTCCGCCGATGCCCCAGCTTGCAGGGGGCTCCGCGTAGCGGATGTCTCGCGCACGCATTGCATCGTAGATCGCTTCGACGATCGAGTCGACACGTTCGCGCGATTGCTGCTGATAGCCATCGAGTGCCGAGGACGCCGTGCTCTGACCGAGCAGATCGGATGCTTCGAGAAGCAGGGCAGGGATGGTCGGCGAGTTCGGTTGAACGAATGTTGCGAGCAGCTCCAAGCTCAGCTGTTGAGGCACGGCCTGCCACTGGTTCGCCGCGAGGATCTGCACGGTGGCCTCCTCCCGCGTCAGGATCTCGTTGTCAGAGTTCCGCAATGTGACAGCGACCGTGCCGGGCATCGGTGACTCGACGGCGAACATGCGGGCCGGATCGAGCAGGAGCTCAGTGTTCCGTAACACCGTCGGAGCGTTGCCATAGAGGTCGACGATCACGATGCGTGGATCTCCGAGAGGGCCGAGCTGGCAGAGCACCTCAACTTCCAGGGAAGCACCGCGCAGCTCGCCTCCCTCATGATCGATCGTGATTGACGTCACGACTGGGATCGAGTTGTGGGCGTGCGCGTAGCTCAGGACGGGGAGTGTGGTGATTGAGATCCGGGTGAGCTCGGCGGCGTTCTCGACCTCCGATTTCGCGGCGGAGGGCAGCGTCTCGTCCGCGGGGTCAGGAGCACTGTCGTCCGACAATTCAGCCGGAACAGTCGCGGTGATCGTGGGCTGCGTCATAAACCTGAGCACAGTGGTCTTCTGTGCGGCGACGTGATCCGCTTCGGCATCAGCATGGATAGACCGAAGGAGGATCTCGGCGGAATCAAGTGCGCGGAAGGTCTCCGCAACGCTGAACTCTTCGCTGTGCGCCCACTTATTGCGAACGCCGCGCAACTCGCTGGCACAGTTGCTCGCCTGGCGGGTGAGCAGATCGCTGAACGGGTACCCAAGGGCGCCGAGGTGCTCGGTCAACGCGCGGAGCATGAGCGACAGATCGCGCGGGTTGTAGCGATCGACGTTCCTGCCGGCCTGCCGGTCCTTCTGCGCGAGGATGTCTGGCCAGTTACTTAGTTCGGGCAGTAATTGTCTGAAGCGGGCGGTGATGAAGGGACCCAGTCCCTGAGCGGTCGTCGAGAGAGCGTCCTCAACATGGTTGATCGCGTCGAAATCATTCATGAATACCTCGTACCGATATTGGAGTTGCGCCGTCGGGCCGAAAGTGGGCTCCGGGTGACACGACCCCTGCCGACCATCCGACGCACCCATGCCTATAGATCGTCGAGTGTTGCTGATTCTCGATCGTGCTGCTCGAGTAGTTCCAAACTAAGGCTCGCGTACTCGATGCCGAGCTTTGATTCATAGTTCTCACCAGTGAGATGGAGCAGTACCCGTGTGTCACCCCGTTCCCAGCGCGCAAAGAAAGAGAGATGGCCGCGTTCGACTGCTTTTCCCCAGTCGTTGGGATCATCTTCCCAGAGCGTGTTACTCCAAAATGAATCATCGGAGTCGGGTTTGCCGTACTTCCGTTGGAGGAGCGACTTCAGAGACTCAAACTCGGTGAGATACCTGTTCTCGTTGAGCCAGGTGTCGGTCACCAAGTACTTTCCTCGAACCAGTTTGTTCTGAGCGTAGATATGCACGACTTCGCAGGTTAGGTCGGCTAGTTGCACGCCAGACCATGCCAAGATCGTGCTTGATTCCTGATCAGGCGCGGTCCCTTCTCGCAGTTTGGCGCGATCGGGCGCCGTGCCCCATGGGACGTCGCGGAATCCATCACCGTTGACCGGCGCTGAAGTATCTTCCGTCGACGAAGCGTTGGGCGTCATCCAAGTGCCGTCGTCGAGGAGTTCTACTGTTACTCCGTCTGCTCTAGTCGCTCGCATATTCGTATCCTGTCGGGTCGGGTAGATAAGTGCTAGTTCTGAACCTGTCGAAATTGCGGGCGAAGTCCTGCGTCCAATCCGGCTCTTGCGCTACGCGCTCGGAGAGTGCCTCTCGTGGGCGTATCGAGGTGCCAGCGATTCCATCTGGTCCATGACCAGCTTGATGGCCTCAGGCTGCTTGTTCGGCGGGTACTTGTACCTCACCAGTAGCCGTTTAATTGACGATCGCAGTTTCGCCCGGACATCGTCGCGCACAGTCCAATCCGTGCGCACGTCGCGGCGCATGACCGCCACGAGTTCACGCGCGATCTGGGCGAGTACGTCCTCTCCCTGTACCGACACAGCAGACTCGTTCTGCGCGACTGCGTCGTAGAACGCCAGCTCATCGTTCGAGAGTGGCGGTGTGAACGTCGACCCACGGGATGCTTCTGCCGCGACTTCCTTGGCGAGTTCCACGAGCTCGGCGATGACCTCGGCAGAAGTGAGCTGTTGATTCGTATACCGATTCATGATCTCGGCGATGCGCTCCGAGAACGCACGCTGACGTACGAGGTTGCCGCGAGTGACTGCGGACCCCGCATCCGTCAACGACTTGCGCAGCGCTTCGATGGCGAGGTGTGCGTTCGGCGCCGCTTGAGCCTTGGCGAGAAACTCCGGTCCCAGGTCATCGAGCGCAAGGCGCGGCAGCCCGGCCGCGTCATAGATGTCGAGCACCTCTCCTGGCTCGATCGACTCGGCGACTAGGGCGCCGAGAAGACGTGAAATCTCCTCAGGGATCGGCTCGTCTCTCGACTGCCGTTCTGCGGCGTCGAACTTCGCCATCCATACCCGCACCTCCTCGTAGAACCCGATCTCGTCATGCAGCTCGGCGAGTCCGTCGCGACCCGATGACAGAGCCCACGCGCGCGCCAACCTCCCCGTCGCAGTCCTATAGCGCGAAGCGAGGCGTTCCGCTCCCAGCGCCTCGAAGTTCAACGGGTTTTGCGGGTCGCGTAGGTAGTTCGTCGCGGTGGTGGCTGCGGTTCGCCACGCACGGGAGCCCCCCTTCTGCACCAGCCTGCGCCAGTCGCATTCCGCCAGCATCTCTCTGATCTCGGCGACAAGTTCGGTTGCGATTGCGACGGCCTCATCTACGTCCCGGCCGATCGGCTTGTTCTCCTGATCGGTGACCGTGTACTCAGACAGAGCCTGAGCAAGGTTGTCAGCCAACGGCGCGTACGCGACGAGTAGGCCGTCTTGTTTGCCCTTGAACGTGCGGTTCACACGTGCAAGCGTCTGCATGAGCAATGCGCCCTTGAGCGGCCGATCCAGATAAAGGGTGTGCAGAGGCGGAGCATCGAAGCCTGTCAGCATCATGTCCTTAACGATCACGAGTTCGAGCTCGTCGTCAGCATCCTTGAGACGCGCCTTGATCGCTTTGTTCTCCGAATCACGCCGCACATGGTCGCTGATTGGCGGCTGATCTGAGGCTGAACCTGAGTAGACGACCTTGATCCGGCCGGAGTCCAAGGCATTCGAGTGCCAATCGGGTCTCAAGGCGACGATCGCTGAGTAGAGACGCGCACAGATCTCACGCGTTCCGCCCACGATGAGCGCCTTGCCTGGTGAGTCGAGGAATGGTTTCATGCGCTCTCGTCGCTCTTCCCAGTGCTGAACCAGGTCGGTCGCGAGCTTATCGATTCGTTCCGGGGCGCCATAGACCGCATTGACTACCGCGACCGAGGCTTCAAGCCGAGCACGCTCGGTGTCGTCAAGCCCGACGGTGTACTCGTCAGCGGCCCGATCGATGTCATCTTCGCGAGCGTTGGCAGCAAGTGTGACCTTGATCAACCGTGGCTCGAAGTAGACAGGGACAGTCGCGCCGTCATCGACCGCTCGTGAGAGATCGTAGATGTCGATGTAGTCACCGAAGACAGCGCGGGTGTCGCGTTCGGCGAACGAGATGGGCGTGCCTGTAAACGCGATGAGCGTGGCGTTTGGAAGTGCGTCGCGCAGGTGTCGGGCGTATCCATCGAGGTCGTCGTAGTGGCTGCGGTGGGCCTCATCGACGACGACGATCACGTTGCGGCGGTCAGTCAGTAGAGGATGCTGTGTGCCGGCCTGCTTCTCAACATCGGTCAGACCGAACTTCTGCAGCGTTGTGAAGTAGATACCACCGGTGACTCGATTGCGGAGCTCGTCGCGCAGCTGTGTTCGCGCACGCACCTGGACGGGCTTTTCGGCAAGCAGAAGGCTCTGATCGAAGGTCTGGAACAGCTGGCCGTCCAGCTCAGTACGGTCAGTGACGACGAGCACTGTGGGGTTCTTGAGCTTCGGATGCCGCGATACGAGATTTGCGTACAGCTCCATCTCCATCGACTTGCCCGAGCCTTGGGTATGCCACACGACGCCGGCCTTGCCGTTCGTCTCCACCGCCTGCACGGTGCTGCCGACGGCTTTGGTGACGGCGAAGTATTGGTGCGGTTTGGCGATGCGTTTGGTGAGCCCGTCAGAGTTCTCGTCGAAAGCGGTGAAATTGCGTACGAGCTGTAGGAAGCGTTCCTGGTTGTACAGACCGCTGAGCGCATCATCGATGGGTTCGACAGACACGCCATCCTCAACCCGCGGTTGTGCGAGCGGCGCACCGTCATCATCGACGTTCCATGGCGCGAAGTGGTTGAGTGGAGTGAAAGGCGTTCCGTACTTGGCCTCGATGCCGTCGCTGGCAAGTGAGAAAACGCAGAACCGGAATGCCATGGGGAACTCGCGCAGGTAGGTCTGCAGCTGTGCGTGTGCAGGAGCGACGCCGGTTGACGCGGAACCGGCCCGTTTGAGTTCCATGATCGACATGGGCATGCCGTTGACGTAGAGCACAATGTCGAAGCGGCGATGGAGGTCTCCCTGGCGCAGAGTGACCTGGTTGACGGCAAGCCAATCATTGTCCAGCGGATCAGATCCCAGGAGGCGAAGGCGCGGGTTCTGCTCGATGCCGTCCGAGTCGATGTAGGTCAACGGGTAGCCGCTGACCAGGTACTGATGGATGCGTTGGTTCTCTGTGATCGCATCCTGAGACTTCGGCGCAGCGATCTCGGCAACAGCTTGCTGAAGATACTCGCCGGGCACGCCCGGGTTCAGACGCCGAAGAGAATCGAGCAGGCGCGGGCGGATGAGCAGATCGTCCCAGGTCTCGCGCTCGCCGATTCCGGGAGCGATCTCCTCGCCCTTTACAGGGCGCCATCCGAATGGCTCAGCGAGGCTGTCGAGCGCGTCTTGTTCCCAGGCGGACTCCGAGAAAGCAGTCATCTGGTTCCTCCCGCCGACTTCTTGGCGATGCTCTGCTTGGCCATGTTCTGGATGACTTCAAGGAGGCCAGGCGCATAGTCGCCCCACGATTCCATCACCTTGGTGAGATCGATCTTGCCCGTGTGTACCTGCTCGCACAGGCGCATCCATGCCTCCCCGGTGGCGGCAGTTAGCGCGAAAGCCACAGTCGCGCCGATCGCGCTCCCGGCACCGGGGATGAGCTTGATGAAGCTGCGAGCGAGTGCTTGCCCGGAGATCTGCACACCGAGCTGAGCAAGCGCCCCGGCTGACATCATCGACTTCAGCTCTAGGTCGTAGATCGCGGCGATGCGGCCCATCATTCCGAGTTGGATCGGTGCCAGGGCCATTGCATCCGCGACGGGAATCGGTGTCGCGGCGGCAGCAGCGGCCAGCCCCGCGGCGCCCGCGATGACCGGGCGTGCCATTTCGCGCTTCCAGGGGAGGTTGAGTCGCTGTGCGATGCGAAAGGCATCCTTCTCGTCTTCGGGCGAGATCATGAGAGTCTCTGCGACGAGCTCACCGAGGCCGTGCCCCGTGCCCTTTCCGTTCTTGTCACGGACAGAGGTCAGAATGACGCGTTGGTATGGGATCTCGATCGGCTGCTTGTTCTTGTCGGTCGGGCTCTCCAGCCATTCAACGAACTCCTCCACGCTTTTTGGCACTAAGTGCCTGCCGGAGATCACGCTCTTTCCCCAGTCCACCTTGGTGAGGACGAGAATAACGGGAAGTCCAGCCGCGTCGAGTTCGCGGATCATCGCGATATCGGCCTCGGTGAGGCGGTCTTCATTGGATTTCACGCAGTACCAGACGACTGAGATCTGCTGGATAGCCGGATATCCAGAGATCGTCTTGAGATGAGCGCTCAGCTGTTCCCCAGGCGGGATGGGTGAGCCGATCTCGAATCCCTCAACGTCCCAGATGCCGAGCGAGTCGTCGTTGTAATATTGCACGCCGCGCGTGACCGGCAGGCCCTTGCCGACCTCCGCCCAATCGCGACCGAATACAGCGTTGACGAGCGAGGACTTGCCGACACCGGAGCCGCCGATGACGGCGAGGTTGAATCGGCCGTACCGAGATTTCGCCTCGGACGTGGCCTCGAGGAACGCGCGCTCATCGAACTCGGGCTCAACATTGGCGGAGAATTCTGGCTTGGAAGTCATCGTGCACTCGCATTCTCGAGGTAGGTCGGTGATGAGTCCAACTGGTTGAGCATTTTCCGGAGCCCGTCTTCGCTGACGATCGGGATGCCGTAGTCCCTCGCCTTCTTTGCCTTGCCTGACAGGGAGTCAGGATCAGCGGCGACGACGAGCTTGACCTTCTTTGTTACTGCCGGGTGTGAGACAAAGCCACGCGCGCGCAGCTCGGTTTCCCAGTCCGCTCGATCGCGGGTCATGTCGCCGGTGAGCACGATCATGTCACCGCTCACGAGGCGGAAGCTGTCGCCACTCCCGGCCGCAACGGCCGTCGCGAGCGGAGGGCGTTCGGAGCGCGTCAAAACGCGCTGCACCACGGATGCTGGGATTTCGAGCAGCGCCGCAACAGCGGCGAGATCTGTTTGCTCTTCCTCAGTGAGCATGGCATCGGCCCAGGCGTGCTCACCGAGTGCGCGGTAGTAGTCGGCATGCAGTTCTTCGACGCGGCCGCGTGTCAGCCCGAGTTCGCTCGCGACGTCAGCGAGTTGTGCGCCTTCGTGGGCGGAGATGTACCCGTCGAGCAGGCAACGATCCAGCACCGCGAGATATTGTGCGTCCGCGCCCTCGACAGAATCGCGCACGATATCCGTGGAGATCCGCTCGAGAAAGCTCGATGGCTGGGCGGACGCCTCGGCACGCGGTTTGAAGACGACACCTGTGCGCTGGCCACTGGGGTATGTGTACGCGCGCCCAGCGTGGGACGTCTGCTCCCAATATTCGGCCCACCCCGGCCACGCGACGCTCGTGCTTCGGTAGGCAGAAAGGAGCTGTGCGGTCGCGTACGAGTCGGCGCCGGCAGAGTGGGCGTGTTCATGCTGAATACTGTGGGTGCTGCACGCATGGGCGAGCGAAGCGGAAGCTCCGAGCCCGAACTTCGAACCGAGCGCCATCGTGCACACACTCGGTGTGCCGCCGTCGAGCCAGTACCCGGCCCGCTCGAACTCGGCCTGCAGGAACCGCAAGTCGAAGGCAGCGTTGTGGGCGGCAAAGACCCGTCCCTGCAGGAGCTCGGCGAACTCTGTTGCTATGTCGCTGAACACCGGTGCGTCGAGAATATCGACGGCTCGGATGCCGTGGATATGCTGCGGACCGAGATCGCGCTCAGGGTTGATGAGCGTCTCCCAGCGTCCTGTTATCGTGCCATCATCTTCGACATGCGTCACGCCGATCTCGACCACCCGGTGATGGTAGGACGGCAGGATGCCCGTGGTCTCGAAGTCCACAACCGCGAACGCCATCATGCACCTGCTTCTGAGGCGACCCGCTCAGCATCACGCACGCGAAGCTTGCCCGATATGAGCTGCGGAAGGAGCGCATCGCGGGTTGCGGCGAGAGTGCGGTTCTCGGCGTTTGCTGCATCGACCGAGGCAATCAGAATCTCGGCCGTCTTCGTGAACGCGGCGAGAGATGCGTCATCCGGAACGCGGACGGGAAGCGCGAGCGCCTCGGATCGATTGAGCCCGGGGACAGCTGAATCGTTGTTCATTTCATCAAGCCTTAAGCCGCGCAGTAGAAAGTACAGGAATGGCTGCGAGTACGCCTCGCGTATTCCACGAATAAAGAAGGTCGTGTCAATCGGGAAATGTCGACCGCTAATCCACATCACCGTTCCGGCGCTGCCCTTCCTGCCGACAACAACGCCTGACTGATCTACCAATGCATGGTTGTGTGTACCACTCACACCTCCGCTCCCCACCACAAGCACATCACCAGGGTCTCGGATCGTAGCCGGAAGCGATTTGCCGTACTCAAAGTAGGTGATGTCGCCGAGCGCGACCTGTCCAACTTCAGCCTGACGTTGCATGAAGGTGAACTCGGCCTGGGCGAGAGTCCAGGCAGTGTTGGCGAGGGCGGTGTTGGCGGCGATCTTGTCGTCGAGGGCGCCCAGCACCTCGGCGATCGCCTGTTGTTCCGCGAGAGAAGGGAGATCGAGGGTGATCGAGTCGAGGGCTGCTTTTGTAAGTTTCGGCTGAGTCGAGCCGGTCAAGTATCCGGAGAGATCGAGCTGCTCGATTGCGTAGGCCAGGTAGCGCGTATCGGCCAGGTCGTTTCCTTGGAGAACGTGCGCGTGGTTATTCACCCAAAATTGGCCGTCGGCAAGGAACGCCACGGGGGTATTCCTTGACCGAAGGTTCTCGCCGTCCTCAGCAACGAGAAGGTGGAGTCCCTCAAAGATGAATGACTCAACGGTGTCAACGATCCCGGACGCACCGTAGTACGGGTACGGACCGGGTATCCGATCAGAGCTTTTCACAGGCCGACGGAGCGAGTCGAGACTAGTCGTTACGTCACCGATTCGGTGTCGATGAAGTTCAGTGAGAGACATCGACCCTCCCGAGCTGCTCACGCACAATGTTCGCTAACCGTGCGGATTCCGTGAACTGCGCCTCGAGCTCCACACGCAGCCGCGCGAGCTTCTCTTCGATTGGCTCGCCATCGTCTTCGATCTCAGCAGCACCGACGTAGCGGCCGGGAGTGAGAGCGTAGTCGGCAGCCTTGATTTCGGCGAGTGTCGCGGAGTAACAGAAACCGGGAACGTCCGCGTACTCGGCAGGCACGGGATCCGATTCGAACCCCATCCAGGCGTGGAAGGTGCCAGAGATCTTTGCGATGTCGTCGTCAGAGAGGGCGCGCTCTGCTCGGTCGACCATATGCCCGAGGTTGCGCGCGTCGATGAACAGGACCTCGCCGGCTCGCTTGCCCTTGTCCTTCGCGAAGAACCACACGCACACCGGAATGCCTGTCGACCTAAACAGCTGCGTCGGCAGCGCCACCATGCACGAGACGAGGTCGGCTTCCACGATCTCGGCTCGGATCTGGCCCTCGCCACCCGAGTTCGACGACATGGAACCATTCGCCATCACGACGCCGGCCTGGCCGCCGGGAGCCAGCTTCGAGAGGATGTGTTGGATCCACGCGTAGTTGGCGTTGTTTGCAGGGGGCACGCCGAACCGCCAGCGCGGATCGGATTCATTGCGTGCCCAGTCCTTGATGTTGAACGGCGGGTTCGCCATCACAAAATCGGCTTGAAGCTCGGGGTGTAAGTCACGCGCGAATGTGTCGCCCCACCGTGGGCCGAGGTTGCCCGATAGGCCGTGGATCGCGAGGTTCATTTTCGCCATGCGCCAGGTGCGCTCGTTGAGCTCCTGGCCGTAGACCGAGATCTCAGATCCCTCGCCCTGGTGTGCGTCGATGAACTTCTCGGCCTGTACGAACATGCCGCCCGAACCGCATGCGGGGTCGTAAACACGCCCGTGCGTTGGCTGCAACAGCTCGACCAGCACACGCACGACACCGGCGGGCGTGTAGAACTCGCCGCCTCGCTTACCCTCGGCTGCGGCGAACTTCTCGAGGAAGTACTCGTAGACCTCGCCGAGAAGATCGCGCGCGCGGCGACCGTCCGACCCGCTCTGCCCTTGACCGGCGAACCGCGCCGAGTTCAGTAGGTCGATCAGCTCGCCCAAGCGCCTTTGATCGACGTTGTCGCGGTTGAAGATTCGGGGAAGAGTCCCCAAGAGCTGCTGGTTCGCTTGCATCACCGCATCCATTGCTTCATCGATCAACAGACCGACTGACTTCTCTGCCTCGCCCGCTGACGGGCCAATGCCCTTCGCGTTCTCAGACAGGAAGCTCCAACGTGCGTTTAACGGCACCCAGAACACGCCGCGGCCGGTGTATTCGTCGGCGTCATCGATGAGCTCGGAGATCTGAGCCTCATCGTAGCCATCGGCGGCGAGCTCGGTGCGGATACCCGCGCGACGTTCGTCGAAAGCATCCGACACATACTTCAAAAAGACCAGTCCGAGGATGACGTCCTTGTACTGGGAAGCATCCATTGAGCCGCGCAGCTTATCGGCGGCCTTCCAGAGGGTGTCTTTCAACTCCTTCATGGTTGAGGGCGCCTGCGGAGCGGCTTTCGGTGTGCGGACCATGAGTTTCCTTACTGCGGGTCGGATGCCGCGACAGCATCCGGATTGGTCAAAGTTACTGCGCCGGACGTGATGCCGGCAGTCAGGAGCTCGGCGTATGCGTCGAGTGCGTCGACTCGTCGCGTCAGGGCTTCTCGGCACGCTGCGAGCTCGGTGAGCGACGTGCGAAGTGGTTCCGTCAGCTGAGGGGTGACGCGACGTAGTTTCCAGCGCCGCCATGCGCCGGGTCCGCCAGCGGACTGGTTGATATCGGCGGCGATGAGCTCTGGCACGAGTCCGCCGGGGTCGGCACGGTCGATTCGAAGCACCCGTGCTGGGTAGGCAACGACCTTGGAACCCTCAGCATCGACCCATGCCTTCGCTGTCGGGGCCGTGCGAAACACGACATCGCCAGCAACCGTGAGCACGGCAGAAGGGTGCAGTGTGGCGAAGGTCAGGGAATCGACGTGGCGGTGACCGATGCTCGATGGGACGTCGAGGTCATTAGCGCTGACAACCACCAGACCAGAAGTCGCGAGCTCCTCAGATGGAATGCGCGTGCCGGAAAGCATGCGTAGGTGGCGACCGGCGATCAGGGCGGTGATGTGCTCCGAGGGCACGGGCGCGCTGGCCGAGACAGTCGGCACGATCGAAGGCGCATCCTGCCCGAGCGCATCCAGCGCCTGGTCAAGCAGTGCCGGCACGTCGTCCGGCGACTCCACGGCAATGCTGCTCGCGTTATTGCGCGGAACGAGCGAGCCCGCGGCCGTGAGTAGAGCGGTGGTGCGGACAAGGCGGGTGAAGCGGAAGGAATGGGCGCGGATATCCCGGTCATCGCCCATGGCGGCAAGCACGTCACTTGTTAGATCGGCCTGCGAAGCTTTCGTGAGCGTAACGTCGGTGAGGTCGGCAACCGCCGTGAACCGATCTGCAATCGGGATGTTGCTTGCCTCTCTGCCCAGCACCCATATCGCCAGTGTCTCGCGAGGAGCAGCCACTACGAGGCCGGTGGGGAGCTTGGCGATCGCTCGTACGCGGCCCGATCTCAGGACATCGGTGCGTGACAGAGACTCTGATCGCGAAACGCTGTCCACGAGCGCTGCTGCGGGGCCAATGACGATCGCGCGATCGTGATCACGCATCTCGAGAGCGACCTCGTCGAGAGCGTTCAACATTGTGGCGGCGTTGCTTGTGTCATCCAATGCGAGCCTGAGCAGGAAAACCCGTGGGGACTCAGTGAGCGAGTCCGCGCGCGGCACAGGCCCGCCGTCACAGAGGATCCGACGGCGGATAGCCCGCGCCTCGGACGATGCGGTAACTACAAGTTCGGTGTCATGGGTGAGCTTCGCGGCGAGCTCACCGGTGAGGGACGGAGTGATGCCGCTGCTGATCACGAGGTGGGCCTGCCGCCCGGTGGCGAGTGCGGTAGCCAACGAAACAAGCAGTGCATCGCCCTCTGCTGTCAGGCGACTCGATGAACCCGACGAGGACTGAAATGCACGGTGGCGTTGTTCAAGCAGTAGTGATGCCTGGAGGGGAGAGTACGCGGCGTCTGCGAGAAGATCCGCCCACTCCTTCCAGCTTGGGTTGGCAGAGAGGGTCTCACTTACCAGGCATGCGTCATCCGGATCGATTGCGAGTGCTTGGCGGTGAAGCTCGTCTTTGGTGAGGTCGCTGACAGCTTCGCCGGAAGCGGCTCGTACGGTCAGTAACGCATCCACCGCCGAGACGTGGGAGGAATCAGCGACATCGAAGTCGTCGGGGCTCGCCGATGCCGCCGCGTCCGCGATGGCGTCGGCGTTGTTGCCGTGCTCAGTACGGGTCAACCACTGGGCAACCATGACCGCGTCAAAATACGCGCGGCCCGCCTTGGTGCCCACCGGTGACGGGAACGGATCGGCCGCCGTGGCGAACCTCTTGCGCCACACGGATGCCACCGGTCGTCGCACATCGGCCAACCGGGCAACGCCGGCCAGATCGATGAGGAGTGGTGATTTTGTGGGCATGGTGTGAATCTACTCGTGTTTAACGCTCGATGGAAGCAGTCCTTGATAAGGGGGGTTATCAGCAATTGACGAGCAAAGTGCGCCGGTCCATCCCATCATGGACGTGACGGCAGCCGTCGTCACTGCAGGCGGGTCGTGCTGGGGAGACTCGGCCCGCCTGTGGGAGGTATTTCTGACGATTGGAGAACACCATGAACAATGCAACAACGACCGGAGCGGCCCACGAAATTAAGTGCCCCCACTGCGCGACCGTCTTCACTGTCGACGAGGCTGAGTACGCCAACATCGCGCAGCAGGTACGTACGGCAGAGTTTGATCACGAGCTTCTCGCCCGCCTCGCGGAAGCGGAGAAGGCCAAGCAGACCGAGATTGAGCTTGCCGAGGCACGTGTGGCGCAGAAGGCACAGAAAGCTTCGATGGAAAGCGAAGTCGAGATTGAGCGCCTGAAGCAGGAGCTCAAGGCCTCGTCGACGAGTCAACAGCTTGCCGTTGCGCAGGCAATCGCTGATGCCGAGAAGAGGCTCAACGAGGCTCAGAGCAAGTTGCAGCTCCAGGTGGCCGAGCAGAAGGTAAAGGATGCTGCGCTCAGCGAATCTCACGCCAAGGAGCTCACGCTCAAGGACGATCTCATCGAGCGGTACAAGGACATGAAGGCCAAGCTGTCGGTCAAGCTGCTTGGCGAGACCCTCGAGCAGCACTGCGAGATCGAGTTCAACCGGATGCGTGCGCTGGCATTCCCCAACGCGGAGTTCGGCAAGGACAACGATGCTTCGGCTGGCACCAAGGGGGACTACATCTTCCGTGACTTCAGCGACGATGACGTCGAGTACACCTCGATCATGTTTGAGATGAAGAATGAGTCCGACGTGTCGGCGACGAAGAAGCGGAACGAGGACTTCTTCGCCAAGCTCGATAAGGATCGCAACGAAAAGGGTTGTGAGTACGCCGTGCTCGTGTCAATGCTGGAGGAGGATTCTGAGCTGTACACCGGCATCACCGACGTTTCGCATCGCTACCCGAAGATGTTCGTCGTGCGGCCGCAGTTCTTCCTCGCGATCATTGCGCTGCTGCGCAATGCCGCTCAGGACACCATCGAGGTCAAGGCGGAGCTCGAGCAGGTGAAGAAGCAGAACATCGACATCACCAACTTTGAGACTGAGCTTGACGGATTCAAGTCCGCGTTTGGTAAGAACTACGACCTCGCCAAGCGCAAGTTTGATGCGGCCATCAAGGACATCGATACGGCGATCGATCGGCTGCAGAAGGTGAAGGATGCGCTGATGGGCTCTGAGAACAACCTTCGAATCGCGAATGACAAGGCCTCGGCACTGACTGTTCGCAAGCTCACAAAGGGCAACCCCACGATGCAGACGAAGTTCGCTGAGCTGGAAGCGCCCGCGGAGATTGATGAGCCAGACGAGCTTGACGCCGCTTAGCGGAATGATGAGGCTCCTTGACTGCTCAGCGCGGTTAAGGGGCCTCGTGTTGCGTCAATCTTGGGGCCTGGATCCCGACGCTTCAGCCGGTGCCAGCCGTTGACGGCGGCCGCAAATCAATCACCGGCAACTCTGTCCCATCCACCCCACTCCGGGCGAGCATCTCCACCATGTCTTCTTGCCTCGGCTGCCCCAGCGTCAGCCGGTACAGTGTCAGCGCCGAGCGAAGCCGCTCGTACTTCCGGATGTCGCGGCTCAGCGGATAGCGAGCCAACACTCGGTGAATCCGCGCCGGACCCGGATACATCCACCACGGAGAAAACTCACCAAGATCGTTGTTAGTGGTGATGGCAGCGTCAAATGCTGCACGCCACGAACGCGGATCTTCCGATGCCAGCACATCACCCCAATTGAGTATTCGGAGGGTTGAGCACCGCTGATTATTGAGGTTGAGCACCGGGTGATATTGCGGTTGAGCACCACTGAGTATTGTCGGCGAGCGCCACCGGGGTCTGGGTGGCGCTCACCGACGATTG
>JBARWR010000105.1:0-4252 GCA_049646915.1 Microbacterium sp.
GCGCAGGTGCGGGCGTAGCCCTTGGCGGCATCCGCGTCCACCTCGGCCCCGACCTTGCCGGTCTCCGGCAGCGCGCCGCCGACGAAGGGCAGCTGGCCGGAGGTGTAGACCAGATCGCCGTGGACGACGGCGGGGACGTAGGCGGCCACGGGGACCGCGACGGCGGGAAGCTCGATGCCGAGCTCCTCCAGACGGGTGGTGATGCTCACTTGCTGTCTCCCTCTTCGAACTGTCGTGATGCCTCGGCGGCTGCGGCCAGGCCCGCATTGGCCGTCGCCTGACTCGTGGCGGGGCGCTTGAGGTAGGCGACCAGGCCACCCTCCGGTCCCTGCACCACCTGCACGAGCTCCCATCCCTGCTTGCCCCAGTTGTTGAGGATCGCGGCGGTGTTGTGGATCAGCAGCGGTGTGGTCAGATACTCCCACGTGGTCATGGCACTCCTGCGGGTCGACGAGGGCAGAGCGGATGCTGCCGTCGAGGCTTCTATTCAGGGAAATCCCCTAGCATCAAGCGTATGCCTCAAAAGAATCGCACGGTGAAAGGTGTGCTCGGCGGCCTGCTGGGCCTGGTCGGGCTGAGCGCCGTCGCCGGCGTGCTGGCGACAGCCGCCGTCACCCCCGCCATCGCCATCGCGGGCGTCTCGGGCTCGCAGGCACTCTCGATCTTCGAGAACCTGCCCGACAGCCTGACACCTGGCACTCCGATGGAGCCGACCGTGTTCTACGGCACGGGCACAGACGGCAAGCCGTTCGAGCTGGCGAAGTTCTACGACCAGAACCGCGTGCCGGTCACCTTCGACCAGGTCTCGCCGCTGCTGTACGACGCTGTGCTCTCAAGTGAGGACAAGAACTTCTACGAGCACGGCGGGGTGAACCTCGGAGCCACGGTGAAGGCAGTGGTCGACAACCTGCGCCAGACATCATCCCGTGGCGCGTCGACGATCAGCCAGCAGTTCGTCAAGAATGTGCTGATCCAGCAGTGCGAACAGGACGCCAAGCCCGGTGACGGGTATCAGGAGCAGCTCACGAAGTGCTGGTCCGACGCGACCAATGCGAAGGGCGCAGACGGAGTGGAGCGCAAGCTGCAGGAGATGCGCTACGCGATCCAGATCGAGAAGGACTTCTCGAAGAACGACATCCTGCTGGGCTATCTGAACGTGGCGAACTTCGGTGGTCAGACCTACGGCATCGAGGCCGCGGCGAACTACTACTTCGGCACCACGGCGAAGAAGCTCACTCTCGACCAGGCGGCGATCCTCGCCGGAATGGTGCAGAACCCGAACCGGTTCCGCATCGACAAGAAGGACGGCACCTGGACCGACAGCAAGGGTGTGGTGCGCAACACCGAAGAAGACGGCTACGCGGACACGAAGCTGCGACGCAACTACGTGCTCGATCGCATGCTCAAAGACGGCAAGATCACCCAGAAGCAGCACGATGACGCCAAGGCGCTCCCCATCGCGCCGAGCATCCACCCGACCAGTCAGGGCTGCAGGCCTGCAGGCGCGCAGGCCTACTTCTGCCAGTACGTCACGTCGGTCATCAGGAATGACCCGGCATTCGGCGACACGAGCGCAAAGCGCAATGCCGTGCTCAAGCGTGGTGGGCTCAGCGTCTACACCTCGCTCGACATGCGCGTACAGCAGCCCGGCGTCGACGCGATGCGCAAATACGCACCCGCGTCGGTTCCAGACGCGACCTACGTCGCCAGCGGCGTGACGATCGAAGCCACGACGGGCCGCATCCTGGCCATCGTGCAGAACACCAACTTCAATGAGACGCCGAAGGCGACCCCCGGCGAGACCGGCCTCGTGTACGCAGCCGACGAGGATCACAACGGCTCGGGAGGCTTCGGCCCTGGCTCGTCGTACAAGCTCTTCACCCTGCTCGACTGGCTGGAGAAGGGCAACTCGGTGAACGAGACGCTCAATGGCCGGGTGCGCTCCGGCGGCTCGTACCAGATCACTGCCTGTGGACAGCACACTTCAGTACCCGCGAAAGAAGCGGGAGGGAACTACGCGAAGAATCAGGGCTACACGGGCACTCCGATGAGGTTCACCGCCGCATCGTTGAACACGGGCTTCTATGCGATGGCGGAGAAGCTCGATCTGTGCGAGATCAACAAGTTGGCGGCTCGGCTGGGCGTGCACGAGGGCGACATGGACCCCGTGACTGACAGCAACCACCTGTTCGAATCGGTTCTCGGATCGAAGTCGATCGCCCCTATCCAGATGGCTGGGGCGTACGCCACGGTGGCCAACCAGGGCAAGTTCTGCGAACCGCGGGTGATCGACAAGGTCGTCAACTCCGCGGGCGAGGAGCTGCCCACGCCGAAGGCGAGCTGCACCCAGGTCATCTCGCCCGAGGTGGCAGCTACGGCCTCTTACGCGCTGCAGGGCGTCCTGAGTGCCACGGGAGGTCAGGCTCGAGTAGGCGACGGCGTGCCGTTGATCGGCAAGACGGGAACCAACGAGTCGACCGGCACCGCCATGGCCACCGCGTCGACGAAGACGGCCACGTTCATCTTCTCGGGCTTCGATCGCGATATGACCAATGAGAAGGATCGTAGCAAGCGCAAGCGGATCGAGCGCCAATACGGGCCCGGCGGCGTGCTGCTGAGCCAGATCCGCTTCCCCATCTCGCGTGCGATGCAGGGTGCGGCGAATGCGGTGTACGGCGGCGACCGGTTCCCCGCACCCGACAGGAACCTCACGCGCCGCGTCATGAAGGACCTCCCGAACGTCGTCGGCAAGTCCATTGAAGAGGCGACGAACATCATCGAGGAGGCCGGCTTCTCGGTGCAGGTGGGCACTCCTGTCGACAGCACCGTCGCGACCGGCCTGGTCGCCGAGCAGACGCCCGGATCCGGCAGCGTTCCCAGCGGCACCACGGTCACTCTGATGCCGAGCACGGGCAATCCCCCACCGCCGCCGGCCGTCAAGGTGCCGAACGTCACCGGTGCGAAATTCGCCCAGGCGAAGAAGACGCTGGAGGATGTCGGACTCTCCGTGGACGACAAGGGCTGCGACGGCGGTGATGAAGTGGCCGCGCAGAACCCGGGAGCGAACTCCGAGGTTCCGGCCGGCACGAAGATCATGCTCGTCTGCGGAGGCGGACATTGAGCTCTGACCGGTCAGCACACCCGGCCCTCATCGCGCTCGGCGCGGTGGGGGCCGCCGGTGTCGCGGCGGCCGTGTGGGGCATCGGCATCGAGCGCTACCTGTTCACCGTCCGTGAGGTGACGGCGCCCGCGCTCTCGCCCGGCAGCCGCCCGATCCGCGTACTGCACCTGTCGGACGCGCACATGGCGCCCTGGCAGCACCGCAAACAGGACTGGCTGGCCTCGCTCGCGGAACTCGAGCCTGATCTGATCGTCAACACGGGCGACAACCTCGGCCATCGCGACGGACTCGTCGGCATCCGTCGTGCATTCGCTCCTCTCGCGGGCATCCCCGGCGTCTTCGTGCACGGCTCGAACGACGTGCAGGCGCCCTCGCCGCGCAATCCGCTGAAGTATTTCGGCGGGCCGTCCAAGAACGCCCATCACGCCGAGCTTCTGGACACGGACGCGATGGACGATTTCTTCACCGCGGAGCTCGGCTGGCACGCGCTCAACAACGCGGCGGCGCGTCTGAATGTCGCAGGCAACACGGTCGACTTCTTCGGCGTCGACGACGCGCACCGCGACTGGGATGAGCTGGATGTGCTGCCCGATGCGCTGGCCGCGCTCGGCGCGCGCCCGTCGGACGCATCCGTCCTGGGCGTGACGCACGCGCCCTACCAGCGGGTACTGAACGAGTTCGTGGATCTCGGAGCGGATGCCGTCTTCGGCGGCCACACGCACGGTGGTCAGGTCTGCCTGCCCGGCTACGGGGCGATCGTCGCGAATTGCGACATCCCCATGAAGCAGGCCAAGGGTCTGAGCACCTGGAGCCATGGCGGGCGCACTGTCCCGCTGAACGTGAGCGCGGGATGCGGGCACTCCATCTACGCGCCCGTGCGGTTCGCCTGCCGTCCCGAGGCGACGCTGCTGACGCTGACCGCACGGTCGGTCTGAGAGCCTGCCGTCGATTCGGAGTTGCGGCCCGCGACATGTAGACTCGAACGGTTGCAACAGCGGGGTGTGGCGCAGCTTGGTAGCGCGCTTCGTTCGGGACGAAGAGGTCGTGGGTTCAAATCCCGCTACCCCGACAGTGAAAATTACTCGAGAGTTCTCTTTCGAGTGCGCAGCGTGACGACGACCGGTTCAGGCG
>JBARWR010000106.1:0-5612 GCA_049646915.1 Microbacterium sp.
AGCGACTGCATCTCCTTCATGAGCACCTTGAAGGACTCGGGGATGCCGGGCTCCTGGATGTTCTCGCCCTTGACGATCGCCTCGTACACCTTGACGCGGCCGAGGATGTCGTCGGACTTGATCGTGAGCAGCTCCTGCAGCGCGTACGCGGCGCCGTAGGCCTCGAGTGCCCACACCTCCATCTCACCGAAGCGCTGACCACCGAACTGCGCCTTACCACCGAGCGGCTGCTGGGTGATCATCGAGTACGGGCCGGTCGAACGCGCGTGGATCTTGTCGTCGACCAGGTGGTGCAGCTTCAGGATGTACATGTAGCCGACCGAGACCGGTGCCGGGAACGGCTCGCCGGAGCGGCCGTCGAACAGCTGGGTCTTGCCCGAGCGGTCGATCAGGCGCACACCGTCGCGGGTCTCGCGGGTCGAGTCCAGCAGACCCGAGATCTCGGACTCGCTGGCACCGTCGAACACCGGGGTCGCGACCTTGGTGTTCGGGGCGACGTCGCGGCCGTCCTCGGGGAGTTGCTTGGCCCACTCCGGGTCGCCCTCGACCTTCCAGCCGGTCTTGGCGATCCAACCGAGGTGGGTCTCCAGCACCTGACCGAAATTCATTCGACCCGGGATGCCGAGCGGGTTGAGCACCACGTCGACCGGCGTGCCGTCAGACATGAACGGCATGTCCTCGACGGGGAGGATCTTCGCGATGACGCCCTTGTTGCCGTGACGGCCGGCGAGCTTGTCACCCTCGGTGATCTTGCGCTTCTGGGCGATGTAGACCACCACGCGGCGGTTGACGCCCGAGCCCAGCTCGTCGTCGCCCTCCTCGGCGTTGAACTCCTTGACGGCGATGATCGTGCCCTGCTCGCCGTGCGGGACCTTCAGCGAGGTGTCGCGAACCTCACGGCTCTTCTCGTTAAAGATGGCGCGCAGCAGGCGCTCCTCGGCGCTCAGCTCGGTCTCGCCCTTCGGCGTGACCTTGCCGACGAGGATGTCGCCGGGGCGGACCTCGGCGCCGATGCGGATGATGCCGCGCTCGTCGAGATCCTTCAGCAGCTCGGGGCTGACGTTGGGGAGGTCACGGGTGATCTCCTCCTTGCCCAGCTTCGTGTCGCGGGCGTCGACCTCGTACTCCTCGATGTGGATCGACGAGAGGGTGTCGTCCTTCACCAGCTCCTGGCTGAGGATGATCGCGTCCTCGAAGTTGTGACCCTCCCACGGCATGAACGCGACGAGCAGGTTCTTGCCGAGCGCGAGCTCGCCGTTCTCGGTGGCGGGGCCGTCGGCGATGACCTCGCCGACCTCCACGCGCTCACCGGCGTTGACGACGACGCGCTGGTTGTAGGACGTGCCCTGGTTCGAGCGGTCGAACTTGCGCAGGTGGTACTCCTGCGTGCCGCCCTCGTCGAGCATGACGACGACGCGGTCTGCGGAGACCTCGCTGACGACACCGGCCTGCAGCGCGGTGACCACGTCACCGGCGTCGATGGCCGTGTAGCCCTCCATACCGGTGCCGACCAGCGGCGAGTCGCTGCGCAGCAGCGGCACCGCCTGACGCTGCATGTTGGCGCCCATGAGGGCGCGCTGCGCGTCGTCGTGCTCGAGGAAGGGCACGAGCGAGGTCGCGACCGACACCATCTGGCGCGGGGAGACGTCGATGTAGCCGATCTCCTCGGGCACGAACAGGTCGACCTCACCCGATCCGCCGCGGGGGCGGGCCAGCACGTGGCTCTCGGTGAAGGCGCCGTCCTTGGTCAGCGGTGCGTTGGCCTGAGCGATGTTGAAGTCGGCCTCCTCGGCCGCCGTCAGGTAATCGATCTGGTCGGTGACCTTGCCGCTCTCGACCTTGCGGTACGGGGTCTCGATGAAACCGAACGAGTTGATGCGCGCGAACGTCGCGAGCGCACCGATCAGACCGATGTTCGGGCCTTCCGGAGTCTCGATCGGGCACATGCGGCCGTAGTGCGAGGGGTGCACGTCACGGACCTCGACGCCGGCACGGTCGCGGCTCAGGCCACCGGGGCCGAGGGCCGAGAGGCGGCGTTTGTTGGTCAGACCCGCGAGCGGGTTGTTCTGGTCCATGAACTGCGACAGCTGCGAGGTTCCGAAGAACTCCTTGATCGCGGCGACGACGGGGCGCACGTTGATCAGGGTCTGCGGGGTGATCGCCTCGATGTCCTGCGTGGTCATGCGCTCGCGGACGACGCGCTCCATGCGGGACAGACCGGTGCGGACCTGGTTCTGGATCAGCTCGCCGACAGCGCGGATGCGGCGGTTGCCGAAGTTGTCGATGTCGTCGATCGCGATGCGGATCTCGGCCTTCTTGCCCGAGCGGATGCCGGGGAAGGTCTCGTCGCCGCGGTGCAGGCGCACCAGGTACTTGATCGTCGCGACGATGTCCTCGACGGTCAGCACCGAGTCGGTGAGCGCGCCGGCGAGACCGAGCTTCTGGTTGATCTTGTAGCGACCCACCTTGGCGAGGTCGTAGCGCTTCGGGTTGAAGTAGAAGTTGTCCAGCAGTGCGCGGGCGGCCTCGGCGGCGACCTGCTCGCCCGGACGCAGCTTGCGGTAGATGTCGCGCAGCGCGTCTTCCTTGGTGAGGATGGTGTCCTTGGCCAGGGTCTCCTCGATGGAGGGGAAGCCGGCGAACTCGGCGAGGATCTCCTCGCTGGTCATGCCCAGAGCCTTCAGGAACACCGTGACCGACTGCTTGCGCTTGCGGTCGATGCGCACGCCGACCTGGTCGCGCTTGTCGATCTCGAACTCGAGCCAGGCACCGCGGCTGGGAATGACGCGAGCGGTGACGATGTCCTTGTCACTGGTCTTGTCGGGCGTCTTGTCGAAGTAGACGCCGGGCGAGCGCACGAGCTGCGAGACGACGACGCGCTCGGAGCCGTTGATGATGAACGTGCCCTTGCTGGTCTGCAGCGGGAAGTCGCCCATGAAGACGGTCTGAGTCTTGATCTCACCGGTGAGGTGGTTCATGAACTCTGCCTCGACGTACAGCGGCGCGGCGTAGGTCTTGCCGCGCTCCTTGCACTCGTCGATCGAGTACTTCTCAGGCTCGAGGTACGGGTTCGTGAACGAGAGCTGCATCGTCTCGCCGAGGTCCTCGATCGGGGAGATCTCCTCGAAGATCTCTCCCAGACCCGAGATCTCGGAGACGTCGGTGCGGCCGGCCTTCTTCGCCTCGGCGAGGCGGGCCTTCCAGTCGTCGTTTCCGACGAGCCACCCGAACGACTCGGTCTGCAGAGCGAGCAGATCCGGAACCGTCAGCGTGTCGGAGATCTTGGCGAACGAGAGGCGGGATACTCCGCGGCCGTTCTTCTTAGTGGTGGATGTGGATGCGTTGGGAGCAGCAGCCAAGGGAGTAACCTCCGTGAGCCCGGGCAGGGCTGGTCGATTCCTAGACGGTGGAGTGTGCGCCCGAGAGCTCAACGATTGCCGACCACCATATGAGGGCACGGAGAAGCGAGCGCAACTACTAACTATATGTCGAGAATCACGACATGGCAAGCTGAGTCCTTGACCAATTCCAGAAGCTGCGGTATTGGCGTCTGATCTCCGCGCCTTCTCCGGAGTCGCGGATAGGGTCGGATGCCATGAAGCGGACACGGATGGCGCAGCACGCTCCACACTCCACCCCGTCCGCGTGGCGGACGGCGCTGCGGATACTGGGGATCGCCGTCGCCGTCATCACCGTCTCGGCTGTGGCTGTCGCAGGGTTCGTGATCATGGATCTGACGCAGCGGGTCGGCAAGGATGCGGTGAGGCTCGAGGCCGCGCCGAAGGTGCCACCGCCATCACTCGGTGAGTTCCCCGGCGCATTCTCGATGCTGCTGATCGGGACGGATGAGTGCGGTGCGGTCTCCAAGAAGATGCTCGGGCCGCGCTGCGACCGCGAGGACGGCATCCTGAACGACATCAACCTCCTCGTGCACGTCTCGGCTGCTCCTCGCCGGGTGACGGTGGTCTCCGTCCCCCGCGATCTGATGCTGGAGGTCCCGCAGTGCACACGGGAGGACGGCGGTACGGCATCCGGAATGCGCAGGGCTCCGATCAACACCGTCTACTCCCACGCCGGGCTGTCCTGCGTGGCGAAGACGGTGACGCAGCTGAGCGGGATCGACATCGACTTCGCCGCGAAGCTCAGCTTCGACGGCGTCATGCAGATCACCGAGGCCATCGGCGGCGTCGAGGTGTGCATCGGACCGAATGGCCTGCACGACCCGGGGAACACCGGACTGGACTGGGGACCAGGAAACAGGACCATCAAGGGGTACGAGGCCCTGCAGTTCATCCGGGTGCGGCACGGCATCGGCGACGACAGCGACCTGTCGCGCATCTCGAACCAGCAGCAGTACATGTCGAAGCTGGCTCGCACCGTCCTCAGCAGCGAAACGCTCACCGACATCCCCAAGATGATGCGGCTGGCCGGCACGATCGTCGACAACGTACAGGCCAGCAGCGAGCTGGCCGACCCGATGCGGCTCGCTCAACTCGCCCTGGCATTGAAGAGTGTGCGATTCGACGATTTCCTCTTCCTGCAGCTGCCGACCGTGGAGGATCCGCAGGCGCCGGAGCAGAGAGTGGTGGAGAACACAGCCGCAGCGGAACCGATGTGGAAGGCGATCATCGAGGGTCAGGCGATGCGGATCACCGGTTCGTCGAGCAATCACGGCAGCTCTGCCGCGGAGACCCCGACCGCACCACCGGAGTCTCCGACGCCGTCTCCTTCTGCGTCGTCGACGTCCGACCAGGAGGCAGTGCTCTCCCCTCAGATCAGCGGAATCGACCTGAACCAGCAGACCTGCACCAGCTCCCGCTGAGTCTCACCCTGCCCCTCGGGCCGCCGAGACTGTCGATGCACTCCCGCGCACGCGCCTCGATAGGCTCGAGCTCATGGGACGTGCGCGCGGACGTGATGCCGAGAACCCCCGGGTCCGACTGGAGCACGGCGGCATCGCCGAGATCGCGCCCAGCGAATTCGCCGGCGGCTTCGAGCTGATCGTCGACGGCACCCCGCAGTCGCATGTCGATCCGGAGGATCCGACGCACCTGCATTTCGAGTACATCGTGCGGATGCGTGCGGTCATCGATCAGCTCGGCACCTCGGCATCCGATCCCCTCAGCGCTGTGCACCTGGGTGCCGGCGCTCTCACGATCCCGCGCTACATCGCCGCGACACGACCGGGGTCGCGCCAGCAGGTGATCGAACTCGAAGCGCCGCTGGTCGAACTCGTCCGCGAGCACCTTCCGCTGCCGCGGGGAGCGGCCATCCGCATCCGGATCGGCGATGCGCGCGAGGGGCTGCGCCGGCTGCCCCCGGCGCTGACCGGAAACTGCGACCTCGTCGTCTCGGACGTCTTCTCCGGCGCGCAGACCCCGGCGCATCTGACGAGCGTGGAGTTCTACCGGGAGATCGCGACGCTGCTCTCCCCCACCGGCGTGCTGCTGGTGAACGTCGCCGACGGCCCCGGTCTGGCCTTCGCGCGACGGCAGGTCGCGACGGCCATGGCCGTGTTCGCGGATGTGGCGCTGCTGGCCGACACGCAGGTGTTGAAGGGCAGGCGGTTCGGGAATCTCGTGCTCGCGGCATCCGCCACAGATCTGCCGACC
>JBARWR010000107.1:0-2220 GCA_049646915.1 Microbacterium sp.
GGCAAACGCCCTTCTCGATCTCGCAGAGACCAAGTCACCACCGAGCCGCACGCACCTCGCCCGGCGTGCCCGCACCCACAGCATCCATCGCCCTGGCCAGACTCGAGCCGCGCCCGAAACCCGAGCGCTTCGCGATCTGGTCGACGCTCACCCCATCGAACTCTGCGGTGCTGAGCATCCGCACCGCCCGGTCGATCCGCGCTTGACGGATCTCACGGCTCACCGTCGTGCCGTGCGCCGCGAAGACGCGCCCGAGCTGTCGAACCGAGACGTTCACGTCGGCAGCCACCGCTGCAGCCGACAGGGACGAGTCAGCGCATCGCGCGACGATGACGGCGAGTGCTGCAGGGAATGTCTTCTCCTGTCGTTTCTCAGCCCACGCCCCCGCGCTATCGGCGACAAGTGACATCGCCATCTCCTTGAGTATCCGCTCGAAGAGGTGTCGCTGGGCACCGGACAAATCGGCGAACTCAGTCTCGACCGCATTGGCGAGGAACTCCCCTATGCCCACGCTCAGCGGCGTAGGCAGCCCGACCGCCACCGGCGACGACGGCGACGAAGACGACGACGACGACGACGACAGCACCGAACGCAGATCGGCGGGGAATACCTCCGCCGGCACGCTCAACGACACCAGCTCGCAATCCCCCACCACGATCACCTGATGGCGCGTCGCGCCGTCGGAGATGAAGGACGCACCCTCGCCCAATCGAGTGAGCGCGGAGAAATCGTTGACGGCAGAGCCGCCATGACCCATGCGCCAGTCCTCGGCACTCGACCCGAGCGCGAGCGCGCCGTGCCTGACGATATGCATCGAGATCATGCCGCGATCCGTTCGACGCGGGACGAACTGCCGCCCTCGGCTCAGAACTCGGAGCGTCACCGCCGATCGTCCCACTGCAACCGTCGTGGACCTGCTGCTGCGCGCGAACGCGCTCGTCACCACTGTCATCTCTCCCCCAGAAGAGTTCCCCAAACAGCGCCTGTCGGCGCATCCCAGAGTCCATCAAGCTCCGCCCCCGCGGAACTCTCATGAGCGTGGCCGTGCCGACCCAGGATTCGAATTCACGATCCTGGTGCTGGCCGGCATCCGCTGAACCCATTCAGACGGAACGCACGCTTCGGACTCGATCAGTCAAGCACATCCATGCCTGCGAATGCTCACTCGCGCGCAAATGCCCCCTCACCGGGGCCACCGCCACGGACCGCAGCCCCATCGATCTCGGGTCGGCGCGTGGCGCAGCTCAGGAACCCGAGTTCGCGGAGGTCGACGGCCGAGGGCGGGATCAGGGCGCCGCGCACACCCGGTAGCGAGAACCCTCGACGAGAGTGTCTGTCTTGCAGGCCTCGCCTGTCAGCTGCGGCACGTCGGCCATGGCATCCGCATCCCACAGTCCCACGTGCGCGCCCGACATCACGATCGGCGCGATCGCAGCACCCCACGGGCGCGCGGCCACCCAAGGAGTTCCGGTCTGCTGCACCCACGCTCGGATCGGTTCGACGGCTACGCGCTGACTGGCCAAGGTCTCGGAACGCGGCGCCGTGGTCTGCTGCACGTGCCCGGCCACGCTCCACCCCAGTGACGCACTCAGCAGCACCACCAGAACGCCTCCCAGTGCGCGCCGGACGGCCTCACGTACGGCGAACGCCCTCGCACCCCAGGCGGCGCCGATCGCGAGCACAGGGAAGAACGCGAGCACACCCGGCGCCGGGTGCCGCACCCACAGCGGGGTGTGCGCGGCCGTCGCCCACCACCCGACGAAGGCGAGAGCGCCGACGGCGGACCCGGCGATCAACATGAGGGCGAGCCGATCGGCATCCGTCGTCCTCCCCCGAATCGCCAGCAGCCCGCCCACGATGAGCAGCACGCACAGCACCGCCGTGGCGACCGCCACCCATGACGGCACGAACCAGGCGCCTGCGAGCGTCCCGAGCTTCTGCAGCACGGTGGTCGGCTGCACATGCTGGCCACCGCCGCGCACGAAGTACGCCAGGCCGCGCAGATGCTCCACGAATTGCGCCGGCCCCATCGAGATGAACGCGGCCACCTCGACCAGCAGGCTCGGAACTCCGGCCAGCACCAGAGGCAGCCACCCGCGCTTGAGTGTCTGCACGATCCGCTGCCATCCGTGCCCGGGCGCGAGCACCCACATCGCCACGGCGAATCCCGGCAGCGCCAGCAGTGCGATGAGCTTCGCCTGCACGGCCAGCCCCACCAGC
>JBARWR010000108.1:0-16081 GCA_049646915.1 Microbacterium sp.
GCCTCAGCGACGGGGGAGCGGGTGCGGTGGCGGGTGCGGTGGTCATGCTGGCTCCTTCACGGCTGCGTCGTCGAGGGTCTCGTCGGCGGTGGGATTCTCGACGCCCGTCAAAGCGAGGAACACGTCGTCGAGCGTGGGACGCTGCAGGGTGACGACGCCGTCGACACCCTGCTCATCGAGCAGGTCGAGCGCTCGCCGCAGACCGGACACGGTGCCGTCCGTGCTGAGCGCGACCAGCAGCTCCCCCTGCTGGCCGCGGATCTCGACGGTGTCGCCGCCCACCCGGGCTTTCAGCTCCTCGGCGGTGCCGAGGGCGACGATGCGCCCGCCGTGCAGCACGCCGATCCGATCCGCGAGCTGATCCGCCTCTTCGAGGTACTGCGTGGTGAGGAAGACGGTGGTGCCGGCGGCGGCGAGGGCGCGGATGATGTCCCACAGGTCGCGTCGACTGCGCGTGTCGAGGCCGGTGGTGGGCTCGTCGAGGAAGAGGACTTCGGGTGTCACGACGAAGCTCAGCGCGAGGTCGAGGCGGCGGCGCATTCCGCCGGAGAACGTGCTGACACGGCGGGATGCGGCATCCGTCAGTCCGAACCGAGCAAGCAGATCGGTCGCGCTGCGACGGGCAGCGGCGGTGCCGAGACCGGCGAGACGGGCGAACATCACGACGTTCTCCGTCGCGCTGAGCGCATCGTCGACCGCGGCCGCCTGACCGGTGAGGCTGATGCGCCGGCGCACCTGCATCGGCTGGGCTGACACGTCGATTCCGGCGATGGTCGCGGTTCCGGCATCCGCTCGCACCAGGGTGGTGAGGATGTTGATCGCGGTGGTCTTGCCCGCGCCGTTGGGGCCGAGCAGCGCGAACACCTCACCACGTCGGACGGTGAGGTCGAGGCCGTCGAGTACGACCTGGCTGCCGAAGCTCTTGCGCAGGCCGCGGACGTCGATGGCGGCAGGTGACATGAGGTTCCTTTCTGTGAACATCGGTAACTGTGTACGTATCTAACAACTGTGTATGACCATAACATACCGTTTATGTAATAGACAGAACTAGACTGGCCTGCATGAGCGAACTCGAACCTCCCGAGCTGCCCAGGGGTATCGCGCTGGCCTGGGGGGTCGCCGCCGACCCGCAGCGAGGTCCGAAGCGCGAGATGAGCGTGGAGAAGATCGTCGAGGCAGCGGTGCTGCTGGCGGATGCCGAGGGTCTCGGCGCCGTGTCGATGGCGGCGGTGGCCGCCAAGCTCGGCTTCACACCGATGTCGCTGTACCGCTACGTCAGTGCGAAGGACGACCTGCTGCTGCTGATGCAGGAGGAGGCGACAGGCCCGCCCCCGGAGGAGTACCGGGCGCAGGAGGGCTGGAGGGCGAAGCTGCTCGCGCTTTTCGAGGCGCAGGTGCGACTGTACGTCGCACACCCCTGGATGCTCTCCGTGCCCATCTCGGGTTCGCAGATCACGCCGAACAGCTCGGCATGGATGGATGCGGGACTGGAGAGCCTCGCCGAGACGCCGCTCACTCAGCCCGAGCGTCTCGCGGCAGTGCTCTCCGTCACCGGATCCGCCCGCTGGTACGGCATCGTGCTCGCCGGGTACGCGGAGACCAGCCGCTCGACCGGTATGACGTCGGACGAAGTCACCGCCCAGGAGGCGGACCTGTTCGACAGGGTGATCACGGCGGATGAGTACCCCGCGCTGCGCTCCGCCATAGACGCGGGCGTGTTCCTCGTTGAGGATGATCCGTTTCGATTCGGACTCGAGCGGCTTTTCGACGGGCTGGAGGCGTACATCGCGCAGCTGGAGCGTGGAGGATCGCACCGGACGTACGATCAGTGGCTGGATGTCGAGCCCCATGAGCTCGCTGCCGACAAGAGGCTGCGCGAAGCGCGCAAGGCCGTGCGCAGCGCGGAGAAGGCGCTGCGCGACGCCCGAAAGGCGGAGCGACAGGTGCTGCGCGAGGCGCGTGAGCGCGTGGCGCGAACGTCGTGACGACCACAGGTCACACAGGTCACATTCGTCCCGCGTGTTTACAGCAGTCGCACCTTACCCATATGCTGTGCATCAGCAGAAAGGGGTACGGGGGATGCCCGACGTTCAAGACGCACGATTCCTGACGGTCGCCGAGGTCGCGGAGCTCATGCGCGTGTCCAAGATGACCGTGTACCGACTCGTGCATGCCGGCGAACTGCCGGCGATCCGATTCGGCCGCAGCTACCGCGTGCCGGAGTCCGCTGTCGCGGATGCACTCAACAGGCCCATCGCCGACGTAGGATGATCTGAGCGCTCGGTTCGGGGTGAGCCCGACCGTTTGCTAGAATCGTCCGAGGCATTTCCGTGCCCGTACCCGGGTGCCCGCCTTTGTGGCATCCAGCCCCTGACTTAGTGAGGTTTCCGTGGGTTCAGTCATCAAGAAGCGCCGCAAGCGCATGGCGAAGAAGAAGCACCGCAAACTGCTTCGCAAGACTCGCCACCAGCGCCGCAACAAGAAGTAAGCGGCATGACACGAGCGCCTGTCTTCGGACGGGCGCTTTGTGTATTCCGCAGGATAATGGGTTCATGAAGACGATCGACATCACTCAGCTCGCGGCTCGTGAGCAGGTGCCCCTCATCGATGTGCGCGAGCGCGACGAGTTCGCCGCCGGCCACGTACCCGGCGCGGTCAATGTGCCGCTGTCTGAACTGGGAGATCGCCTTGACGAGCTTCCGGGTGAGGCGTTCGATGTGATCTGCCAGGCAGGCGGACGCTCGGCACGCGCGGTCAAGGCGCTCGAGTCGCGCGGCTACGATGCGACCAACGTCGAGGGCGGCACGGGCGAATGGATCGCTCAGGGGCATCCGGTCGAGAAGTGACCACGCTCACCCTGATCAGCAAGCCCGACTGTCACCTCTGCGATGTCGCGAGCGACGTCATCGACGCGGTCGTGGCGGAGCTTCCGGATGCTGCCGCCGAGCGACTCGAGATCGTCGAGCGGTCCATCAGCGACGACGCGGCTCTGTATGAGCGCTGGTGGGAGAAGATCCCGGTCGTCCTCATCGACGGCGAACTGCACGCGCACTGGCGCGTCTCGCCCGAGCGCCTGCGCTCCGCGCTCGAGGAGGCGATCGGATGAGGATTGTGCCGAGTGACCGGATGAGAATTGTGCTGAGCGACCGAAGGGAGTCGAAGTGATCCGCCATGTGGTGAGCTGGAAGCTCGCAGAAGAGGACGCCGCGCGACGCGGCGAGCAGGCCGCCGAGGTGGCGCGTCGCCTCAGCGCGCTGATGGGCGTCGTGCCCGAACTGCGAGCGGTGTCAGCGGGTGCGAACATCGCGCATCCGGACACCAACTGGGACGTCACCCTCGTCGCCGACGTGGAGTCCCTGGATGCCCTGGAGGCCTATCAGGTGCATCCGGCGCACAAGGAAGTCGGCGCGTACATCAAGTCGGTCGTGGCATCCCGCGTCGCCGTCGATTTCGAATTCTGAGCAGATCTGTCGGTCAGCAGTTCTGCGCAGACAATCTGAGCAGAAATATCCAATTGTGAACAGTCTGCCCCGCACAACTGTGCACTCTCGCAACCCAATCGTGACCGCCTCAGCCGCCCCGCGGTGGTCGACTTCACGGAGGACATGCCAAGATGAGTGCGAAACCCGTTTCCCTGGGCGCAAGCCCCGTCACACAGGAGTGACCATGAACCGTCGTCCTCTGCTTCTCGGCACCGCCGTCGCTGCCGCCGCTGTCCTCATCCTCTCCGGCTGCGCCGGCAACCCGGGCTCCGACGGCGACGGAGGCGGCGACACCGCGCCCTCCGGTCCCGACTACGGCCTCGTCGAGGCGGGTACGCTGACCATCTGCTCCGAAGTTCCCTACGTTCCCTTCGAGTTCGAGGGCGGCGACAACGGAACCGGCTACACGGGCTTCGACATCGACCTGACCTACGCGATCGCGCAGAAGCTCGACCTCGAGCTCAGCGTGCAGGACGTCAGCTTCGACGGACTCCAGTCGGGCACCACCCTGATCGCGGGCACCTGCGACATGGGCGCCTCGGCCATGACCATCACCGAGGAGCGCGAGAAGAAGATCGACTTCTCCGACCCGTACTACGACTCACTGCAGTCGCTGCTGACCAGCGTCGACTCGGGCATCAAGAACATCGGCGACCTCGACGGCAAGAACGTCGGCGTGCAGCAGGGCACCACGGGTGAGAGCTACGCGACGGAGAACGCCAAGGGCGCCACGCTCGTGCAGTACCCGGGCGACGCCGAGCTGTGGCCGGCGCTGCAGGCCGGACAGATCGACGCGATCCTGCAGGACCAGCCGGTCAACATCGAGCACGAGAAGGCCGATGACACCTACAAGATCGTCGAGGAGTACGACACCTCGGAGTCCTACGGGTTCGCGTTCGCCAAGGGCGAGAAGACCGAGCTGCGCGAGGCCGTGAACAAGGCGCTCCAGGAGCTGCGCGACAGCGGCGAGTACGACACCATCTACGACACCTATTTCGCCGCGAAGTAAGCGACTCAGGCAGATAGGAGGTCCGCTCCGATGGCATTGAAGCGGAGGACCAGAGGCCGGTTGTACAGGTACTCCATGTACGCACTGTTCATCGCGCTGATCGTGCTGGTCGCGGTGGCCACGGACTGGGCCAAGATCAGCAAGCAGTTCTTCGATCTCGAGGTCGCGGCCAAGCTGTTCCCCGACATCGTCATCGTCGCGCTGCGCAACACGGTGCTGTTCACGCTGATCGCTTTCGCCGGCGGTCTGCTGCTGGGCATCGTGTTCGCCTTGATGAAGCTGTCGATCATCGCGCCGTTCCGCTGGTTCGCGACCGCATGGATCGAGCTCTTCCGAGGATTGCCGGCTCTGCTGACGATCTTCGCGATGGCCTTCATCCTGCCGATCGCGTTCGGCATCAAGCCGCCGGGCGGCCCGGTCGGCGCGGGGCTGATCGGATTGATCCTGGTGGCGTCGGCTTACATGGCGGAGGTGATCCGCGCCGGCATCCAGGCAGTGCCGAAGGGTCAGACCGAGGCGTCGCGGTCGCTGGGCATGTCGCCGATGAAGACCATGATCTTCATCATCCTCCCGCAGGGCTTCCGGATCATCATCCCGCCGCTGACCAATGAGTTCGTGCTGCTGCTCAAGGACACCTCGCTGCTGTTCATCGCGGGCACCTTCATCTGGTCGAAGGAGCTCACCAGCTTCGCGCGGGATGCGAACACCATGTACGCGAATGCGACGCCGCTGATCATGGCGGCGCTGCTGTACCTGATCGTGACGATTCCGCTCACCCGCTTCACGGCGTGGCTCGAGCGGCGGATGGCGAGGCAACGATGAGCACGGATCTGATCGACGTCCACGCCCCGGCGATCGACATCCAGGGCCTGGTCAAGAGCTTCGGCGAGAACGAGGTGCTCAAGGGCATCGACCTCACGGTCAACCGCGGTGAGGTGGTCTGCATCATCGGGCCCTCCGGGTCGGGCAAGTCGACGCTGCTGCGCTCGGTGAACCTGCTCGAAGAGCCCACCGGCGGCCACATCCTCATCGAGGGGATCGACGTCACCGACGAGGAGACCGACATCGACCGGGTGCGCCAGCGCATCGGCATGGTGTTCCAGAGCTTCAACCTGTTCCCACACATGACGGTGCTGGGCAACCTCACGATCGCCCAGCGGCGTGTGAAGAGGCGGTCCAAGGCCGAGGCCGAGCAGGTCGCGCAGGAGATGCTCGCCCGGGTCGGTCTCGCGGAGAAGGCGGATGCCTACCCCAGCCACCTTTCCGGCGGTCAGCAGCAGCGCGTGGCCATCGCTCGCGCGCTGTGCATGAACCCCGACATGATGCTCTTCGACGAGCCCACCTCGGCGCTCGACCCCGAGCTGGTCGGCGAGGTGCTTCAGGTGATGCGCACTCTGGCGGATGAGGGCATGACGATGCTGGTCGTCACGCACGAGATGGGTTTCGCCCGTGAGGTCGGCTCGCGGCTGATCTTCATGGACGGCGGGTACATCCTCGAGCAGGGAGATCCGCGCGAGGTGCTGGCGAATCCTCAGCATCCGCGCACGCAGGACTTCCTGTCGCGCGTGCTCTGACTCGTCCGGACGAAGGAGGGGCGGATGCTGTTCAGCATCCGCCCCTCCGTTTCGTTCTCGGGTCGCGATCAGTTCTCGACTTCGACGACCTCTGCGTCTGCGGCGTTGCGGCGAACGGAGTCGATGCCGTTCACGGCTCCCGACTTGGAGGCATAGCCTTGGCCGGTCGCGATGATCTCGCCGTTGCCTGCCTTCAATCGGAACCGCCAGCCGCCGCTCTTGTCTTCATAGAGCTCGAATCTGCCTGCCATAGATGGGCACCTCTTCCTCCCGAGGGTGGAGCCTCATCGCTCCACGGCTCACGCTAGCCCGAACCTCGCCCGAGCGGAAGGGGCCGGAGTCTCGCTCAGTCCACAGGCTCCGCGTCGTCGACCTCGTCGACCTCGTCGAGTTCGAAGTACGGAACATCACCCCAGGGGTCGAAGAAGCCGGATGAGACCCATCTGCCCTCGCCGATGCCGGGCCCGTTGTAGCCGTCGCCGCAGGCGGAGAACGTCAGGGCGTAGAAGCCAGTGGTCAGAAAGCGGATGCGTCGGGTGACGGTGCCGTCGGAATCGAGCGGAACGGTCACGGCCTGACCGACATCCGATGAGACGCACGCTGTGCCCGATGCGGGCCCTATCAGGGTGAAGATGAGCCCGGTGGTGCTCGCGTCGTCGAGATCCATGAGCACATCGCCCTCGAAACCGGTCACCGTGACCGCCGTGATGGTGAACGGCACCGCGGATGCCGTCGACGAGACGCCATCGGTCACGGTCCACACCTCGGCGGTGTAGTCGCCGGCCGGCAGCGACAGCGAGCGGACGTCGAAGCTCCACTCGCCGGTCGGCGACGGCTCGACGGTGTAGACATCGTCGTTCACGCCGACGGCGACAGTCGCATCCGCGGGTGCGGAGCCGGACATCATCGGCGCCATGTAGGCCTCCGCCGGATAGCTGGCGGTGACTGCCGGGGCCGGCGCAGTCGACGGGTCGCCCGTGGACGGGGTGCCGTCGTCGGGCGGGGTGCCGTCGTCGGGAACAGAGGGCTGGCCATCCGCCGGCGGCGGTACGGTGCCTGGTGGGGCGGGGGCTGGAGCGGGACGGGAGGGAAGATCCGTCACCGGGCCGTCGGGGACGAAGAAGTCGATCGTGTCGGACAGGTCCTCTGCGGCGGGTGGCGGTTCGATGTCCACCGGGACAGGAAGGGACGTCGGTTCGACCGATGCTTCGGCATCCCGGTTCGACGTCTCGGCAGTGCGCTCGGGTGAGGGTGCGACGGCCTCGATCGACTGCGCCGCGTCGGAGGAACCCGGGAGGGGGATGACGCCGGAACCGATGCCGAGGGCCACCGCTCCCACCACGGCTGCGGCGGACGCGACCAGCGAGAACCCGAGTCCCGCGGCGATGCTGACGCTCGCCGGGGCCGCCCACAGGGTGGTCGCCCCTGGCAGGATGACCCCGAGTGCGGCCAGTCCGCTGATCGACGCGGCCGCGCCACGACTGCTGCCGTACGCCTGACGCAGCTCCATCTCGGCGCGACCGCATCGGTCGCACGCGGCGAGGTGTCGTTCGACCTCGGGATCGCGGTGCCGCTTGCCGCTGACGATCCGTGCGGGCAGTATGCCGGCGACGTGCTCGCTGTCCTCGCGCAGGTCCTTGGGCAGCTGATGGGCGAGCCATTGCTCTCGAAGCCCACCTCGCGCCCGGCGTTGCAGTGCCGAGACCGCGTTGGCGCCGATCCCGAGCTCGGCGGCGATGGCGGGGCGCCCGACGTTCTCGACCTCCGACAGCCAGAGCACTCGCTGCCAGCGCGTGGGCAGCGCACGGAAGGCATCCAGGAGCTGAGAGGCATCCGCGGCGCGTTCGATCCGGTCGTACCCGCTCTCATCGATGGCCACGTCGGCATCCGGATCGGAGACGAGGAGGCGGCCCTCGCGATACCAGCGAGCAGCGATGTTGCGCATGACCGTGAACAGGTATGCACGGAAGGAGGTGTGGGGGCCCTTGCCGTCGACGGCGACCTGCCGGTAGATCGCGAGGAACGCCTCTGAGACGAGGTCTTCGTGATCGACGGGGGCGATCCGAAGTGCCGCCCGTCTGGCAGCGCCGATATGCCGCAGCCAGAGCTCCTCGTACGCTGTGGGGTCGCCGGCGCGGAGCAGGTCCAGCAGATCGGTGTCCGTCAACGCAGATCGATGATCGAGCACGCCGGAGGGCGCGTCGGCGTCATTGGGCAGAGCGTCCACGATGGATCTTTCCTGCTCGGACGGTGAGGTTCCGTCACAGGGTGGCGCGAGACGTGGGGGATGATCGTTCGCGCTTCCGAGACTATCGGGCTGCGGTCGTCGTGCGGACGGCAGGTGATGCGCGCGTACGGTGATGACCTGCTCCAGGGGTCATCACCTGACCCCTTCGGCAGTCGCAGGCAGTCTTGGCGAATCGCCGACACGAAGAATCCGACCGCGATCGCGTCACTTTTCTGCGAGTGCGCGCACTCCTCTCTGGGAAGGTCGTCGATGTCGTGCGCATGGACAGCCTCCCGCTCGAACCAGGCGAGGAAGGAGACCGGATGCATGCCAGATCCCATATGCGCGCGCGTCGGCGTGCGGCGGTGATCGAGCCGTACGTGATGCAGCGGTTGCATACCGTCGAGCTGCTGAGGGAGAAGGCCGGTCTGGAGGTCGTGCATTCCGGTGACTCGATCACCTCTCTGCTGACCTGGATGCGCGGACAGGATCGCTCGAACTGGCCGCATCTGCTCGTCGTGGAGATGCTCACCGCGCCCGTGGGGGACCATATCGTGACGGCGGTGGCCATGCTGCGGGATGCGGGAATGCGCGTCCTGCTGCTGTCGTCGCTGACGCCGCGGAGAGCCGCACAGCGGGTGGCGGACGAAGGCGTCGACGGCATCGTCTCGAAGCTCGACAGCGAGCAGACGGTGCTGGCGAGCGTTGCGGCCGTCCTCGCCGGGGAGCCTGCAGTCACAGAACGGGCGCGCGACGCGCTCGCGGGCGATTCGAGCGCGCCCGGGCTGTCCACCCAGGAGTCGCGAGTTCTCGAACTCTATGTCGCAGGAAACCCCATCGCGGTGGTGGCGGAGGAGATCGGCGTCCGCGAGGACACGGCGCGCAAATACCTGGCTCGGATCAAGCAGAAGTACGCGGCACTGGGGCGCGTGGCGAGGACCAAACTCGACCTTGCGCGACTTGCACGCGAGGACGGCCTCGTCGACCTGTGAGGGATGAGGGAGTTGAATTCTGCATTCTCATTACGGGATTCGGTGCGCCTGACCCCTGGAGGAGGCATGGCCCTTGGAATCGGATTCTGAACCGCCATAGAGTATGCGCGGCTGAGGAGTTCGGTGCCATCGCGTCACCTCGCCGGCCATGTGGGGCACTTATCTGTAGAGAGGGCGTCAAGCGCGCCTTCATGATCGCTGGGAGATGGAAAATGGAGCAGGCGAACAACGGGTCCGGAGCGCCGAGCGGTGCGACACGCCGCACTGTGATCAAGGGCGCGGCATGGTCGGTACCCGTCATCGCGGCGGCGGTTGCCGTACCAATGGCGGCGGCGTCCGGCGGCGTCATCATCGAATCGGCGGCCGCGACTCTCTCCGGAGATGTGTGTGACGTTCTCGGAGAGTTCAGCTTCACTGTCAAGGCGGTGACCGGCGGCACGCCCGCGAAGGACCGCGGTGTGATTGTGACGCTCCCTGAGGGATTCACCTGGGGCGACGGGGAGAGCGGCTCGAAGACGCTGACGACCGACAGCAGCGGCGTGATCACGATTGACGGCGTCACGTCGGGGACGAAGCCCGGGACCTATCTCATCACCGCTCAGGTTGTCGGCGATACCGCGTCGACATCGATTGTGGTAGCTATCGCCGGAGTGTGGATCGAAGCGCGCCAGGGATATGGCGGGACGGGCGTCTTCCCGGTCTACATGAGCGCTCCTGCAGACGGGACCGCACCGGATCCGGATGGCTGGGCGTACTGCATCGAGCACAACGTGGATGCGGAGACCGGAATCGCCGCCCGTGCCGGTGACACATCGAGTTACCTCGGGGGCAACAACTTCAAGGACGACGCTGTCGTCCAGGGGCGCGTCCTGTGGGTGCTGGCGCACAGCTATCCGACGTTGAGTCTCGAGGACTTCGGGACGGCCGCGGGTGTGCCCGGAATCTCTCGCAACGATGCGATCGAAGCGACGCAGTACGCCATCTGGCGCTACACGGATCTCAGCTACGACGCATCGTGGGACTGGGAGACGGACGAGTCGAAGGACGCCTACTGGTACCTCGTCAACGGTGCTAACGCCGTCGATGCGACCGCACTTCCCCCCTCGGGCACGGTGATCTCGGTGCCGACCGCGCCGTGCACCACGCCAACAGCAGACGACCATGCGCAGTCGCTCGTCTTGGCCGCGCCGAGTCTCTGAGCAGAGGAGGTGCCTCCGCGTCGCGCCACCGCGTTGCCCCCTTCTGCTGGTTGACTGGAGGGATGATGCTCTCTCCCACCACGCTGCTCTGAGCGCATGGACATCGGCTCACTGCTCGGTCTGGAGCAGCTCACCTGGGGAACGCTCATCCTGGTCGTCATCGCGGCGTTCGGCGCGGGCTGGATCGATGCGGTCGTCGGCGGAGGGGGCCTGCTGCAGCTGCCCGCGCTGCTGCTGATCCCGGGCATCACACCCGTGCAGGCACTGGCGACGAACAAGCTCGCCGGCGTCGCGGGCACGGCGACCAGCACTGCCACGTATTATCGGCGGGCGAAGCCCGATCTGCGCACGGTGCTGCCGATGGCGGCGATCGCGCTCGCCGGATCGTTCGGCGGGGCGGCGGTGGCGATCGTGCTGCCGGCATCCGCGTTCAAGCCGATCATCGTCGTCGCGCTGCTCGCTGTGGCCGTCTTCACCGCGTTCAAGCCGGAGATGGGTGCCGCGACCCGGCTGCGGTTCCAGGGACGCAGGCACCACATCACCGCAGGGTTCTCGGGCCTCGTGATCGGCTTCTATGACGGCCTCATCGGGCCGGGCACGGGCACGTTCCTGGTGATCACCCTGGTGGCGCTGCTGGGCTACGACTTCCTGCAGGCCAGCGCGAAGTCCAAGATCGTGAACCTCGCCACCAACACCGGGGCGCTGCTGCTGTTCATCCCGCACGGTGCGGTGCTGTGGCTGTTCGGCGGCATCCTCGCCGTCGCGAACATCGCGGGCAGCTACCTGGGCTCGCGGATGGCCATCGCCCGCGGGTCGACCTTCATCCGCGTCGTGTTCCTGATCGTCGTCGTGCTGCTGATCGGCAAGCTCGGCGTGGACGTCTGGAACGAGAACATCGCGCCGGCGCTGATCGCCTGACGCACCTGCCCACGCATCTCCGCCCCTGCTGGGCTACCTCGCCCCTGCTGGGCTACGCCGCCCCCGCTGATTCACGCGAATCAGCGGGGGCGAGGACGCTGAGCAGGGGCGGCGACGAAACCAGGCTCAGGCCTCGGCATCCTCCGGCTCGAAGTCCACGCCGGCCTCGGCGCGCTGCTCCGGAGTGATCGGAGCGGGCGCCTCGGTGAGCGGGTCGAACCCGTTGCCGGACTTCGGGAACGCGATGACCTCGCGGATCGAGTCGGTCTTGGTCAGGTGCTGCATGACGCGGTCCAGGCCGAGCGCGATCCCGCCGTGCGGGGGAGCGCCGAACTTGAATGCCTCGAGCAGGAAGCCGAACTTCTCGTCGGCCTGCTCCTCGGTGATGCCCATGACCTGGAAGACGCGCTTCTGCACGTCCTCCTGATGGATGCGGATGGATCCGCCGCCCAGCTCCGAGCCGTTGCAGACGATGTCGTACGCGTAGGCCAGGGCGGATCCCGGGTCGGTGTCGAAGGTGTTCGCGAACTCCGGCTTCGGGCCGGTGAAGGCGTGGTGCACCGCTGTCCACGCGCCGGCGCCGACCGCGACGTCGCCGGACGCGACGGCATCCGATGCCGACTCGAACATCGGCGCGTCGACGACCCAGGTGAACGCGAACTCATTCGGGTCGAGCAGTTCCAGGCGGCGGCCGATCTCCACGCGCGCGGCGCCGAGGAGAGCACGGGAGTCCTTCGCGGAGCCGGCGGCGAAGAACGCGCAGTCACCGGGCTTGGCGCCCACGAGTTCGGCGAGGCCTGCCTGCTCCGACTCGGACAGGTTCTTGGCGACCGGACCGCCCAGGGTCCCGTCCTCGTTGAAGAGCACGTACGCCAGTCCGCGGGCGCCGCGCTGCTTGGCCCAGTCCTGCCAGGCATCCAGCGTCTTGCGGGGCTGCGAAGCGCCGCCGGGCATCAGCACCGCGCCGACGTACTCCGACTGGAACACGCGGAACGGGGTCTCGGCGAAATACTCGGTGGCCTCGACCAGCTCCAGTCCGAAGCGCAGGTCGGGTTTGTCGGAGCCGTACTTGGCCATCGCGTCGGCGTAGGTCATCCGCGGCAGGGGCGTCTGCACCTCGACGCCGATGGTCTTCCACATCGCGACGATGAGGGACTCCATCATCTCGATGACGTCCTCCTGCTCGACGAAGCTCATCTCGATGTCGAGCTGGGTGAACTCCGGCTGACGGTCGGCGCGGAAGTCCTCGTCGCGGTAGCAGCGGGCGATCTGGTAGTACTTCTCCACGCCGCCCACCATGAGCAGCTGCTTGAACAGCTGCGGCGACTGCGGCAGGGCGTACCAGCTGCCCGGATGCAGGCGTGCCGGCACCACGAAGTCGCGGGCGCCCTCGGGGGTGGAGCGGGTCAGCGTGGGCGTCTCGATCTCGACGAAGTCACGGCGGTGCAGCTCGTCGCGGATCGCCTTGTAGACGTCCGAGCGCAGGCGCATCGCGGCTGCCGGCGCCGGGCGGCGCAGGTCGAGGTAGCGGTGCTTCAGCCGCACCTCCTCGCCGATCGGGTCGGTCTCGGCCAGCCCGCTGGAGACCTGGAACGGCAGCGGCGCCGACTCGTTCAGCACGACGACGTCGGATGCGATGAGCTCGATCGCGCCGGTGGGCAGGTTCGGGTTCTCGTTGCCGGCCGGGCGGCGGGAGACCTCGCCGGTGACCTTCAGGACGAACTCGCTGCGCAGCGGGTGCGCGACCTCTTCATCGCGGATGACGACCTGGGCGATGCCTGACGCGTCCCGAAGATCGATGAATGCGACGCCTCCGTGATCGCGGCGACGATCGACCCACCCCGAGAGGGTGACGGTCTGACCGATGTGCTCGGCTCGCAGTGAGCCGGCCGTGTGGGTGCGAAGCACGGAATCTCCTCCTGATCGGATAAGGGAACTCCGCCATTCTAGGCGAGTGACCCGCTCTCCTAGACTGGCCGCATGCCCGCATCCCGACTGCACCTGGTGCGCCACGGTGAGGTGCACAACCCCGCCGGCGTGCTCTACGGACGCCTGCCCGACTATCACCTCAGCGAGGCGGGGCAGCGGATGGCGCGCGCCGCCGCCGAGCACGTCGTGGGCCTCGGCAGACCGGTGGCAGAACTGCGGTGCTCTCCACTGGAGCGCGCCCAGGAGTCTGCGGCACCGTTCGCCGAACTCACGGGCCTGACTCCGGTGCTCGAGGAGCGCATCATCGAGCCGACCAATGTCTTCGAGGGCAAGCGCATGCGACGCGCCCTGCGCGATCCGCGCAACTGGCGGCACCTGCGCCGACCCTCGCTGCCGAGCTGGGGCGAGCCGTACGTCTCGGTCGTGGCACGGATGCGGGCTGTCATGGACGAGAGCTGGCACGACGCGATGAACTCGCCGGACGACGGCGACATCGTCTTCGTCTCGCATCAGGCTCCGATCTGGATCACCCACCTCGCCATCGCCGGCCTGCCGCTGCGGCACGACCCGCGCACCCGGCGCTGCGCGCTCAGCAGCGTGACCAGCTTCGAACGCGTCGGCGATGTCTGGCGCGAGGTCGACTACGCCGAGCCCGCCGCCGCCGGGATCGACCTCGGCGCCGTCTGACTTTCGAATCGCGCAAGTCGCTCGAAATCCGCCCGGAATGCCGCCATTTGCGCGATTCGAACGCGAAGAACCCGTTTCAGAGCGCCCATAGGAATCCCGCGTACGATTCCCAGCGTGTCCACGTCTGCCCGTTCCCTTCGTGGCGCCTGGCGCATCGCCGCCGCAGCGCTCGCCGCGACGCTTGCGATCGGTTTGAGCGCGTGCGCGCCCGACCCGGCGACCGAGGCATATCTGAACGGCGACCAGAAGGCGTACACGACCAAAGACTTTCGTGTCGTGGAGATCCCGTCCGACCAGCGCGGTGAGCCCGTCGAGTTCGGCGGCACCACAGATGGCGGCGAGGCCTTCTCCAGTACCGACATCAGCGGCGACGTGACCGTCGTCAACTTCTGGTACGCGGGCTGCGGGCCCTGCCGCATCGAGGCGAAGGATCTCGAAGCCGTCTGGCAGAAGCACCAGAGCGACGACGTCGCCTTCATCGGCGTCAACATCTACGACCAGGCCGACACCGCCCGCGCCTTCGCCGAGAAGTACGGCATCACCTATCCGAGCCTGATGGACGCCGATACCGGCCAGGCCAAGCTCGCCTTCGCGAAGGTCACGCCCATCCAGGCGCCGCCGACCACCCTCGTGCTCGACAGGCAGGGGCGCGTCGCCGCGCGCATCATCGGGCCCATCGACGGCACCTCGATCCTGTCGACCCTGATCCAGGACGCGCTCAAGGAGAAGGCGTGAATCCGGATGCCGTGATCGGCGCCGGTGCTCTCTGGCTCGCCATCCCGCTGGCGCTCGCCGCCGGCCTCGTCTCCTTCCTTTCGCCGTGCATCCTGCCGCTGGTTCCCGGCTACCTCGGATTCATCGGGGGAGCTGCGGGGGTCTCGACGGGCACCGGAGCCGAGCCGGCGTCCGCTGTCCTGGTGCGCACTCAGCGCCGTCGGATGCTGCTGGGCGTCCTCTTGTTCATCGCCGGGTTCACGATCGTGTTCGTCGCCTACACGGTGCTCGGCGGCGCGGCATCCGTCTTCCTGCTGCAGTGGGGCGAGCTGATCACCCGCATCCTCGGCGTCGTCGTCATCGCGATGGGTGTCGTGTTCCTGGGCTTCTTCGGCTTCGCGCAGCGGCAGTTCAAGCTGCAGGTGAACTCCACCACCGGGCTGGTCGGCGCGCCGCTGCTGGGCATCACGCTCGCCATCGGCTGGGCTCCGTGCACCGGACCGACGCTGGCCGCGATCATCAGTGTCGGCTGGACGCTGGGCGACCCATGGCGCGCGGCGCTGCTCGGAATCGCGTACTCGCTGGGGCTCGGCATCCCGTTCCTTCTTGTGGCCTTGGGCTTCGGCTGGGCGACCTCGGCGACCGCGTTCATGCGGCGCCACATCCGCACGGTCAACGTCATCGGCGGTGCGCTGCTCATCCTGCTGGGCGTGCTGATGGTGAGCGGCGTGTGGACTCAGATCATGTCAAGACTGACGGCGGTGATGGGCAGTGTCATCCTCCCCCTCTGACGGTGCGAAGAGCGGTGCGAAGGCTCCGAAGAAGAAGGCGCGCAACGCGCAGGACGGCTCGTCTGCGGCATCCGATCCGCTGCGCCCCGCCGACCACTTCGACTCCGCCGCACCGGTCGAAGACGGCATCGCCCAGCCGAAGCTCGGCGTCACCGGCTGGCTGCGCTGGGGCTGGCGTCAGCTGACGTCGATGCGCGTCGCCCTGATCCTGCTGCTGTTCCTTGCGATCGCAGCGATCCCCGGCTCGATCTTCCCGCAGCGCTCCGCCGACCCGAACGGCGTGCTGAAGTACCAGACCGACAACCCCGATCTGTTCCCGATCCTCGACAATCTCAGCCTGTTCGACGTGTACTCCTCGCCGTGGTTCTCGGCGATCTACCTGCTGCTGTTCATCTCGCTGATCGGCTGCATCATTCCGCGCATCAAGCACCACCTCAAGGCGCTGCGCGCGCTGCCGCCCCGCACCCCGGCCCGGCTGGCGCGACTCGACGACCACCGGTCCGTCTCGCGTGCCCATTCGATCCCCACGCCCCACTCCAGCCAGCGCTCCGCGCTGCCC